>DATHPF010000078.1:0-3499 GCA_035484155.1 Streptosporangiaceae bacterium
GGGGTGGCTGCGGATCATGCTCCTGGCGGCAGGCCTGCTCATAGGGGCTGTCTTCCTTGCCGAACTGGTCCTTGCGATCGCCCGCCGGCGTCGTCAGGCCATGGCCAGGAATGCCAAGCCCGAGACCCCCTCCCCCCGCGAATCACCGGAGGTTGAACCCTTGATTACACAAGAGCCTCACATCGTCCTAGCCGACTACGACCGACTGGTCGTGACCCATAACAAGGCCGATCACACGGTCTGCGTACTGCGGCCGCCCGGCGAGGACCCCAGGGCGATCCTGCGGGTCGCCCGCCTGGTCCTACCGGAGGATCCCTATGAGGAACTCGCCGATCAGCTCGGGGTGTCCGCGAGCTGGCCAATGGAGTGAGGCAGCTGGAATAGCCCAGCCGAAGTCGCGCGGTAAGCGCGGCTGGTGAGGGGAGGAATCCCGCTTACGGAGCGATTCGACGAGCGCGGCGACGTGACGGCGGTCGTCGGGCGACAACTCGTCGATGCTGGCGATCAGGAGCTCTCGCTCCTGATCGCCAGGCTCCCGCTGCCCGGCTGGGGCTTCGTCGTAGTAGTGCAGTCCAGTGGACTCGGCCGCGGCGGTGCGCACCACGGAGACGGGCACGTCGAGCCCTTTGGCGAGCGCGTCGATGGTGGCCGGGAGTGGCGGCCGGACCAGGTTCCGCGTGGTGGCGAGCGTATAGACCGTGGACCGGGGCAGGCCGCCGCGCCGGGCGACATCTCCGTACGACCAGCCGCGGTCGCGCAGCCGTTCCTGGATCAAGCGCTGCAGCGGGTTGATCGCACGCTCTGGGGCAGTCGCGTCGGCTTCCGGTCCCTCCCCCGGAAGATCCGCCCTGCCATCCGCCGTGTGCGCCGCCATACCTATCAACCTAAACCCTGCTCGGTGCCTAGAGGGTCAGCTGCGATTCTCGCGTTGACTGATCCCAAATACTATTGTACGGTGATGACCGTACGGTCTGTACGCGTAAGAGCGTACAAAGTACCGAGATGGCTCTCTCCAAAAGGAGGCTTCAATGTCCACCACCGCTATCACGATGGAAGAGCTCGAGTCCGAGCGCGCCGAGCTGCTCCCCAGCCGGGAGACCCTGTCGTCAAGGTGCGGGTGCAAGACCGCCTTCGGCAGCCACGGCAGCTCGAGCGTCACCCAGGTCGGGCAGGGCAACGTAAACGGCTCCGGCAACTACGACCAGTTCGGCCTGATCAACGTCCAGGCCGACAACAACAACGTCAACATCCTTGGCCTTCAGGGCATTCTCGGCTAGTACCTTGCCGACCTTCACCGATGGCCTGCTGTGTGCGTAACTGCGGGGACGCGCTAGCGGCCGGAAGGGAAAGGGGCCGCCCGGCCGCACCCGGGTGGCCCCTTTCCCTTCCAATCAAGTCTTGCGGCCGTCGTGTCCTAGTCCACTGGAGAGAAGTGCAGAACCGTGAGCGCTGCCACAGAATCCATGAGTACCCATCTCACGACATCCGCCCTGTCCACTGGCGACGCACCCGTCATCGCTGACCCTCCCAGGCTGGCCGAGGGGGTCGAGTTGCTCGGCGAGTTCCGGAACTCTGGCGACAGCCAGCCGCCTTCGCTGGTGCGGCGGGCCGATGGCCAGGTCATCCAGATGTCCCGGCTGCTCTACCTCGTGGCGTCCCGAATCGACGGCTCCCGCGACGCGCCGGCGATCGCGGACCTAGTCAGCGATGACCTCGGCCGGCCACTGAACGCCGACCAGGTCCGCTACGTCATCACCGCCAAGCTGCTGCCCCTCGGCATACTCGCCACCAACGGCGCGCCACGCACCCTGCCGAGGGCCAACCCCTTGCTCGCGCTCAGGGCTCGCGGCACGCTCCTGCCCGAGCGCGCCGCGAACGCCGTCGGGATGTTCTTCCGGCCGCTGTTCCGGTGGCCCGTGATCGTGGCTGTCCTCGTCAGCGTCGCGGGCATGGACTACTGGGTGTTCGCCATCCACGGGCTGAGCGCCGGGGCTCAGCAGGTGCTCCGCGACCCGGTCGACCTGGTCGTCGTATTCGCCCTGTCCGCAGGCTCCGGCCTATTCCACGAGTTCGGGCACGCGGCGGGCTGCCGCTACGGCGGCGCGCGGTCGGGCAGGATCGGCGTCGGGATCTACCTGGTCTGGCCGTCGTTCTTCACCAACGTCACCGACTCGTATCGGCTCAGCCGCGGCGGCCGGCTGCGCACCGACCTCGGCGGCCTGTATTTCGACCTGATCTTCATCCTGGCCCTGGCGGGTCTCTACGCGGCCACCTCGTCCGAGATCCTGCTCCTCGTCATCGCCATTACACACTTGGAGATGCTGGAGCAACTGCTCCCGTTCGTTCGTTTCGACGGCTACTTCATTCTCAGTGATCTCATCGGTGTTCCCGACTTGTTCGCTCGCGTGGTACCCATCTTGAAAAGGGCCCTGTTCAGGGACCGCAGGGATCCGCGGATCGCCGGAATGCGGCGGAACGCCCGGATGATAGTGACCGGCTGGGTGCTATGCGTCATCCCGCTGCTTGTATTCACCCTGGGGTACATGCTGCTGCATCTCCCCGCGATGGACCGCGCGCTGTGGCGTTCCTCGAGCCTGCAGGCGCACCTCATGGCGACGGCGGCCGCTGGCCGCCAGTACGCGGCAGCCAGCGCCGATTTCATCAGCATATTTTTGGAGGCCCTGCCGGTCGCCGGGTCGGTTTACATCGTTGCCGGGCTTGCGCGCAGGGCCGCGATGCTGGGCGGTCGCTGGTCCGCCGGATACCCGCGTAGGCGCCTTCTGGTCTCCGTCGCCGCTTTGGCCTGGCTGACCTTGCTCGTACTGTTCTGGACCACGGACAGCCAGTTCCGTGGCTGGTGAGGCCGGTTCCCGGCGCCGCTAGCATGCGAGCATGCGCGCGCCGGGGCTTGACCGCGATGGTTTCATCAGGCGCGAGGGGGATCTCGCCCTCGTGCCGAGAGCATTCGCGACTGTCGTAGCGGCGGCCAAGGCGGCCATCCTGGACAGCTTCGGCCCCGATCGCCTGCACAGCGGCTATCTCTACGGGAGCATTCCCCGCGGCACAGCCGTGCCAGGAGTATCCGATCTCGACATGCTGCTCGCGCTGCGGCATGAGCCAACTGACGCCGACCGCGAGGCCGTGGCCGCCCTGGAGAGCATACTCGACACGAGGTTCACCCAGATCAACGGCGTGGGGATCGGGCTCGCCAGCACGGCGACGCTCAGCGACCTTGAACGTTACGACCTCGGCTGGTTCGTCGCGTGCCTGTGCACGCCGCTGATCGGCGAGGACCTGGCGGCCCAGCTGCCCAGGTACCGTCCCACGTCGCTGCTCGCCAGGGAAACGAATGGCGACATAGGCGACCTCCTGCCCCGCTGGCGTGCCCAGCTGAGCCACGCCGAGTCCGACGCCGACCTGAAAGCGATGAGCCGCCGCGTCGGCCGCCGCCTCGTGCGAACAGGATTCACCCTGGTCATGCCCCGCTGGGGCGGCTGGA
>DATHPF010000079.1:0-33207 GCA_035484155.1 Streptosporangiaceae bacterium
GAAGGCCTGACCGAGGCCGACATCGTCAGGTGGCACGTCAAGCCCGGTGATCAGATCATCGTCAACCAGATCATCGTGGAGATCGAGACCGCCAAGGCCATCGTCGAGCTGCCGAGTCCGTACGAGGGTGTCGTCGCGAGCCTGCTCGTCCCCGAGGGCCAGACCGCCGATGTCGGCACGCCGATCATCTCGGTCAACGTTGGCGCGGACGCCAGTTCGGTACAGGCCGAAGCCGCGATCGCGCCGGACACCGTGATCCCGGCAGAGGCACGGGTGCAGCGCGCGATCAGCGAGACCGAGGACCTGGTCCCGTCCCCGCCGATCGATGTCGCGGTCGAGCCCGGCATGCACGGGAGCCCGGCGCCCAAGGCCGAGCGCCAGGCAGTCCTGGTCGGCTACGGCGTCAAGCTCGGCACGACCAGCCGGCGCGCCCGCAAGACGACGCCAACGCAGACGACGCCAGCGCAGAAGGCCGGCTCCGTGCGGCCGCTCCGGCCGGCGGAGCCTGCGCAGGCGGCGAATGGGACGGCGGCGGACGGGTCAGCGGCCTCTGGCAACGGCGTCGCGCGGTCGGCCACGGCGCTGGCGAAGCCGCCGGTGCGCAAGATGGCCAGGGATCTGGGCGTTGACCTCGGCTCGCTCGCAGGGACCGGGCCGAACGGGTCGATTACCAGGGACGACGTCCAGCAGGCGGCGGTGGAGAACACAAGCGGCCCCGTTCCCATCCGAACCGACCGGGCAGTGACGGCCGTCGCGCGTGAGGAACGGATCGCTATCAGGGGCGTGCGCAAGCACACCGCCGCGGCGATGGCGGCGAGCGCGTTCACCGCGCCGCACGTGACCGAGTTCCTGCAGATCGACATCACCGAGACGATGAAGGCGACGGCGCGGCTGCGCACGCTGCCGGAGTTCGCCGAGGTCAAGGTGTCGCCGCTGCTGCTGGTCGCGCGGGCGCTGATCGTCGCTGCCGCGCGGCACCCGATGGTCAATGCGAGCTGGGACGAGGCCGCGCAGGAGATCGTGGTCAAGCACTACGTCAACCTGGGGATCGCGGCTGCGACCGAGCGGGGGCTGGTAGTGCCCAACGTCAAGGACGCGCACGCGATGACCTTGCCGGAGCTGGCCAGGGCGCTGGCGCAGCTGGCCGAGACCGCGCGGGCGGGCAAGACGACTCCCGCTGACATGGCGCACGGCACCATCACGATCACCAATGTGGGCATCTTCGGGGTCGATACCGGCACCCCGATCCTGTCTCCCGGCGAGGCTGCGATCCTGGCGTTCGGCCAGGTCAAGGACGCGCCGTGGGTCGTGGACGGGCAGCTGGCGGTGCGCAAGGCGTGCACGCTGGCGTTGTCGTTCGACCACCGGCTGGTGGACGGAGACCTCGGCTCAGCGGTGCTGCGGGACGTCGGCGCCATGCTGACCGACCCGCTGACGATGCTCGCCTGGTCGTGAGGCCTAGGGTTTAGTGCTGGTGCCTCTTGGTACTGGCGCTGGCCGCTGCGAAGGGAACCCAATGATCAGGCACGTCGTGCTGTTCACGTGGACGCCGGACATGACGGACGCGATGGAGCAGCAGTTCACGGCCGAGCTGACGGCGCTCGCAGCGACGCTCCCGGGGCTGCGCGCGTATCACGCAGGCCCGGACGAGGGGATCAACCAGGGCAACTTTGATTTCGCCGTGGTCGCCGACTTCGACGACGTCGACAGTTACCTCAGCTACCGCGACAACGCCGAGCACAAGGACATCATCAGCCGGTTCAGCGGTCCGCGCGCCAAGTCGCGCGCGGCGGTTCAGTACGAGATCTGATCGGCTCCGGCCCCGCAAGCAGATCCAGCCGGACGCCGCAGACAGCGCGGCCGCCCGCTGGGGGGAGGCGCGGGCGGCCGACACTGGTCTCGCGGGTCAGAAAGCCTCTTCGGGTAGCTCCATCGGGTCGAGCGAGGTCGCCTCGGCGATCTCGCGCTCGGCCGCCAGGCGCGGCAGCACGGTTGCGGCAAAGAAGCCCGCTGTTGCGACCTTGCCCTGATAGAACGCCGTGTCGCTGGTGCTCAGGCCACCCTGGTCGAGCTTGGCCAGCGCTACCTCGGCTTGCCGGCCGAGCAGCCAGCCGACGATCAGGTCGCCGAGCGCCAGCAGCAGCCTCGTTGTGTTGAGGCCGACTCGGTAGATCTGCGGTGCTTGCTCCATGCTGGCGCCGAGGAACCCGTTCATCGCTCCGACGATGCCCTCGACGTTGTCTGCTGCCCTGGCCAGCGCAGCGCGTTCGGCCTTCAGCCGGCCGTTGCCGTTATCTGCGGCCGCGAACTCGCGCACCTGCTCGAGCAGGTGACTCAGAGCCGCGCCCTGGTTGCGGACGATCTTGCGGAAGTACAGGTCCATGCCCTGGATCGCGGTCGTTCCCTCGTACAGGCTGTCGATCTTGGCATCCCTGATGTACTGCTCGATCGGGTAGTCCTGGAGATAGCCGGAGCCGCCGAGCGTCTGAAGCGACTGGGCGAGCTGCTCGTAGGCACGCTCGGACCCGACACCCTTGACGACCGGCAGCAGCAGGTCGTTCAGCGCGACCGCCAGCTCGTCCCGCTCGCCCCTCGCCGCGGCCAGCTGGACGGCGTCTTGCTGACTCGCCGTATACAGGACAAGCGCGCGCAGCCCCTCGGCGTAGGACTTCTGCAGCAGCAGGCTGCGCCGGACGTCGGGGTGCTTCATGATCGTGACGCGCGGCGCCGCCTTGTCCAGCATCTGCGTCAGGTCCGCGCCCTGGACCCGGGTCTTGGCGTAGTCGAGCGCGGTCAGGTAGCCGGTCGAGAGCGCTGCGATGGCCTTCGTGCCGACCAGCATGCGGGCGAACTCGATGATCATGAACATCTGCCGGATGCCGTCGTGCACGTCGCCGACGAGCGTCCCGACGGCGGGGTGCTCGGCGCCGAAGGTCACCTCGCACGTCGTGGATGCCTTCAGCCCCATCTTGTGTTCAACGTTGGTCACGTAGACGCCGTTGCGGTCGCCGAGCGAACCGTCGTCGGTCACGTGGTACTTGGGCACCACGAACATCGACAGGCCCTTGGTGCCCGGACCGGCGCCTTCCGGTCGCGCGAGCACGACGTGCAGGATGTTGTCCGCCATGTCATGCTCGGCGCTGGTAATGAAGCGCTTGACGCCCTCGATGTGCCAGGTGCCGTCGGGCTGCTGGATGGCCTTGGTCCGCCCCGAGCCGACATCCGAGCCTGCATCAGGCTCGGTCAGCACCATGGTGTAACCCCACCGGCGCTCGACTGCCTGCTCGGCCAGCTTCTTTTGCGCAGGCGTGCCCATCATCCACAGGGCGTGCGAGAACGAGCCAAGGCTGGCGTACATCCAGACAGCCGGGTTCGCGCCGAGCACCAGCTCGGCGACCGACCAGGCGATCGTGCGCGGGACGGTCGTGCCACCCAGCTCAGCCGGGAGCTCGAGCCGGAACCACTCGGCGTCGATGAAGGCCTGATAGGAACGCTTGAACGAGTCAGGCATGGTGACCGAATGGGTGGCCGGGTCGAAGACCGGCGGATTGCGATCAGCGTCGGCGAACGACTCAGCGACCGGGCCCTCGGCGAGCCGCCGGACCTCGTCCAGGATGCCGCGGGCGGTCTCTTCGTCCACGTCGGCGTATGGTTCAGCGCCGAGGAGTTGCTGCCTGTTCAGGACCTCGAAGAGGTTGAACTCAATGTCCCTGAGGTTGCTCTTGAAGTGCCCCATTGCCGCTCCCCTGTACATCGCTCGGTGCCATCGGCGGTTGAGCTACTGGCGTGAGCTACTGGCGAGTAACTTACTCAATAGTACCTAACTTTGCGGTCGGTGTCACCCCGCGAGTTGTCAGGATTCAGCCAGCCAGTTGAGAGGCCCCAGTACTGTGCTGACCTCGGCGCTCGGCCCGTGCAGGAGCCTGCGTAGCCGGCAAACGGCTCGAACCAGAGCCCGCATAGGGCACGAGGTTGCTAGTGCTGCCCTACTAGGGGCACCATGTCCAACCTCTTGCCCTATGGCCGCTAGGCGGCGCGACAGTTCGCTCTATGAAACGCGCGAAACGGTGTATTCCGCACCGCCAGCCACGTCGGAGCCGACCGCGGCGTCACTCGGCCCAGGCGATGCCGGCCACATCGGCCGCCGCGTGCAATCCGCGGGTCGCGCCCGGTGGCACTGGCGGCAGGATCAGGCAGTGACAGCCCACGCAGATTGAGCCAGAGTCAGCAAGCCGGTTGTTGCCGACCATCAGCGTCCGGTCCGCGCTGACTCCGAGCCGCTGGCAGGCGATCAGGAAGGGTTCTGGATCTGGCTTGGCGATGCCCAGATCGCACGAGAGCACGAAGGTCTGGATGAATCCGTCGATCCCGGCGGCCGCGTAGCCCTCGTTGATCGACCAGCCCGTATTGCTGACGATCGCGATCGGGATGCCTGCCCCGGCGAACGACTTGAGGACCGTGGGCGTATCGGGGTACGGCACCATCGTCTGCGGATTGGTCTTCCACTGGTCATACATCAGGTCCGCGAGTCCGGGCGCGATCTCGTCGAACGGCGCGTACCCATTCACGTACGCATCCCGGTGATCAGTCCTGGACAGGTTGTGGCGCTGTCGCTTCTCGGCCATCAGGGTTCGGCTGTGTTCCTTAGACCGCCGCCAGTAGCGGGCCGCGTCTTCCTCGGAGATGTCGACGCCGAGCCGCGCGGCCAGGCTGCATACCGCGGCGACCGGCGAGCTTCGATGGGTCAGCGTGCCGCCGTTGTCGAACAGGACTGCGTCAAATCGCATCGGGGTCTCCTCGTCAGTTAGGGAGGCGGACGATGCGGGCCGGGAGCCTGGCGGCGTACCGGGCGACCGCACGGACTTGTCACGGGCCGCTGCTGCGCGGGCCGGGGGAAAGAAACCCCGGAGCCCCCGCTAATACGGGCGGGCACCGATGTGGAAGTGGTTGAGGACGATCGCCGTGCCAACGAGCACGACGAGGACGACGTAGCCGCCGATGTCGACGGCGGTCAGCTTGTGCACGCGTAGCGAGCCGCGGCGCTTGCTGGCCCCGAATCCGCGCGCGTCGGCGACCATCGCCATTGTGGTGGTGCCGCGCAGGCTGCCGACCAGAAGCGGGACTGTCACCAGGACCACGCACTGGCAGATCCGGCGGACGTAGTCCGGCCACTTGGTCATCTGGAACCAGCGCGGCCGGGAGAGGTCGTAGCCGCGCAACTCGATCGCGCGCAGCACCAGCGTTGTCCTGCCGATCATGTCCGGCAGGAACCGGAGCGCCGCAGTGAGCGCGAACCCCACCTGCGGTGGCATCCGGAACCGCTCGAATGCCCAGGTGAAGTCACCAACATCCGTACTGACGAGGATCAGCATCGATGTCGACACCGTCACCAGCACGCGCGCCGTCTGCTCGAGCCCGAAGACCAGCCCGAAGGCGGTAATGCCGGGTGAGCCGAGCCAGGAGATCGTCCAGGGGAACTGGTAGATGAAGTGGATCGGCGGGTTCGGCAGGTAGTACAGGCCCTGTGACCAGAAGCCCGTCAGCGCCGGGCCGCCGACCATCACCATGAGTACGCGCACCTTCGCCCGTGACGGCCGCAGCCAGAACCAGGGCAGGATGCTGAGCCCAAAGACGATCAGCATGAAGTCCCAGTTCAGGATGATGCTAAGGATCCCCATGGCGATCGGGTACAGCACTTTGAGCCGCGGATCCAGGTTGTGCAGCGGGGTGTCGCGGGCTTCGTAGGTGACCAGTTCGCGCAGGCCGCCGAGGCCGACCAGCTTGAAGAACGCGACCGGCAGCAGCAACGGCACGGCGAACACGATCAGGTAGGCGATGACCGTCCGGACGAGGAGCGACGACATCATGGCGTCCGCGCCGTCCTGGCCGGCCCGCCGCTGACCGTCAAGCTCGCGTCGACAGCCGCGGAAGCTACGGGTCCGTGGAACGAGACGGCCGCGGCGGCCAGGTCTGCTACCGAGAGCAGCACGTCGCGGACATCCGGGCCGAGCAACTCAGCCTGCAGCCGGGCAACCGGTGGCGCTAGCACGCCCCATTGCGCCAGCTCGGCGGTCCGGGCGAAGACCGCGCCGGCAGGCCCGTCAAGCTGCACCCGGCCCTGGCCCAGCACGACGATCCGCGCGGCCCGGCTGGCCAGCCCGCGGATGTCGTGGGTGACAGTCAGCACCGTCAGGCCGGTACGCGCACGGACCGCCTCCAGCAGCCGCAGGAAGGAGCGCATCCGCTCCGCGTCCTGGCCGGTGGTCGGCTCGTCGAGCACGAGCACGCCCGGGGCACCAACCAGCAGAGCGGCCAGCGCCAGCCGCTGTCTCCCGCCCTGGCTCAGCTCCCACGGACTCGTGTCCTCTAGTCCACGGAAGCCGAAGAAGTCGATCGCGCCCGGCACGTCCAGGACAGGGTCTGGTGGCAGAGCACGGAACCGGCTGCCGAAGCTGAGCTCGCGCAGAACCGTCTCCTCGAACAGCATCTCGTCCGCGGCCTGGAGCAGCAGTGCCACCTGTGCCGCGTGCTCGAACACCTTGCCGGGCCGGACTGGGCTGCCGCGGAAGTACACCTGGCCGGCGCTTGGCGTGCCGAGGCCGACCGTCAGTCCGGTCAGTGTGCTCTTGCCGGAGCCGTTCGCGCCGATCATGGCGACCCATTCGCCCTCGGCGATCGACAATGTCACGTCGTCGACGGCGCGATTGGCGTCGAAGTCGACTGTGACGTGATCCCAGGCGAGCACCGGCGTCGCCGCGCTCGACTCGCCTAGCCCGCCGCCACTCCTGGCAAGTTCCTGCTGAGCTCGAGCTCGCGCCGCGGCGGCCGCTGCCAGCGCGGGGACTAGCCAGGTCTCCCGGACCTGGCCGAGCGCCTCCTCAACCGATAGCGGCAGCGGACCGGGGAAGGCCTCGGGCAGCGCGTGCGCGAGCCGCACCATGTCGGGCACACCGACGCCGATGCGTGCCCACCTGGCCTGGTCAGCCCATGCGTCCCTGGGCGGCCGGTCTAGCACGATCCGGCCGCCGTCCATGAGCACGACCCGGTCGGCCCATGGCGCTACTTCGTCGACGCGGTGCTCGATGATCACCACGCCGGTGCCTTCGTCCTTGGCGAGCCTGCGCAGCGTGCCGAGCACTTCCTGGGCGCCTATGGGGTCCAGGTCGGACAGCGGCTCGTCCAGGACCAGGATTCGCGGCCGCATCGCTAGCGTCGCCGCGATCGCGGTGCGCTGCTTCTGGCCACCGGACAAGGTCACCGTGGACGCCTTCCGCAGGCCTGCCATCCCGGTGACATCGAGGCACCACTCCACCCGGGCGGCGATCTCGGGTTGTGGCAGCGCCAGGTTCTCCGGGCCGAACGCCACCTCGGCCTGCACGGTGTGGTTGATCAGCTGGAGGTTCGGGTTCTGGAACACCATGCCCACCAGCTGAGACGCCTCGTGCGGCGGGAGCCCGCTTAGGGGTCTGCCGTCGAAGCTGACGCGCCCGCGCAGCTCACCATGGACACGTGACGGGATCAGCCCACACAGCGCCAGCGCCAGCGTGGACTTGCCGCAGCCGGACAGGCCGGTGACCAGGACGACTTCCCCGGCGGCTACAGCCAGGTCCACATGCCGGAGCGCGGCGGTGGTAGCGCCGAGGTAGGCGAACGAGATGTCGCTCGCGACGAGCTCAGAGCCGCTGATCGCGGTCGGCTTTCCGTCGCGCGAGCATCCACATGATGACCGACCCGATCAGCAGGAACCCGCCGGCGATCAGTGTGGTCATGCCGTCGTTCAGCAGGATCCGCGGGTCGCCGAACAGCGGATCTTGATCGCCTTGAGCCCACTGGTAATTCGTGAGGGACTCGACCAGGCCGAGGACGAGCACCACCGCGGAGACGATGCCGGTGATCATCGCGAGCCGTTTCATGCCAGCTCCCCTTCGGACGGCAGGGCGTCGGGGATGATCGCAGCCGACGTGGCGGCCGCTGCGCCGGCACCGGCGTTCTCAGCCGCAGGCTCGGCGAACGGGTCCACGGCGTCCGCGCCCCTCGCTTGTCGCGCCCCGAGTGACGGGATCACCGCGCGGGCCACCCGCAGTGCCAGCACAGCGCTGATGGCCGCCTCGATGCCATTGCCAAGCCAGTTGGACCACGTGTCAGTCCACATCTGGTACCAGGTGTAATACAGCGAATTCAGGTAGGGATCGAAGGTCCAGTCGGTGAGAAACGCGTTCGGGCCGCCACGCAGGCCGCCGATGATGAACCCATCGATCACCATCGCCATGACCGACGAACCGGGCGCGTACACCTTGCCGCGGCGAGCCACGATGTAGAGGTCACAGAAGATGCCCTGAGTAAGCCCGTCCGTCCAGTCCAGCGCGCCGTGCCCGCTCCCGAAGAGCAGTTGCGCCAGCAGGTAGTTGACGAACACCATCGCGGTCACGCAACCGGGCTTGCGGACGAGCGCGACGCCTACCATCAGCAGGAACATGTACGGAAGGTCGTGCACCTGGATCAGGTGCGCGCCTGGTATCACGTCCACCAGGGGCTTGATGAACTGGTCGCCGATGATGTTGTCGTAGACCTCGAGCAGCACGCCCATCGCCGCGATGATGAGAATGTCCTGAGTGGTCCAGCGATCCCACAGCTTTGAGCGCAGTGCGGCCCAGAGCACGATCGCGATGCCGATGAGGCAGACGGCCCAGACGCCCCAGTAAAAGAAGGCGTTCCAGGCGAACGACAGCTTGACGGTGGAATTGGCCAGCAGAGCGGTGCCCATATCTCACGCCTCCGTGACACTCGCAGACAACAGCAGAGAGTTGTTGTGGCACGGACGACATGGGCACCATGGCCGTGGTTCCCATTCAAGAACCCGGCTCTGGACTCGGGCAATAGTCAGTGGGACGACTTCATTCGATGTTCACCCGGGCGCTAGCAAGGCGCGACGGAGACCGCGCGCCGCAGCCGTGCACGCGTGTTGTTTGGCCGGGCAGCGCTGTCAGCGGCCCGGCCTGGCAAGCGTCGCGCGCAGGCAGCGGGTAGCTCCGGTGGTGGCCGCGACAATCGCGATCGCGACGACGGCCAGGTAGCCGCCGACCTGGGCGGCCTGGTGATACCCGGCAAAATCGCGGGCCCACAGGCCCAGCCCGATGGCCGCGACGGCGCTGGCGGCCGCGGCGATGACGATGCTGCCCGCGGCCACTCCCGCGCACCGTGCGGCCACCTGCACCGCCGGGCCGCGAGGGCGAAGCCTGCCCAGCGCCAGGATCGGCCCGGCGCACGCGACTGCGGCGGTGGCGAACCCGGCGACCGTGACAGCGAGGAACAGCAGCGGGCTGAGCCCGTTCGGATGCGACGCGAGCCGCGTTGTCACCGCGAGCGCGGCCAGGTAACTGCCGGGAGCGATGACGGGCAGCAGCATGTAGAAGGTGTCCCGTGGCCGGTGCTCGCGCCGGGCGCGGCGCAGCATGAGCAGCCACAGCGGCAGCCCGCCTGCTGCGGCGCTCAGCGCGGACGCGGCCACTGCTGCGTCGATGACGGCGTAGCACCAGCCGATGATCGGATGGCCGACCGGCCTGTATCCCTGGAACTGGGTTAGCTGCACGAATACCAGGCTGATACCGACGAGTGCCGACCAGGCGACCAGGACTGTTCCGAGCGAGGCGCGCACCCGGCTGTCTCTGTCATGCAGGTGCTTAGCCGGGAAGACCCAGGCAGGCATGGCATGCCAGGCCAGGGCCGCGACGGCACGCAAGCCGCCGCCAGTGTCGTCGAGCAGGGCAGCGACTTCCTCGCCGTACCGGGCTCGCCAGGCGGGCGGATACAGCAGCAGCGCGGCGCGCGCGAGCCTGGCCTTGCGGTACTGCGCCGGGGGGTTCTCGCCGGGGCGGTTCTCCCCTGCGCGGTTCTCGCCCACGCGGTTGTCGCCTGGGCAGTTCTCGTCTGGGCTGGGTGGTGGCACGCTCATCCGGGTCACGCTCCCGTCAGCCCGAAGCTGCCGCTGAGCCGCGCTTGGGCCAGCGAGGCCACCTGGCGCATGCGCGACGACTGCTGCGCCAGCGCCTCGGCGCCGGCCATGGTGATGCGGTAAGGCCGCCGCCGGTCGACTGCGTCGAGGGGTTCGATCAGGCCCTGCGCTTCCAAGCGCGCGATCACCGCGTAGAGCGTGCCCGCGCTCAGCCGGACCCCCATCGTCTCTGCGACGTCCTGCGTGATGGCGTAACCATGCTTGGGTTCCTCCGCCAGGCTGGCCAGTACCAGCAGCGGCGGATCTGCCCACCGGTCCAGTCGGTTGGTCATTGTCGGTCCCCATTCAGCCGGCCGGCGACGCGGCGCGATCGGCCTTCGCTCCGCACTCTATATCGCGTGCCGCTATACCGCAAGCCGCTATAGCGAGCGGCGATAGATGGAGCGACACCGCACCGGACAGCCCTGGCCGAAAACCGAACCGCATTCTAGAATGCGGTCGAAGGTCGCCGGATCGTGGCAGATGAGGTGCAGCAATGGCGCTCGGCCTGACAGAAGAACTGACGCAGCTCGCCGCTTCGGTACGCGGCTGGGCCGAGCGCCACAGCCCGTCTACTGTGACCAGGGCTGTCGCCGACGGCAAGGAAGACGGCGCAGGCCAGTACCGCGATGCGCTGCGGCCGAGCCTCGCCGAGCAGGGCCTGCTCGGCCTGCACGTGCCCGAGGCTGACGGCGGCCAGGGCTTCGGCCTGCCCGAGCTCACGGTCGCAGTCGAGGAGCTCGGCCGGGCCCTCGTCGCTGGCGGCTTCGTGCCAACGACGCTCGCCAGCGCCGTCCTCGTCGCGGCTGGCATGACCGGCAAGCTCGTTACGCTTCTCGCACACGGAGACGGGAACGGGGCCGTCGCCCTCGCCGCCGACCTCACGGCCGCGGCGGGCACCGACGGCGACCTGATCATCAGCGGGAGCGCGGAGACCGTGCTCGGCGCGGTCGGCGCGGACCTGGTGATCCTGCCCGTCCGATCAGGCCAAGACACGGTTTGGGTGGCTGTTGACGCCGCGAGCCTGGACATCACGCCCGTCGACAGCCTCGACCTCACCCGCCAGCTCGGCCGGGTGACAGCCGCCGGACTGATCGTGTCCGCGGACCGGCAGCTCACTGGCCTGACCACGGCGACTGTCGCAAGCCTGGCCGCGGTTGTCCTCGGCGCGGAGGCCGTCGGAATCGCCGACTGGGCCGTGCACACGGCGGCCGAGTACGCCAAGATCCGGCACCAGTTCGGCCGTCCGATCGGCCAGTTCCAGGCAGTCAAGCACCGCTGCGCCCGCATGCTCGTCGCGGCCGAGCAAGCCACCGCGGCCGTGTGGGACGCCGCGCGGGCACTTGATGGCGGCGAGGCCGGGAGCGAGTTCGCCGCCGCGGCGGCGGCCGTGCTCGCGACCGAGGCGGCCGTGTCGTGCGCGCACGAATGCATCCAGGTCCTCGGCGGCATCGGCTACACCTGGGAGCACGACGCGCACCTGTACTACCGGCGCGCGATGACGATTCGCGCGCTGCTGAGCCGGATCGGTCACGCAGACGGCAGCTGGAAGCAGCGGCTAGCCCAGGTTGCCCTGGCGGGCGACCGGCGCGAGATCAGGCTGGAGCTGCCCGGCGGGGGCGACGACGAGCTGCGCTCGTCCATCAGGGCCGAGCTCGCCGAGATCGCTGCGCTTCCGGGCGCGGAGCGAAACGCGGCGCTTGGCGCGGGCGGCTGGGTACTGCCGCATATGCCGAGGCCCTGGGGCCGCGACGCGGGCGCACTCGAGCAGCTGATCATTGACGAGGAGCTGCGAACGGCGGGCCTGCACGTTCCCGGTCTCGCGATTGGTGCGTGGGTGGTGCCCGCGCTGATCCAGTACGGCACCGCGGAACAGCAGGAGCGTTTCCTGCCGGCCACGCTGCGCGCGGACTATCTGTGGTGCCAGCTGTTCAGCGAGCCGGGCGCCGGGTCCGACCTGGCCGGGCTGACCACTAAGGCCGAGCGGGTCGACGGTGGCTGGCAGATCACCGGGCAGAAGATCTGGACCTCGCTCGCACGCCAGGCGTCGTGGGCGATCTGCATCGCCCGGACCGATCCGGCGCAGCCGCGGCACGACGGGATCAGCTACTTCCTGGTCGATATGCACGCGCCGGGCGTCGAGGTCAGGCCGCTGCGCGAGATCGGCGGCGATGCGTTCTTCAACCAGGTCTTCCTGGACCAGGTCTTCGTGCCCGACGACTGCCTGGTCGGCGAGGTGAACAAGGGCTGGCGAATCGCGCGGACGACGCTGGCGAACGAGCGAGTGTCGCTCTCGCGGACGTGGACGTTCGGCTGCGGTGTGCCCGAGCTGCTGGAAACGGCGAAGGCGGCCGCCGACGCGCCGCTGGCTCAGGTCGGCGAGCTTGTCGCGACCGGTCACGCCATCGACGTACTCGCCGTGCGGGCCACACTCAAGCAGCTGTCGGGCACCGAGCCCGGCGCCACCGGCAGCGTGCGCAAGCTGCTCAGCATGCGGCACGCACAGCAAGTCGCCGAGCTGTGCTGGGAGATGTCGGCCGCGGGCGGGGCCCTGGCCGGCGGGCACGGGCGGCCGGTAGGGGCGGATGGCCGACCCGACGGGGCGCACTGGGCCCGCCAGGTTCTGATCACCAGGGCGCTCACGATCGGCGGTGGCACCACCGACATTCAGCTCAACATCATCGGCGAGCGGATACTCGGCCTGCCGCGCGATCCCGAGCCGCCGGAGGTCCGCGGCTAATAGCTAGTAAAAGGTTCGGCCGGGCGCCGGCGCCGCTAGCGGCTGTCGCCAGGTTAGGCGGGTTAGCCTGCCTGGGGATAACTCCCTGGGGGGCTGATGACCGAGGACGACGACCGCGGGGCGCGGGCTAGGAAGCCGGGCCAGCCTGCGCTGCCGGGACAGCCCGGGCGGCCGGGCTTGCCTGCGCCGCCTGGTCAGCCCGCGCTGCCGGGGCGACCGGGCCAGCCGGCGCGGCCGGGGCGGCCGAATCGCGCTGCGCAGCCGGGCGAGGCTGCGCGGGCTCGGGCGGGTTCGCGCGGTCCCGATCCCCGCGTAGCTGGGCAGCGGCTGGCGCGGCAGATTGCGCTGAGCCGCAGTGCACGCCGCCAGCGGGTCACCCTCGCCATCGTCGGCGCGATGTCGGCGATCACGTTGCTGGTGTCCGGCAGCGCCTGGGTGCTCACCGGCTACGTCAGCTCGCTCATCACCCGGATCGACGCAGGCACCTCCGGCACGCCGACGAGCGGCCCGGTCAACATTCTGGTCGCCGGAATCGACACGCGCGACGGCCTGACGCGGCAGCAGGAGCTTCGGCTGCACGTCGGCAGCGCGATCGGAGCGAACTCGGACACGCTGATGCTGGTGCACATCCCGGCAAATCATCAGACAGTTCAGGTCGTGAGCCTGCCGCGCGACTCGTGGGTCAACATCCCCGGCCACGGCATGAGCAAGATCAACGCCGCGTTTGGCTACGGCGGCCCGCAGCTGATGGTGCAGACGGTCGAGCAGGCCACCGGCCTCACCATCAACGACTACGTCGAGGTCGATTTCCTCGGCTTCATCAAGGTCATCGACGCACTAGGCGGCGTGAACGTATGCGTGCCGTTCGCGGTCGACGACTCCTACAGCGGCCTGCACCTGTCCGCTGGCCGCCACTACGTCGACGGCATCACCGCGCTGGAGTTCGCCAGGGACCGGCACTCGTTCGCCACATCCGACCTCGCCCGCATCACCGATCAGCAGCAGCTCATGTCGTCCGTCTTTGCCAAGGCGACGCAGACCGGCGTGCTCGCCGACCCCGTGCGGCTTGAGCGATTCGTCACCGCGCTGGCCGGCGCGGTCAAGGTCGACAAGGGCTTCAACCTGGTCGGGCTCGCTGACGAGATGCGGGGACTGCGCCTGGCGGACGTTGGCTTCACCACAGTCCCGCTCGCGAGCGCGAGCTACATCACGCCTACTGGGCAGGACGCCGTCCTCTGGAACGCTAGTGCGGCGGACGCGCTGTTCACCTGGCTGAAGAACGACACAGGGACGGCCAGCCCTGCCGCGTCGCCGTCCCCGTCGGGCGCCGCCACGATCAGCAGGGCACAGGTATCGGTCGACGTCTACAACGGCACGCTGCTCCCCGGCCTGTCGACGGCCACCGGCACGGAGCTGAGCAGCGCCGGATTCAGCGTGCACAAGGCTGGCCTGAACTGGTCGGTACACAACGTCGCCCGGACGCTGATCGAGTACCCCTCAGGTCACGCGGCCCAGGCGCAGGTGCTCGCCCAGGCTCTGCCTGGCGCGGCGGTGCGCATGGTCGCCGGGCTCGCCCGCATCCGGCTGGTACTGGGCACGACCGGGCACAGCGTGGTCGCAGCCTCGCCGACCGCCAAGCCGACGCCATCGGGGGCACCTGGATCCCGTACTGCGGCGCAGGACGCCTGCCGCTGACCCGCCGACCCGTCAGCTACTAGGCGGGAACCCGCTCGTGCCGGAGTCGCCGTCGCCTGGGGGCGGGAAGAATGACTGACCTGGCGGCGGGAACGAAACGCCCGCGTCCTGGCCTCCGCCCGGCGGCGGGAACGGCGTGCCCGCATCCGTTGCGCCACCCGCGGGCGGGTACTGCGACCCTGCCGGGCCCGGCGGTGGATTCGATGGATCGGCCGGAGCGCCAGGCTGTGGCACGCCCGTCTGCGACGTCAGATTAAGTCCGTTTTCCCGTTCATGCGCGGAGATGACGCCGATCAGCTCCTCGATCTTCGCCTGGCTCTCCGCGGTTCCCCGGCCCGTACGCTCGGCGTAGACGGCCGCGCCCAGCTGGCGCAGCAGCGCATCGCCGCGGCGGTTGGCCTGCGCCTGGTCGAGCTTTGCCTTGCCTTCCTGAGCTGCTTCCTGCGTCTTTTGCGCGAGCTGATTAGCTTGCGCCTTGACCTTATCCATTAGTCCCATTTGCGCCTCCGAGGGGACGGCCGGGCGCTAGCTCGGCTCCTAGCCGGTACACCACACGCTCTGCGAGGAGCATAGAACCGTGCTGACACCCCGCATTATTAGTTGAGCGGACGGAGATCGTATTGCGGCACGGCTAACTCCTACCTGCGAGCATAGTCAGGCCGAGCGTGCCGAGCCGCACCGGCGACCAAGCCAGGACGTCAGCCGCGGAAAACGCACCGCCAAGCTAGGCCCGCGCGGTCGCCAGTTCGGCGGCGGTAGCCCGGGATATGGCGAGCGCCTCGGAGATGACCGTGACCAGCCGGCAGCCGTTCTCGCGGTAGAGCCGGGCCGTAGTGCCATCAGTCGCGTGCACGCCTACCGGCTTGCCAGCCGTCGCACAGTCGGCCCAGATCCGCTCGAACGCGGGCCGAAGCACCGGGTCATGCGGATCAAGCGGGCAGCCAAGCGAGTACGACAGATCACGCGGACCGACATAGATGCCGTCGACGCCGGGCAGCTCAAGCACGGCCGGCAGCTCGTGCATCGCGCCACGCGACTCCACCATGACAATGCACAGCGGGAGCGGCTGTCCGGCCAGCACGCCGCCCGCTGACCGGTAGCCGTCCGGCGGATAGCGGCACGCGCCGGCCACGGCCGCTGCCTGCTCGGCTGACTCCACGTTCGGCGCGATGATGCCTTCGCAGCCAAGATCCAGCGCGCGGCCGATGTCGGCCGGATGCGCATACCGGACCCGGCCGAGCGGCGTCGCGCCGGCGAGCCGGATGGCGGCTGTCAGCGCTGGCAGATCGTGTTCGGTAGCCGTGCCGTGCTGAAGGTCGATGACGACGTAGTCGAGGCCGCTAGCAGCGAGCAGGCCCGCTGATACAGGCCCAGGCGTCACCGCCCAGCCGCCGAACACGGTCTCGCCGCTCCGCACGCGGTCACAAAAGGGGCTTTGAGTCACTGCAGTAGCAAAGCACACGCACCTGCCGCTAGCACTCCCAGGCTGCGCCCGAGGTCGATCCCAGCAGCTGACCGGCAGCTCCGTACAACAGCGACCCCGTAACCTTGTGACCGCCAGGGATCGCGTACCCGAACATCCGGCCGCTTCCAATCGCGACCGTGGGAAAGGCGGCGGTGCTGCCGCCCGAGTACCTGAGTACGACGCGCCGCACGGCGACTGCGGCGGCTCCGAACCCCGCCCTGGCAGCCCCCGCGCCCGCGGAGTCCAGCGAACCGCAGACCATGGGCGAGACCAAGGCCCCGGCCGGCAAGAGCAGCGGGCTGACCGTGCTGTCGATGCAGGTCGATGCGGAGCTCACTGAGTAGCAGTAGCCCCACGGCCCGATGTCGGCAGCCGCGTGCCAGGACTCCCCGTCGACGACTCCTGAGCCGATCGACTTCGTCAGCCGGGCCGGGCCTACCTGACCGGGCTGCCACCACACGTCAAACTGGGTGCGGCGGAACGGCACCGAGTAGGCCAGCTCACCGCCGCTCGTCGAGAGCACGGCCCGTTCGATCGGCACCCGGGCGGGCAGCAGGACGGCCACCCAGCTGCGGCCACGCCAGCTCACTGGCGCGAGACTGATCACCTCGCCGTCTGCCAGGCTGATGACGACATGCGTGACGTCCGCTTGTACCGTGCCGAATTCAAGGACTGTCGCCCCGGAGCCAGCCGTCGCGAGAGCCGCCGGTTTGGCGGTGAACTGGCTCGCGACGTACTGGTAGTAGGGAAGCGCGCCGGACAGCCCTCGTCCGGTCAGCGCCACGCCAGTCCCCTCTGGCGACATGACGACCGTCCATCGGCGCCCATCCGTTGTGCCCTGCCCGATCAAACCCGCCGGCGCGCCAGCACCAATCGGGCTCACGAGGACGCTGTAGTGCGATGGCGCCATCGGGACCGCCGGCTGACCGCGAAGGACGCCAGGCAGCACAACTGCTCCAGCTGCGATCACGGCGACTCCGGCCGCAACCGAGATCCACCGGCGCATCCTGATCCCCCTGCCGCGTCGGATGGTCGCCACGACTGGCGGCGGTCCCGGCTCGATGCTGTACAGCAAGCCACTCAGCCGGTCCTGCAGCTCGCGTTGGTCCTGACTGCTCACGCTGGTCCTCCTTCCAGGAGCGCGGCGCTCGTCCGCAGCTTGACCAGCGCCCGTGACGCCTGGCTCTTCACGTTGCCGACCGAGCACCCGAGGATTGCGGCGGTCTCGGTCTCCGTCAGGTCCAGCCAGTACCGCAGGACCACCGCGGCTCGCTGCCCGTACGGCAGCTGCATCAGCGCGCTGACGAGCGCGTCCCGGTTGTCCTGCCGGGTAGCGCCGTCGGCCACGGCCACCAGGTCCGGCACCGTCGAGGTCAGCACCTCGCCGACGCGCACCTTGCGGAATCTGCTGGCGTTCGCGTTGACGACGATCCGGCGCAGGTAGGCGTCGGGGTTGTCAGCGCGCTGCACCCTGCCCCAGGAGGCGTACGCCCGGGCGAACGCCGTCTGCGCCAGGTCCTCGGCCAGCTGCCGGTCGCCAGTCAGGCCATAACCGAGCCGCACAAGCTGGGCCCAGCGACCATGCATGAAATCGCTGAACTCGGCGTCGGCCGCGGCGTCCATGGCCACCTCCCTCATCTGCACAGACCGCGGCATCTGGCAGGACCGTTGCACGCCAGTTCGCACCAGGTTGGCGCACGCGCCGCGGTTAGTCGAGGTCGAAGGCCGCGTGAATCGCCACCGTCAGCGCGGCTTCTGATCACGCAGGAATGGTCGAAGCCGTTCGCTGGTCCCAGCGGGACCCACATCGCTTTGGCTCAGCTCCGCCCAGTCACTGCCAGCGCCGCGACCGCGACCGCGATCGACAGCGGCACCGCGATCGCGCCAAGTCCGCTGGCTCGCGCCAGCGACGGCTGAGCGCCGGCGTCGCGCGCCGAGCGCAGCCAGAGCAGCCACGCGAGCGATCCGGTCACGCACAGGTTGGGCCCCAGGTTGAGGCCGATGAGGAGCTGGAACGGGTGATCTGGCGTTCGTGCCGCCAGCATGCTCGCGGCCGGGAGATTGTTCACCAGGACCGTCGCCGCGGCCGCGAACCCGGCCGTCGCCCACCCCGACAGATGGGACAGCAACACAGCCGGGCCCGTCCAGGCTCGCCCGAGCGTGCCGAGTGCGACTGCGGCGCCGAACAGCCCGGCGAGCACGGGCACTCCGAGTACGGCCCAGACCCGGCCGAGCTGAAGCCGCCCTTGCGCCACCCGGACGACGCCTGCCCCCGCACCGATGGCCAACACAGGCAGGGCGGACTCTCGCGTCACGATGACTAGGACGGTCGCGGCGACGACGGCCGCGAGTCCGAGCCCGAGCCGGGGCCGCGGTAGCGCCTCGGGCACCGCCCCTTCCGACTGGAGCGACCGCCGTTCGCCGACAGCGACCACAGCCGCCGTCACGACAAGCGCGCCTAGCCACGGCAGCCACATCCGGGCGGCGAACTGACCGCCGGTCAGGTGCAAATGACCGAGCACGATCAGGTTCGTGAGGTTCGACCCAGGCAGTAGCAGCGAGCCTGCGTTGGATAGCAACAGGCAGCCGTACAGCAGCGCCGGCTCCCCGGCCCGCCGACTGCGAGCGGTGTGCACGAGGACGGGCGTGACGAACGCCACCGACGTGTCCAGGTTCAGCGTGGCGGTCACGGCGCCGACGAGCACGACGGACCCCGCGAACAAGATCACGCCGCTGCGCGTGAGGCTGGCCAGCCGGGCTCCGACCGCGGCGAACAGTCCGTCGCCGTCGGCCACCAGCCCGATCAGCAGCAGCCCGCCGACAAGGACGAACGGGGACCAGTCCTGCGCGGTGGCCTGGGCGGCGTCCGATGGCCGGAGCGCGAACGCAACCACGAGGCCGGACAGGCCGACCACCGCGAGCAGCCGGCCAAGCCGATCCGCGCGCTGGCTGCCCTGGGCCCGCTGGTCTCGGGACAACAGTGTTGGGCTAGGCAGTATTGGCTAGGCCGGTGCTGGCTAGGTTAGGCCGGTGACGCGCTCGCGAGCCGACTCGATCCGGCGCAGGGTCTCGGCGCGGCCCAGGACTTCCATCGACTCGAACAGCGGCAGCCCGACGGTCCGCCCGGTCACCGCGACCCGGACCGGCGCCTGCGCCTTGCCGAGCGAGAGCCCGAACGACGACCCGATGGTCTCCAGCCGCTCCCGCAGCGCATCGGGCTCCCAGGGAACGACCTCGTAGGCAGCGGCGACCTCGGCCAGCAGGTCGGCGGCCGGCTCCCGCATCGTCTTGGCCCAGGACGCCTCGTCAACGGCGGGCTCGGGCAAGAAGGCGAAGTCCACCATCGGGGTGATCTCCGACAGCAGCGCGATCCTCGTCTGCGCCAGCGGCGCGAGCTGTGCGAACACATCGGCGTCAAACCGCTCTGGCGGCCACGGCGCGGCGGCCGGCGCGAGCCAGGGCTGGACGGCCGCGATGAACTCGTCGACCGACAGCGCCCTGATGTACTCGCCGTTGAACGCGCGCAGCTTCTTGACGTCGAAGAAGGCCGGCGACGCGATCACGTCCTCGATCCGGAACTCGGCCACCATCTCGTCGAACGGCATGATCTCCCGGTCGTCGCCGGGAGCCCAGCCGAGCAGCATCAGGTAGTTGCGCATGGCCGCGGCGAGATAGCCCTCGTCCCGGAAGGACTCAAGCGCCACCCTGTCCCGGCGCTTGGACAGCTTCTGCCGTTTTTCGTTGACGACCACCGGCAGGTGGCCCCAGACGGGCGGCTTGTGTTCGAGTGCCTCCCACAGCAGTTGCTGCTTAGGCGTGTTGGGCAGGTGCTCTTCACTGCGGATCACGTGCGTGATCCGCTGCACCATGTCATCGACCACGTTGGCCAGCAAGAACAGGATCGAGCCGTCCGCACGGGCCAGCACGAAGTCCTCGATTATCGAGTTCTCGAACACCGTCTTGCCGCGCACCAGATCATCGATGACCGTCGCACCCGCGTCGGGGGCGCGGAATCGAAGCGCTCGGCCGGGCCCGGGCCCGAGGCCGCGGTCGCGGCAGAAGCCGTCGTAGCCCCGGTGCCGATCACCGGTCCGGGCGACGATGTCGTCGCGCGTGCAGTCGCAGTAATAAGCGCGGCCCTGCTCGTAGAGCCGCTGGGCCGCCGCAGTGTGCTCAGCCAGGTTTGCCGACTGGAAATACGGTCCCTCGTACTGACTGGAGTCGATGCCGAGCCAGGCGAGAGCACTGATGATGCCCTCGGTCCACTCTGGCCGGTTCCGGGCAGCGTCGGTGTCCTCGATCCGCAGGACCAGCGTGCCACCGCTCTTCAGCGCGATTGCCCAGTTAAACAGGACAGACCGCGCGCCACCGACATGAAACATGCCGGTCGGCGACGGCGCGAAGCGCACTCGGACGTCAGAACCCCAGTCAGTCACACCAACGGAGTTTAGTCGAGGCGCTCCCGGCGACCGCGAGCCGATTACCCAGCGCCGGCTGCGGCTACAGGTGGCGCATCCACAAGTTGGTCTCGGAGTACACGCCACGGTCAGCTTCCCGATCGACGTCGACCAGGTCGAGAGCGTCGGGGACTACGTACCTGCCGGACTCGGGAAAGGCCATCGCGGCCCATTCCTCCCACTCCGCGACCGTGCCCTTGATGATCATCGAGTCTGGCGCAGGGCCGAGGATCGTGGCCCCGAGCCGCTGGTGGGTGCGGATCCACGGGTCAAGGTGCAGCCCGTCACCACGGTCCCACCGGGCGAATGAGGCCATCGATGTCAGCGGGTATCTGGTTTTCAGCAATGGCCGCACCGGCGCGATAACGCGCGCCAGCCCGGTTGCGGTCGCTCGATCCCGCAGCGCGGTGAGCGCCTGGCCGGCCAGGCCGCCGCCCTGCCGATCGCGGCGGACTGCGGCCGCCATGATGCAGAGCGTGTCCCTTGGCAGCGACGCCTCGTGCCCGTTGACCGAAGCCACGAGCGCTCCGTCGTAGCCACCGGCGGGCAGGCCCGCCACAGTCCCGTCCCACTGCATGGGGACGCCCCAACCGCCTGCCACAACCTCGCCGCCGTCGAGCAGCAAGACGTCGTAGAACGGGAAATACACTCCACCCGTCCGATGTGCTCGCGAGATACCGGATCGTGGAAGATGAACTCCGGCCAGTTCTGCCGGAACGCCGCTCTGGTTTCGTCCTCGAGATCCGGCCGGTCGGACGTCGTCACGATCTCCAGGTCACTCATCGCTAGCTCCCGTCACGCCCGCCCGCCGGAATGACAAGCATGAGCACAGGCACGATACACAACGCCGCCATCGCCCAGGCAAGACCAAATCGCTCGGCCAGCAGCCCGACCGTCAGCGGTCCGAGCGCCCCGAGCAGACCGGACGCGCTGGTCAGTGACACCGCCAGCCCGCTGCGGCCAGGAAGGCTGCCGTAGAGCTCAGCCTGGAGCACGGGATACCAGGGTGCGGTCGCGATCGTGAGCGCCGCCAGCAGCACGAGCTTGCTGGCAAGTCCCGGCAAGAGCAGGAACGCCGGGAGCAGCGCCAGCGCCGCCCACATGCTGGCCCGCAGCACGCGCCTGGGCTCCAGCCTGGCCAGCGTCCGGATCACGATCACGTCACCGGCCAGTCCGGCCGCCAGGCGCACGGCGACGGCGAGCGCAGCGACGAACGGCGCAACGTGCTCGACCGCGACCAGGTACAGGGCCAGGAACGGGGTGAGCACGTCCAGCAGTAGGTTGGCCACCTCGAGCAGCAGGAGCCAGCGAAGGGCGCCCGAGCGGCGAACGATCGAGCCAGCTGCTCGCCAGCCCGGCCAGGCCTGGTCGTCCGGCACCGCGTTTTCGGGGTCGGTGGGGTTGGGGTCGGCCCCGTTCCCATGTTGTGGATTTGTCTTGTCCACTCGGCCAGTCCATGCCACTGCGCACCAGGCGGCGGCGCTGAGCGCAGCGATCAGGACGAAGCTGAGCCGCCATGTCCCGCCTGCGCCGAGCACGATCGCCACTAGGACCGGCCCGGTCACGGCGCCGATTGAGCCAGCCAGCGTCCAGCGAGCCATGTACTGGGCGCGCCGGTCCGGGGCCGAATCGATGAGCGCGGCCTGGGTGAGGCTGACGAACATGCCCGAGGCCGGGAAGAAGATCGTCAGCGCGATGAGAAGCCCGGCGAACGAGGTCGCTAGGCCGGCCGCTAGGACCGAGGCGATGAAGACCAGGCCGCCGGCCAAGATGATGCGCCTGCGCCGCGATCCGGCCCCGCTGATGATGCCGACCGGCAGTTCGAGGATGCTGCCCACGACAAGCGGCACCGCGGTGAGCAGTCCGATCTCCAGATAGCTCAGGGCGAGATCATGCCGGATCAGCGGCATCGCCGCGCTCTTCGTCCCGTCGACAAGCTCGTCGACTAGCTCGACCGCGAGCGCAGCGGCCAGGCCGCCCAGTCCGAGGCGCGCGAACCCCGGGCGAGCTTTGATGCGTGCGAACTCCATGTCATGTCCTTCCTCGTCGTCAGCTGCCTCGGACGAACGAGAAAGGCGGAGCACGCGCCCCTAGCTCAGGTCACAGTCAAGGGAAACCCATGCCACCGATCCTAGCGTCCGGCCCCCTTGCGCGGGGCGAGTGACAATTAGGTTTGGACTACCCGTTCCCGGCCAAAAGGAGTTCTGCATGTTCAGCGAGGGGCAGATCATCGTGCAGCGCGGCCTGCAACCCGATGGACGAGTCGGCTACGTCCAGACCGCACGGGTGCTGCGCCACGACGCGGATGCGCTCGTGACCTGGATCGGTCCGGGCTCCGCGGTGGTCACCCGAGCGACTGTCTCGGGCGAGTCGGTCCGGTACATGCCGCTGGCGGACAAGCTCGACATCCCGACCGTGCCCACTGTGACGGAGTGGATCGGGGCCGGCGTCGTCGTTGTCACTCCACCCGAGGCGCAGCACGCCATCTGGTGGTTCTTTGCCGAGACCGGTGAGTTCCGGTCCTGGTACATCAATCTGCAGACGCCGGTCCGTCACTGGTGGGGCGGATTCGACCTGGAGGATCGCGCGCTGGACGTCGTGGTCGCGGCGGACGGTAGCTGGCGGTGGAAGGACGAGGACGAGTTCGCCGAGCGCACCGGGCACCCGCTCTACTGGACCGAGGACGAGGCGGCCGGGATCAGGGCTGAGGGCGAGCGGCTGATCGAAGCGGCCGTGGCGGGACGCGGCCCTTTCGACGGGCGATGGTGTGACTTCAGGCCGGACCCGGCCTGGCAGCCGTCGCAGCTCCCCTGGTGGTGGGATCAGCTGCCGCCCGGCCGGTCCGGGCCGAGCGAGCCGGGCCCGCGCCCGGCACGCCTGTTCCAGTGACCGGCCCGCCCGCACCTGCGTTGGCGCCGTACCTGAGTTGGCGCCCCACCTGAGTTAGCTGCCTGCGGGCAGCTCCGGGGTGGCGGGCGCGCTGGCGATCTGCGCCTTAAGGGCGGCCAGCTCCTTGTCTACCTGGGCATTCGCGCCTGCCTCATCGAGCTCGTGCTGAATGTCGTCGGTGTCGCCGCCGACGTCCTCGAGCACCCCGGACTGGAGCAGCTCGTCGGTGGCGGCGGCCCTGGCCTGCATGTTCGCGATCTTGTCCTGGGCGCGCTGAAGGGCCGCGCCGGAGTCGCTGAAGCTCCTGGAGATTCCGGCTGCTTCCTCGTTGACCGAGCTGGTCGCCTCGGCAGCGGTGTACTGGGCCTTCATCACTTCCTTCTGGGAGCGGAAGTTGTTGACCCGGGCCTGGAGCGTGCTGAGCGTCTGCTCCATCTTTTGCTCTTCGTCGTTGAGCTGGTCGCGCTGCGGCCCTAGGGCGTCGATCTGCTGCTGGGCGGCCGCCTTGCGGGACAGCGCCTCCCGCGCCAGGTCCTCGCGACCTGCGGCCAGTGCCGCCTTGGCCTGGTCGTCCAGGTGGTCTACCGAGTGCTGGAGCTGCTGCTGCTGGAGCTCGAGCTGCTTCTTCGAGGCGGTGATGTCCACCAGAGCGCGCCGGACCTGAGTGATGTGATCGAGCATCTGCTCGTAGGAGTAGTCGAGCATCTCGTTCGGGTTCTCGGCTGAGTCGAGAGCCTTATTGGCCTTGGCGGCGACGATGTCGTGGGCACGCTGGAACAGGCTCATTGCAGTTGCTCCTTGCGATGTTGGGGCGGAGCCGGCTTACGCTGCCGAGGTTACAAGGCGCATCGCGGCTACGCTCTTACCGTGGACATTCGATCACTCGGGTACCGCACGGACCTGATGATCCGGCTCCTCGAAGGCAGCCGCATCGATGACCGCGGCGATTACCTCGCGGTCAGCAGCCCGCACAACCCGACTTACTGGTGGGGCAACTTTCTGCTGCTCTCGGCACCGCCAGCGCCAGGAGAGGCGGCAGCGTGGCTCGAGACGTTCGCCGCCGAGTTCCCTGATGCCAAGCACGTCGCCCTCGGTATCGACGTCACCGAGATCAGCACGGTCGACGTCGGCGGACTCGTCGCCGAGAATCTTCGCCTGGAGCGCACGGCGGTGCTGACGGCCGCCGCCGTGCAGAAGCCGCCACGGCCGAACACGGCCGCTACCTATCGCGAGCTGGCCGGGGACGATGACTGGCGCCAGGCGGCAGAGCTGACCGCGGTGCTGAATGTCGGCGAGCCTGGATCCGAGCCGTCGTTCCTGGCTGCCAGGATCGCGTCCGAGCGGGCGCTCACCGAAGCCGGGCACGCGTCCTGGTTCGGCGCCTTCGTCGACGGGCAACTGGTCGCCCAGCTCGGCATCGTCACGGACGGATCAGGCATCGCCCGGTTCCAGAACGTCGAGACTCACCCCGGCTGGCGACGCCAAGGCCTCGCCGGGACGCTGGTCTGGCGCGCCGGACAGCACGGCCTGCAAGAACTGGCCGCTCGTACGCTCGTCATCGCCGCGGACCCGGAGTACGTCGCGATCCGCGTCTATCGCTCCGTGGGCTTCGTCGACGCCGAGACGCAGGTCGGCTTCGAGCGCCAGCCCGACTGACGGGCGGCATCCTGGCCGCCGACACGGCCGGCGTCAGCGGGCGATCTGGAGGCAGGTGGATTCGGGCCTGGCTGCTTGGACCCTTGGTATCCGTTATGCCCTGTTTATACTCTGCGTGTTTTAGGCCACAGAGTCCTATGAGATCCGTTTGTCTTTTGCTGTTTCGGTCACGCCGGTGGCGAATCCGGTGCAAGGTAGTGACCCGACAGCACCGAGCGTGCGCGACGGTCACGTACCGCGACCCCGTCGCCCTGAGCCTGCACGGCGTCCGCATGCCGCTGGTGAGATCGCCGAACCCCGATTCCGCGGACTCGCCGGCACCAATGGTGAGAGCCGAGCGGCAGTACTGCGCTCCGTCTGAAGGCGCGACGTGTCGCACGCCATCCCTCGTCACCGCAAGCCACCGCAGTCGGCCAGCAAGCATGGCCGGGCGCCATCCAGTCACCGCAAGCCCCGGGCCAGGCGCGCCGGCGGATCGGCGCTGGCCCTGACCGTAGCGGCGGCCGTCATAGTTTCGGGCGGAGCGGCGGCAGCGGCCGTGACGCTCCTGCCAGCCAAGTCGCGGACCGTCTCGCCAGAGCAGACAACAGCGAGCGGCGCTGTGGCGAGCACGTCAGTTGCGGGCGCGAATGCCCTAACCCGCGGCCTCCAGCTCAGCGAGCTCGTGAAATCGAGCTACGCGGCCCAGGCGAGCGGTGCCGGCAGCCAGCCCGGCAACGCAGCCACCGGTCCAGCCGTCGCGGCGGTCAAGAAGGCCCGCCACCGGCCAAAGCCAGCGCCGGTCTACCTGAACCCGCTGCGAGCCGTGGCCGGCCTGGTGCCGCAGCGCATCGACATGGGCGCTGACTTCGCGGGGTCGGGGCCCGTCTACCCCATCGGCGACGCCGTCATCACGAGCGCGACGGACACGTCGACCGGGTGGCCCGGCGGCGGCTGGATCACCTACCAGCTGACAGATGGACCTGCGACCGGGCTCGTCGTCTACGTCGCCGAAGATGTGCAGCCCACCGTGGCAGTCGGCGCGCACGTCACGCCGACGACCGAGATTGCGAGCATGTTCAACGGGAACGACGGCATCGAGACCGGGTGGGCCATGCCTGACAGCACCTCGGCCGAATCTCAGCTCCCGGTGGCAGGCGGGATCAGCGGCGCCGGGCCGTTCCCGACGGCGGTCGGCGCCAACTTCGACGATCTGCTCCAGGCGCTCGGCGTGCCGGCCGCGTCAAACGCTGGCCAGGCGGCTAGCGGCTTGCTGCCGTCGAACTATCCGGCGAGCTGGGCCGACCTGGGCTAGCAGATCAGTAGGCGCGGCCGAAGATCACGCGCTTGCCGTATGCCGACCGGCCATCGCATCGCACGCACGTGCCGTCCTCAGCCACGCCGTCCAGGGGAACGCAGCGAGGTGTGGCGGCAGTCTCGGCTTTGATGTCGTCCTCGCATGCTGGGTTGCCGCAATGGAACGCCAGCGCCCAGCCGCTCGAGACAGCCTGCTGGAAAGCTGGCCAGTCATTAACGACGACGGTGTTCGAATCGCGGAATGCGGTCGCTCGCTCCAGCAGGAACTTCTGATAGTCAGCGAGCATGGCGGTGAGCGTCGATGCTGCGCCGGCGAGCTGGATCGTCGTCTTACCTTCGCCGCCGAGGCGCTGTGCTGCGACTGCTGTCCCGGCTGCTAGATCGCGTGGCCCAAGCTCGAGGCGCAAGGGCACGCCACGTAGTTCCCAGTCATTGAACTTGAATCCCGGCGACAGCTGCATGCGGTTATCCAGGTGACAGCGAATCCCCGCCTGCCGGAGTTCAGCCGTCAGCAGCTCCGCAGCAGCAAGGACGGGATTCAGCTGCTCGCCACGGCCGATGGGGACGATGACTACCTGGTACGGGGCAAGCATTGGCGGCAGCACGAGACCCTGATCATCACCGTGCGCCATGATGATGGCGCCAATCATCCGAGTCGACATTCCCCAGGAAGTCGTCTGACATAGCTCAAGCCGACCGGATTCGCTCGTGTACTGGATGTCAAATGCCTTGGCGAAGTTTGTCGCCATGTAATGAGAGGTTCCCGACTGAAGCGCTTTGCCATCGCGCATCATCGCCTCGATGGTGAAAGTCCGGGCCGCTCCGGCAAAACGCTCCCCTGGCGTCTTCTCCCCGGGGACAACAGGCAGGGCGGCGATATCGCGCGCTACCTCGGTGTAAAAGCCAAGCGCGAGCATGGTCTCCGCTAGCGCGTCAGCCTCGCTTGCGTGCGCCGTGTGGCCTTCCTGCCAGAGGAACTCGGTCGTCCTCAGGAACATTCGAGGCCTCAGCTCCCAGCGGACCACATTTGACCACTGGTTCAGAAGCAGAGGCAGATCGCGATAAGAGGAGATCCACCTGGCCATCATCTCGCCGACGATGGTCTCGGATGTCGGCCGGATAATCAGCGGTTCGTCCAGTTCCTTCCCGCCGGCGTGCGTGACTACCGCCAACTCGGGAGCAAAACCATCGACATGCTCGGCTTCGCGCCGAAGATAGGACTCAGGGATGAGCAGCGGGAAGTAGGCGTTGTCGTGACCGGTGTCTTTAATTCGGCGGTCTAGCTCGGCTTGCAGCAGCTCCCACATGCGGTATCCGTACGGGCGGATCACCATCGTGCCCTTGGCTGGACCTCGGTCGACAAGCTGAGCCTTCGCGACAACCTCGTTGTACCAGGCTGAGAAGTCCTCGCCCTGAGGCGTCACCCCGTGTTCCGCGCCGCGTGCCATCCGCCGAGAATACCGGGAGAGCGATGATCACAAGAAAGGCAGCAGGTCGAGGGTACCTGGGCGGATAGCGCTGCCGCTTTACCAGGCACCCTTGTCGTGCCAGGGCCGTGCCTTGTGCGCCGGCATTGCCCGCTTCCCGCGAGAAAAGCTGACCTGAGCCCGGATCACCGTCAGGTCTGGCAGATCCCGGGTGGCCTGGGATAGTTCGCCGTGCGTCATAGCAGTCAACGTGGCCTCAAGTCGCGCGTTCAGTTCATCGAGTGTCAGCCTGCCTTGCGCAAAGTGCTCGCCCAATGCCGCCGCAGCCGCGTCCCGGTCAGCATCGCCAACGCGCACGTCGGGTGCTGGTACCTGCTGAGTCTTTGTAGCCACCCGGTCCAGCTGCCGGAGCGCGGCGCTGTATCGATCCAGCGCTGCGCGACCGTCGCGGGTCAGGGCGACGCCGGTCTGCGTTCTGGCGTCGCCCGGCCGTCCCGTCCGCACGTATCTTGCGAGGTCCAGCTCGCGCAGGCAGGAGATCAGGCTGACAGGTGTCAGCCTGATCAAGTCCTGCAGCCGGGCCACCGAGATCGCGTCGCCGTCGGGCAGCGCCGCCAGGGTTGCGACGATGCGCAGCCGGTCCGGGTGGTGGATCAGCGGGTCCAGTGTCGCGGCACTCATTGTCGGCGAGGCCTTTCTACAAGCCGCCGAGCAGGTCGCGCAGCGCCTGGGTATAGGCGTCGAGCGCAGCCCGGCCGTGGCCAGTGAGAGCGACCGTGGTGATGGACACGGTTCCGTTCCTGGCTTTCTCGCTATTGATGTAATCGGCGTCTTCGAGTTTACGGAGGTGGATGATCAGGTTGCCGGGGGTGAGCCCGATCAGGTCCTGCAGCCGGGTGAAGGACAGCGTGTCGCCATCGGGCAGTGCCGCCAGCGTGGCGACGATCTTCAGCCTGGTGGGCACGTGGATCAGCGGGTCGAGTTCGTCGGTGGTCATGGCCGGTCAGCATCGCGGCGCTGCCCCAAGGCGATGGCGGCAGCTCTGACTCCGAGCACGGCGCACAGGCCCACGCCAGTGACCGCCCATGACCCCGCCGGCCCGGCGAACGCGCCCGCGACGCCGACGGCGGCGACCGCGAGCCCGACACCGCACCTGCGCCAGCCTGTCCGTGCCATGACGGCCGCATAGGCCAAGCCGGGGAGGATCAGCACCGTGGTCGGGTAGTGGCCGAAGCTCACCCCAGCCGTGGCCATGAACACGACCGTGGCGGCAAATGCCGCCACCAGGACGGTGATCTCGGCCGGGCGCAGCCGGGATACGCCGCGTACTCCGGTCATTGCGCGCTCGCGCACCGCCACGGTGACGAAGAAGTTCAGGATGATGAACGCAACCAGGACAGGGATGACCACGGCTGTCGGGCCGTGGTAGGGGTGCTGTCCGCGCACGGTGAGCCAGACCGTGCCGCAGACGGCCAGGACGGCGACCGCTCTGGTCGCCAGGAGCCACGGCGGGGACGGCGCAAACTGGCGCCGTGCCTGCTGCGTGGTCTGGTCCAGCAGGGCAGCGGCCTGCCGGGCGTCGAAGGTGCCGCCACCGTCGGAAGTGGTGGCGTCGGATGTGTGGTTCATGGTGCCTCCCTCGATCTACTCTATGCCATAAAGTAGACGCTGCTTTATGGCGCAAAGTCAAGGGCTCGAGGTCAAGAACTTTATGGCGCAAAGTCGAGCAGCCAAGGGACCGAGTCGGCAAGCAGCCGGGTCGGACCGGACCCCGTGGGACCTAGCGAAACCTGTGGGACCTAGCGGAATCGGTGTCGCTGGTCATTTCTCAGCTGCCGACTCCCCGTTGACCGGGTCGTCGGGGCCGCGCCCGCGGCTCTGGACGAGCGCGGTGACCTCGTGCGCAATGCCGATTGAAGGGCCGCCGACCAGTTCCCATGCGCTACCGATGCCGATCAGGAAGCAGACGACCACCAGGATCGCGATCGTGTCCACGGCGCCGGAATCACCCGACTGGGAAATCACGTCGATGCCCTCAATCAGCTGGAACACGAACGTGACTGCCAGCGCGATCAGAAACAGCGCCTCACGCAATGTGTCCGAAATCCCCTGACGCTGACGGATCACCGATAGCAGGGCCGCCGCGACGAACGAGAGCCCGAGGATCGCCACGGACACCGAGGTCGGGCCGATCTTGTGCTCGGGAATCAGGGCGAACAGCGAGACCACCAGCGCGTTGGTGAACGCCGTGATCGCTGCAGCCGCGCGTATGCGGTAATGCTGCCCAGTAGCCTCTTCCCGGGCGAGCCGCTCAGCGGCCACCGAAATGGCGACGAACATCAGCCCGATCAGCGCGCCGGCTGCGCTCCCGCTCGCCACGAAGAAGTCGTGGATGCTCTCAGGTACCACCTGATGATCATCGCAGTCGGAGATCAGCGGGTCAGCACCGGCCAAGCGTCGGTGCCGCATCGTTACGAGTGAAGGTGAGGAGACACCGGATGGCCAAGTTGACCTACTCGGCGATCGCATCGGCGGACGGTTACGTCGAAGACGCCGCAGGCGCTTTCGACTGGGCTGCCCCCGACGAAGATCTGCTCTGTTTCATCAATGACCTCGAGCGGCCGGTCAGCACCTATCTGTACGGGCGCCGGATGTACGAGACGATGGTCTCCTGGGAGACAGCCCACGCACTGCCCGACCAGTCGGCTGCCGCCCTGGATTTCACCGGCATCTGGCGGGCAGCCGAGAAGATAGTGTTCTCGAAGACCCTGGAAACGGCATCGAGCGCCAGGACACGGATCGAGCGCGACTTCGATCCCGACGTCGTCCGCCAACTGAAGTCGGCGACTGAGCAGGACATGACCGTGGGAGGCGCGGACCTCGCCGGTCAGGCCATTAAGGCCGGCCTGGTCGACGAGCTGCAGCTGTTCCTCGTTCCCGCCATCGTCGGCGGTGGCAAGCAAGCGCTCCCTACCGGCGTCCGCTCGGATCTGGACCTCCTGGACACGCGGCGGTTCGCATGCGGCGCGGTCTACCTCCGGTACTGCCTCAAGTCAGCCTGAGAGGCGTCTTCAAATCAGCCGGGCTAGATGGAGGGTGATGTCTGCTGCCACGGTCACTCGCTCGGGGAGAACCTTGAGGATCCGATGGAACACGTGCTCCCGAACAGCGTCGGGCAGCTCGAGGTAGGCCGAGATCGTCGACAGGTGACCGACGTAGTCGGTGGCCGAAACTGCAACGCGACGTTCGATGGTCGACTGACGCACATCTGTGAATAGGTCGCACTGCAGCAGCTCACTCCCCGGCCACTGCATCGGGCTATCCGGTGGCGTCCCGTCCGGCGACGGTACGTCGTCGGACGCTAGGTATTCCGCTCTAGCGGCACACACAGCGTGCTCGATATCCGCCTCGGCCAGGTGCATCTGTCCGCCGAAGCACGCGAAGACCCCATGACGCCTGAGCATCGCTGCCATGCGCTCCCAGCGATGGTCAGGCTGAGTCCAGTGCAGCGAAGCCGCCGCGAAGACCAGGTCGTACACCGGGGCCAGCGGGAGATCCTCAAATGCCGCCTGCACACCAACAACTGTTTCGGGCACATGCTTGCGCAGTTCCAGCAGCATCGCTGAGTCGGGATCTGTGGCGGTCACCGCGATCCCGCGACCAGCGAACACACGTGTGGCCTTGCCGGTCCCAGCGCCGATCTCCAGGGCGGTGCGTACCGGCCGGCCGGCGTAGGCGAGCACCTCGTCAACGAGTTCGTCAGGGTATCCCGGTCGGAATCTCTCGTAGGCCGATGCCACCGACCCAAAGCTCAGTGCGCGCGTGGTCGTGGCGCAGGGTCTCACCGGAGTGAGTCCGGCAATGAGGGGCCGACTAGGTGGATCCGCCCGATTCCGGGTCGGTAGCCGAGGCGGGCGTTCAGGCGCTTGATCGGCGCGTTCCGCTCCTCGTTGCTGGTGTGGAGTTCGGTATAGCCGTTGGCGAGCGCCCAGTTGATCTCTGTCGCCTTGAGGGCACCAGCGATGCCGCGCCCGCGCCAGGCTCTCTTCACGGCGGTCATGGCGTGGCCGGCGGCCGCCGGCGCGGTCAGCGACAGTTTCGCAAAGCCGACGACCTCGTCGCCGGCGAGCGCGATGAACGTCGCCTCCGGAGAGTCGGCGGGCCGCTGCATATTGTGCGCCATCCAGTCCTCGAACGGTTCGACGGCGACGTCCTCGAAGCCGGGGATGTCACGATGGATTTCGACGTCGACCTCGTGCATCCCGCGTGCCAGCTCCGGTCGTTGCGCCCAGGTGACGATCTCGATCCCGGCCGGTAGCTGCACCCGCGGCGGTGAGACCCCGGCCAGGCTGAGCACCAGCCCCACCTCGCGCCGCACCTCGGTGAAGCCGCGCCGCCGGGCATAGGACAGGCTCTGCGGATCGTCACTGGAGACCGACACCCCGAGCTCGCGGGCCCCTCGCTCGCTGGCCCACCTGGAGATGGCCTCATACAGTGCCGTGCCAGCGCCGCGCCGGCGCTTCCCGGCGAGCACGGTGATGAGAGTTTCGACGCGGCCAGGCCGGTAGGCGAAAATAGCCCCCACCCCGGATCCCAGGATGACACCATCCTCGCGGACGAGGTAGTCGATGTAATGCTGGGCGCTGTCTCGGTATGAGTGCACCGCCTCAATCGTCACCGCATCGTGCGGCCACACAGTGTTATAGACCTCGAGCGAGGCCAGCTCGTCCGGCCCGTCCACACCAGGTGTCACCTCAAGCACCGTGCGACACTACACCGACCCCTCAGCCGTCAGCGACCTCATTTCGCCGCAGCGGCCACTGCCTTCGCCAACTCGGCGACCGCCGCAATCCGGATCCGCCGCCGGGAGCTCGGCGTGCTGGCCAGCCTCGGCTGGACCCGGCCCGGCTGTACGGCGCGCCCGCCACCCCCGCGGCATCACCGCCCTGGCCATTCTCACCGTAATGACCTTCGCCTTCCGCGGCATCCTGGTCGGCTCCCTGCTCGGCAACGCCATCGCCGTGCAGGCCCGCGGCGTCGACTACATCGGCGTCACCGCCACCGCCGCACTCGGCGTCCTGGCCGTCGCTGACGTCATTTTTCTTAACATTCGCGAACGAGCAGCCGAACTCGCCACCATTCGTGCCTTTGGCTGGACCGAACGAGCCCTCAGCCGCCTCGTCATCAGCGAACCGCCATCATCGGCGCCACCGGCCCGCTGGCCGGCGCCGCCCTTGGCCTGACCGCCGCCGCCGACTTCGCCGGCCAGCTACCACCACGGCTCCTCCTCATCGCAGCCGCTGCCACCCTCGTCGGCATCGCCGTCACCGCCACCGCGGCGCTCCTGCCCGCCCAGGCCCTCCGCCGCCTCCCCGTCGCCTACCACCTGGCCGAGGATTAAAGCAGATCTTGCGCCAGCGTGGCGGTCCCCGTCGATCAGACGCCGCCGGGACGTCAGCGTCGCCTATCGGCCTCGCGGAGCATCGCGTCTTGTTCGGCGTCGGGCAGGAGTTCCCGGACTTCTTGCGCACAGCGGCACGCGACGGCGATCTTGGCAGCCCACTCCAGCGCCTGCTCGCGTGAAGGCACGT
>DATHPF010000080.1:0-28067 GCA_035484155.1 Streptosporangiaceae bacterium
AGGTCAACCACCACCATCGTCTTGAAATGCGCCGACTTCGACACCCAGATCACCACGCACAACGCCGTCCTAACCGCCATCGGCAGTTAGTTGTATCCGGCTCGATGACTGAGTCAGCTTCATACACGTAGCAGTGCACGAAGGGCCGCACCTCAGCTCTGTTCACTCAGGGCCTGCAGACCCGTGGCCAGCTCGAACTCGACCTCGGCGGCCGCATCGGAGCCCTATGACAGAGAACCAGATCCAGCGCTCGGCATCTGGCCGCACAGCGGCCGGGCTTGCTGGGACTGGCGCTGATCGAGCGCCGATCGCAGCACTGCGCGGACCAGCATGTCGAGGGCGGATTCGTCCGCCTGACTGTCACCAGTAGCGTGCAGGAGTGCATCCTGTGGCTGGTCCCTGCTCGTGGCGGCCGATCGGGCCGCATCGGCCATGCTGCTGATGGCGTGACGCAAGGCCGGGGATGGTTCGGGGATTCGAAGCCTGGCCCGCCAGGAGGCGCCTGCTTGCGCAGCGGCTTGCACGGCTTCCATGCGCTCAGGCGCGAACACCAGAGCGTCCGCTACTGCCTCGGCCCAGGATGTCAGGATCGTGAGCTCGTCGGCTTCCAGCGCGGCCCCGGAGTGCGCGGCTCGGGACGGCCAGTGGGCACGCGAATCTGAGCCCACCGAGCCGGTAATCGAGGCCCGGATCTGGTGGATGCTCACACTGAAGAACTGGCAGGCGTTGTCGAGGGGCCGGCGGCCGTCGTAGCTGCGCTTAACGGCACGGGCGGCGGTTGCCGACAAGAGAATGCCCTGGGCGCCGCGCTCTAGCGGGATCTCCCGCGTCTCCTGGCCAGGCGCCTTCCACAGCGCGACCGCCGGCGAGGGGCCGAAGCCGGCTGGTCGGCTGCGCTGCGCCATACCGAATGACGTGAGCGTCATGACGGCGGATCCTGGGTCGTCCGCCAATGCGCTGGCGTAACGCGCTGCCCAGCGCGAGCCGAGCTGGGGCCCGTCGAGCAGCGGAGTCACCACGATCATGGGGCCGACAGAGCGGATGACGTCGGCCACCTCGTCGGTCTGCGCGAGATCCTCGCACACCAGCGAGGCTAGCGTGATTCCGTCGCCGAGCTCGACGAACTGGACCGACCGCCGGGGAATCTCGGCAGCCTCCCACCACCGCCTGTGCGGGTGCAACACGCCGCTCAGGTGGTACTGGCAGATCTGCTTGTCGTCCAGCGACCAGCGGTGATGCTTGGATTGACTGACATGCATCCACTGCCCGCCGACTGAAACGCCGATGTGCACCCAGTTGCGCGGGAACTGCCCCGGCCGCTCTGGGCGCTCCCGGACCCCGGTGATAAGGCCGGTCACGCTGTGGCGGCCCAGCAAGGTCTCCAGATCGCTGATCTGATCCTGCTCTGCTGCGCTTTCCGGCAGGACGACGACGTCAACGGGCCCAGCCTCGGCGCTGGCCACGGTGAGCATCCGGTCCACTAGGTGCAGGTCGATCCGCTCGGCGGGCGCGAACTCGAAGAAGCCGAAAGGGTCGCCTGCCAGTTTCTGCAAGGGCCCGGCCACTGGGCGGAAGTCTGACCCTCGTACCTGTAACGGCCACGGAAGAAGCAGGAAGTTGACCCCTTTGTGTACAGGGTGTGTACCCGGACAGCGGGCCGGCGCTTTGTGCCACCTGGCCGCTACGTCGGCCACAGTAACGGTGGCGTACCGGGACAGTGCGCGCACTGAACTGCCGTTCGGAGGGGTATGGATCTTGGGCAGCACCCGGATCAGGTGGGCCGGGACACGAGCCAGGGACCCTGTCCTCGCCAGCAGTTCGCGGGCCCTGGCCCGGTACACGCATCCGTCGGCACTAGACGCGTCGAGGGCGATGCCCAGACCGGAGCATGCCTCATCCGCCATCGCGTGCAGGGTCAGGAGCGCCTGGCACAGTCGCCAGTCACGCGCATCCCCAATCCGGCTGAGCGCGGTCCCGGCCCGCGCTCGGAGGATCCCCCATTCCTGGACCAGGAGCCGGGGGATCGCCTCGTTCCGCTCCTCGGCCCACGCGGTCCACTGCCGGGCCGCGCGGACGACCGCATCGGGCCAGTGAGGCACGTCGGCCGGCGGCCAGCTCGAGCCAGCGGGCGGAGACAGGGCGAAGCGGTACGCTTCCGAGCGCTGCAGGATCACCTCGGTCAGGGCGAACAGGTCAGGCGGCCATGCGAGCAGGTCGTTGCCGATCGTGGTGCCGGCCACTGCTTGCCATACGGATGCCAGTGTCACTTCCTGCGATGCGTCGTCCCGGTCGGGGCCGGCCAGGTCACCAGGGCGGGCCAGGATGGCGGTCATAACTTGCTCCCTTGAGGAACTCCGGCGGATGCGGGATCCGGGTCATGTCGGGCGGTCAGTGCCGGGCATGACTGTCGCCCTGGAGCTTGTGCGGGCTCCCGCGCACTGGTAGCCGACTGGCGTTTGAAGCGGAGGGACTCGGCGCTCAGGCCAAGGATGAGGACTGCAGTCAGGGCGGGTACCAGGTAGACCGGGACCACGATGGCTCCCATGAAGACCAGCCCCATCGCGGCGAGCGATGTCGCCAGCCGCGCAGTCCGAGCCCGCCGGGTCAGCTTGCGCGATGGCAGGATCGCACTGGCCAGTAGGTAGACGCTGACTCCACCGTAGAGCGCGGCCCTGGGACCGATGCCGATTGTGCCGCCTCCGTGGGCGGCGAGAATGGCGATGTGCAGGCCCGCGCTAGCGGCCGCTATGCCGGCCACGATCGGCAGGTTGACAGCGGTGAACCCGGCGATCGCCTGCGGGGTGGCCAGGGCGTCTCGGTCCGCGCTGCTGAGCCACGCCCACCACACTGCCGCCAGCGTGAGCAGCGCGGCGGCCAGAACTACGGCAAGTGGCAGACTCCAGGGCCGCACGGCCGCTGCGCTAATCAGGCGGGCGACGGACTCGCCAAGCACGATCAGGACGAAGATCTGGAACCGATCGGCCAGATGCCAGGGGTTGACCGGGACTCGGCGGGACGGCGCCAGCACGGCCAGCGCGCCAACGGCGTCGGTGAGTAGCGCAACTCCCCAGATGGCATACCGAACCGCGCCGTCCGCTGCGAGCGAGGACAGCCACAGGGCGCCGCCCGCCCCGAAGAAGGTCAGGTAGGTCGTGTAGAGCGCCCTAGTAGTCGGCAGGTGGCGACGGGCTCTTGCGTATAGCGCTAGCTGCAGGCCGCGGATCAGAGTGAACGCGACGACGAAGGCGGCAGTATCGCCGGACAAAGCCCGCGGTGCGCTGGCGGCCAGGCCCACGCAGAGCAGGATCGCGGTGAGGAAGGCGGTGCGGTGTGCAGCATCCTCGGACTCGTGCCGGTCGGCGTAGAACGAGAGCTGGACCCATAGCCACCAGATCGGGGTAAATAGCATCGCGAACCGACCCAGGGCGCCCAGGCTCGGGTGATCCTGCAGCGCCCCGGCGAGCTGGCCGACTGCCCCGGCGAATGCCAGGTCGAAGAACAGCTCGAGCCAGCTGGCGTGCCGTTCCTCCTCGTCATGTGCGCCGGCGGTGCGCAGCGGGGGCGGGCTCAGCCTTACTGGGTGCAGCGGAATCCTTCCCAGACTCGCGCGGCGGGGCGGGGACAAGACGGTGGGACTGCCAGGGAGCAGATCGGAGCGGACGGTAGCGACGGGCACGGGACGTTGACTCGCTTTCTCAGTTGCCGGGCTGCTGGCGGGGCCGGGGGTCCGGCTAGGCGCACGATGAGTTCAGGCTTGCCGCACCCGCGGACCGTTGTGGGGAGCGAGCCTGCGGGCTGGGTGCGGTGGCTGCTGGGCTGGGCCGGTTACCGTCCTGGGCTGGCAGTCGCCTGTCGCCCGAGGGTGGGCATCCTCGTCGGGGTGCTTGAGGACCAGCCAGAAAGGCACCCCCACCCAGATAATGACAAAGGGTGCGGCCAGTAGCAGGTTGAGCGTTAGCCAGTTCATCTTTCTGTCCTCCATGCGCGCGATGCGCGTGTTGTTTCGCAACTCGGTTGGCGAATCGCTTTCCAGACTCGCGCTAAGGAGCAGGGCGCACATCGGCTGCCAGCCGTAATGCGGCGGCGGCGGCCCCTTAGATCTGTGCCGGACCCCCTTAGCCGCCCAGCTCACCGCTGATCGCGGGCCTTAGCGGCCCTGGCAACAGCCCTTAGGGGCAATCCGGAAGTGCCTGTGGACGCCCGCAGTCACACCGGGGACTGCGGCAGCAGGCCGAGGCGGTGCGCTATGGCCGCGGCTTCTACCCGGCCGCTGACACTCAGCTTGGCCAGGATGTTGGACACGTGCACGCTTGCGGTCTTGGCGCTGATGAACAGGGCCTGCGCGATCTCCGGGTTGGAGCGGCCGGCGGCCACAAGCAGCAGCACTTCGCGCTCGCGGGGGGTGAGCCGGAACCGGGCCAGCTCGTCCGCCGGCTCCCTTCCGGCCCTGGGTGCCGGTTCCTGCGGCGCCGGGAGCGCCGGATCCAGGCTGAGCCTGGCCCGGCGGGCTAGCGCGGCGGCCTCGGCGGCGATCGGGGCGGCCCCGATCCGCTCGGCGATGGCGTGCGCGTGCTGAACCGGCTCGGCGGCGGCCGGGGAGTCGCCGGCGGCGCAGTGGGCCTCCGCCAGTCGGAGCAGCGCGTACGCGAGCGGGTAGGGCTCGTCGACTTCCTGCCAGGCGGCGACGGCCAGCGACCAGGCGGTCACCTCGCCAGCCCGGCCCGCGCGCGCGGACTCGGCGGCCACCAGCGCCTGGTACCCGCGCGAAGCGGGGGACGGCATTGCGAACTGCGCCGCGATCATCGTCAGCTCACCGCAGCGCTGCGTGGTTCGGGCCGGGACTGGCTCGCGCCGGTCGCGATACCAGGTTGCGTCATCGGCCTCGACCCGCATTCCGAGCCACAGCAACGGCCAGGCATAACGCGCTGCCCGCGGCGTTCCGCCCGTAAGGTCGACGGCGGCGGCGTCCCTTGCCGCGGGGAGGTCACCCGAGCCGAGCGCGATCAAGGCCTCGGCATACCGCATGGGCAGAGTGAACTGAACGTCGGTGGTGTCTCCCATGGACCGGCGTCCAGCTCGCAGCTCATCGTTCGCATCGTCGTAGCGGCCGCGCATGGCGGCAAGCTCGGCCCGCAACTTGTGCAGCGCGACGCCGAACAGGCCTTCTGGCCGGGCGGCCAGCGCCTGGGCGCTCAACTGCTCAGCGTCAACCCACTGGCCCAGCCGCATCAGCGGCTCGGCCTGGTTGGCCGTCAGATTGGCGCCGGTCGTGCGGGCCAGCCCGGCCCGGACTGCCAGATCCAGCCCTTCGCCCGCGACCTGCGCGGCCTCCCGGTGGCGTCCCAGCATCTCCAGCACGTCCGAAAGGTTGACGTAGCCGCGCAACGCGGTCGCGGGCAGATCGAGGTCCTGCGCTAGCCGCATGCCCGAACGCAGCGGTCCCACCCCGGCTTCGGCACGGCCGAGGTTGGAACTTCCCGAGCCGAGGGTAATGGCGACTTCGGCCTCCACATCCCGGGCCCCGGCCGCGCGGGCGGCCGCGAGCGCCTGCCTGGCCGCTTCCTCGCCCGCTTCCATCTCGAACTTGCGCATCAGGGAGGCCGCGAGTGACGACAGCACTTCCGCGTGCGCGCGGGTGGCCTCGTCCGCCGGGAGAACGGCCAGCGCTTGCGCCAGCGACGCGTCCGCCTCGGCGACCTGGCCCGAGTTCCGCTGCGCCCGGGCGTACCGCTCGAACAGGAGCGCCCTGCGTAGCGGATCGAAGCTGGCGGGAACTTCGGCCAGGGCATTCGCGAGCAGGGATTCCGCCCGGGTTATCGCGCCGCAGCGGTACGCCGCCTCAGCCGCGAGCCGGCTCACTTCCGCCTTGTCAAGGCCCGTGCGCCGCTCAGCGTCGTCGACTCGGGCCCAGATCTCCAGTACCCGTTCCAGCTGATGCAGCGCCTCCGCCGGGGCATAGGAGGCCATCGCATACCGCGCGGCATCAATAGCTGCTGGCAGCGCCCGCGGCAGGTCATGGGCCGCGTACCAGTGGTGGGCAAGCGCGGTGGGCAGCGCCGCCTGGTCGCCGGCCAGCCCGCCGTCGCGGGCCAGCGCCGCTCCGTAGGCGGCGTGCAGGCGGACCCGCTCGCCAGGCAACATGTCTTCATACACCGCATCACGGGTCAGCGCGTGGCGGAACGCGTACCCCCGGCCGCCCGGCTCGACCAGCAGAAGGTAGTTGTCGACCGTCTCGCGCAGCGCGGAGAAAAGCTCGCTCTCCTCGATCCCGGAGACCTCTGCGAGCAGCCGGTCAGGCACGGTTCGCCCGGCCACCGAGGCGCTGCGCAGCAGCCGCTGCGCGTCTTTGCTGAGCCCTTCGACCCGGCTCAGCAGCACGTCCCGCAGCAACGGCGGTAGATCCTCGAGGTCACCATCCCCGCTCGCCGCCGCGAGTTCCTCTACGAGGTATGCGTTGCCGCCAGAACGGTCAAACACGACCTCGGCGACGCCCGCCGGCGGGTCATCGCCGAGGATGGCAGTGAGCTGCGCGGTGACCTCGCTGAGATCGAACCTGCGCAGTTCAAGGCGTTCTGCCGACCGAGCCCGTTTCCAGCCAGTTAGTAGCGGCCGCAGCGGGTGGCGCCGGTGCAGTTCGTCGGATCGGTACGTGGCGACCAGCAGCACCCGGGCCGCTCGCAGTGACCTGACCAGGAAGGCGGTCAGATCCAGCGTCGACTGGTCGGCCCAGTGGAGATCTTCGATGACAAATATGACCGGCCGCGTCACGCTCAGTCGTACCAGCAGACCCAGCACCAGCTCCAGCAACTGCGCAGTCTGGATATCATCGCCGGGCGGGCGGCCAGGGGCGCCAGCTGTGGTCATGGCCGAGGCTCGGTCTCCGGCCAGCCGACGTCCAGCCTCTTCGGTGATGGTGGCGAAGGAGGTCTCAGGCGGCACCGCAAGCAGAGTGATTCCGTGCCGCTCGCACGCCCGGATTAGCTCAAGTGGTACGTCGCTGACAGCCTCTCCGGCGGCGAGCACGCCCGCGCCTGCCTTGGCCAGAGCCCTGGCGAACCGCTCGGCATCGCCCGGTTCTCGGCACCACATCATGCCGGTCAGCACCAGGTCCCCAGGGGTCAGGTAGCGTCCGGGATCAAGCAGATCGGTGGTGTAGAGGTGCCGGATCACACGGTCCGCCCCGGATGCGTCCGTCAGCAGTCTGAGGCCCAGACCAGGCATATCCAGCAAATCTCGTACCCGCAGGGGATCACCTCGTGGCAGCGGCAGCAGCCGGGCAAGTCCGGAGCCGGCTGGCCCGAGCAGCTCGGCCAGCGCGTCAGGTGCCGTCGTCCGGGCCAGCGCGCGCAACGCGTCCACCAGCGGGGCCAGTGGCAGACCCTCGGCCCCGAGTTCCACGCACTGGCCCGTGAGGACCAAGAACCCCAGTCCCGCCGCGCGGGCCGCCAGTTCGCCGACCAGTCGCGTCTTGCCGACACCAGCTTCACCGCCGACCAGCACGAACGCTGGCTCACCGGCCTGGGCCTGGCCCATCAGCGCGGTCACCGACGCGACCTCCTTCTGGCGGCCGATGAAGACCGGACTCACCACGCTTGCGCCCATGGCCAAAACGCTGCCACAGATGCGCTTCTGCCGCACTACCTAGTGCTGCCAGCGGGTAGCCAGGAAAACGATCTGCGGGCTGGCGTTCACCTGCGGCCGGGACCGTTCGTGAGCTGCGCGAACGTTCCCGTGCGGGACGCTGCTGGACGGTGGCGGACGAGGGTGAATGAGCGACAAACTGAGCCAGGACCGACGCGCGGTTAAGTTCTGGTGGCGACGCCCTGATCAGCCAGTGACGGTCTCCCGGTCCGCGAAAACCTCGCTGAGCCGCCCGGTATTGACGTCATAGACGAATCCCCTGACTGGGACGTCGGGCGAGATCCATGGATGTGACCTGGCCTTCTGGATCTGCTCCTTGGTGTTCGCCTCGGCGTCGGTGACGCTGTAGAACTTGGCCGGCGCAATCGGCGCCTTCCCTGTCTCCTTGCGGAGGCGGTCCTCCATCTCGCTGTCGGTGAACCTGAGCATGCCGCAGTCGGTGTGATTGATGATCATTATCTCTCGGCTGCCCAGCAGCCTGGTCGACAGAACAAGTGACCGGAGGTCATTGGCGAGCTAGCACCCCGGACAGGCCTGGCTGGCGGGTTGAAGCCTGCCGCTCGCGGGCAGGCAGTCAGAAGCGCAGCAACCTAGCCAAGGGAGCCGCTGCGATGGGGGACGAACTACGCGAACTTCGTGAAGGCGGCGCCGAGATCGGCGACCAACGACTTCGTTACGTGGAGGGCGGCAACGGGCCGCTGATGGTCCTGCTTCACGGGTTCCCCGAGTTCTGGTACGGCTGGCGGCAGCAGGTCAGGCCGCTAGCAGCAGCGGCGGGATTCCGCGTCGTATGCCTGACACCGTCCGGCTACAACGGGTCGTCGATGCCGGATGATGTGGCCGCTTACTCCAAGGACCGGCTACGTGTCGGTACTGAAGCTTCGGGCCAGCGTTAAGAAGCAGGTCGGGATCTGCCAGGCGTTTGGCTCACTGCGTCAGCAGGGAGGTTGTCATGACCACCGTTGAGTCCGCCAGCGAGCTTCGTCCGTTCCGGGTCGAGATGCCTGAGGATGCGATCGCCGACCTCCGGCGGCGTGTCGCCGCGACGCGCTGGCCGTCCGGGGAGCTGGTCGCCGACCGGTCGCAGGGCGTGCAGATGGCGACGAGTCAGGAGCTCGCCCGCTATTGGACGGCCGATTACGACTGGCGCGCGTGCGAGGCACGACTGAACGCGCTGCCTCAGTTCAGAACCGAAATCGACGGCGTGGACATCCACTTCATCCACGTGAAGTCGCCGGAGCAGGACGCGCTGCCGCTGATCATGACGCACGGCTGGCCCGGCTCGGTCATCGAGCTGCTCGAGGTCATCGGCCCGCTCACCGACCCGGCCGCGCATGGCGGGCACGCCGAGGACGCGTTCGACCTGGTGCTGCCGTCCATGCCCGGCTACGGCTTCTCCAGCGAGCCGGCCGAGGTCGGCTGGGACCCCGGCCGCGTCGCGCGCGCCTGGGCGGAGCTGATGCGCCGCCTCGGCTACACCCGCTACGTCGCCCAGGGCGGCGACCAGGGCGCCGCCGTCACCGACGCGATGGGCCGCCAGGCACCCGAGGGGCTGGCGGGCATCCACATGAATTTGCTCGTCACGGCGCTGTCCGGCGGCGCAATGCCGGCGGATACAGAGCAGGAACGCGCGGCGCTCGAGCAGACCAAGACATTCCGGACGAACGGCTTCGGATACTTCCTGGAGCAGGCCACCCGGCCGCAGACGATCGGCTACGCCCTGCTGGACTCGCCCGTCGCCCTGGCCGCCTGGATGCTCGACCACGACACCGACGCCTACGAGAAGATCTCCCGTGCCTTCGTCGACGGGCAGCCGTCCGGGGGACTCACCCGCGACCACATCCTCGACAACGTAACCGTGTACTGGCTGACCGGCACCGGAGCCTCGGCAGCCCGCTCGTACTGGGAGGGCGGACGGGCCGCATCTCACGCGGCCGGCGAGGCTCCGCCCCAGGTCAAGCTCCCAGTCGGCTTCACAACGTTCCCCGGCGAGATCTTCCGGGCCCCGCGCAGCTGGGTCGAGAAGGCCTATCCCACCCTCACCTACTTCAACGAGGCCGGCAAGGGCGGCCACTTCGCTGCCTGGGAGGAGCCCGAGCTGTTCGCGACCGAGATCCGGGCGGCGTTCCGACCGCTCCGGGACGGCGGCCGCCCTAGCTGACCGCCGGCCCGCTCCCACGACGGAGACCGGGGGAGACATATATGGGAAGCCGGGATCCCGCTCGCCGGTGCACCGACTATTACCCGGCGTGGCGCCAACAGGTAGCACCCGCGCGTCTCCAGGCTGTTGCTGTCTGCTCCAGGTGCCGCCTTGCAACCTCGCGCAGCTGATCGCCTGGAAAGCGCGCCGCGGGTACTCCTGTCGCTGCTCGATGGTGCCAGGCTCGGCAAAGCGCTGGTCCGGCCGTAATACGAGCGTGCCGTGCCACGTCTTGCGGGCTCGAACGCCCGATGGTCCAGTGCTAGAGGTCGTGCTTGGCCAGCCAGGCCAGGCAGTGGTCGGCGACGGCGGGCCAGCCGGAGTCGATCGTCAGTGAGTGGCCGCGGTCTGGGAACTCGGTCAGCTCTGTGATGGCGTCGGAGTGGCGGTACTGCCTGAGAGTGGCCCTGGTGATGGCCTCGGGCACGGTGTGGTCGCGGCCGCTCATGACGAGCAGAAGCGGACCGCGGCCTTCATTCCGGGTATCGACCGCTGCGGGAGAATGCAGCTCGAAGTTGGCGGCCGCGGCCTCGAAGAGCAGGCGTCCGGGCGCGGGATGGCCCAGCGCCGGTAGAGGTCGTCTGACTCGTCCTCGCTGATGGCGTTGCCGAAGCTGTACCTGAACTGTTCCGCGGTCAGGGAGACGGCCTTGTGCTTGTTGGCCGGGTTCCTGAACACCGGCAGCGTGGAGTGCAGCGTCGACAGCGGCAGCGGGAGCACGCCCTTGATCTAAGCCGCGTCAATCGCGATGGCACCCGCACCGTAACCCTGGCCGAGCAGCTTCTGGGCGATCAGGCCGCCGAACGAGTGACCGATGATCATTGGCGGCGCGGGCATCTGCTCAATGATCCGCGCATAGTGCGCGGTGACCTCATCGATGCCGTGATCCGCCAGCGCCTCGGATTTCAGCTGGTTGCCCACGCGGCGCTGACGATCACTCTGGCGACGGCGCCTGGCCGCGAGATCAGCGACAGGTGCCCGGCGTTGACGTCGGCGATACGGGCGCCGGCCCGGTTGGCCATGAACGTCAGCAGCGCCGGGGGGATGACCTTGTCAGAAGTGCCGATCACGGCCCACGACGGGATGGTCGTCCAGGCCGGAGGGCCGGAGATATCCGTAGCAGCGCTGGCGGCCAGCGGTCTCTGGGTGGCAGCCAGCAGCGCCGCCTCGGCGGCGCTGAGCCCGCTCGCGAAGCAGCCGGGGAACTTGGCCTCCTGCAGGTAGAGGTCAGCGTCGCCCGCAGGCGCGCCGGGGAACGGCACCAGGTTGAACACCGCCGCCGGGTTGCCGCCGATGCACGACCCGGCGCCCTCCGGCCGGGCCAGCAGCGCTCCGATCGACTCTCCCTCGGCCGGGATGAATGCATCGACGTACACCAGGGCCTTGACCTCGGGATCGCCGACGGCGGCATCAGTGATGACCGCGCCGCCGTAGGAGTGGCCGACGAGGACAACCGGCTTTCCGGCCAGGGCCGGATTCTCGGTCAGGAAGTCACGCAGGTAGGAGGCGTCGGTAGCCAGGCCGCGGAGCGGGTTCGGCGGCGCGTAAACCGAGAAGCCTTCGCGAGTGAGGATCCGGATTACCCGGTCCCAGCTCGATGAGTCGGCCCACGCGCCGTGCTCCAGGACGATGACCGGCCGGTTCTTCCCGGCCCAGCTGAGCCCGCCGGCATTGGCAGCTCGCGCCGGGCCGCCCGCGATCAGGGCAGCCAGCAGGCTGATGAGGGCCAGGGCGGCGAGGGCGACGGTGAGGCGCAGTCTCGCCGACCGCGCGGTGATGACGCTCATTCCGGGCATCCCTTCATGACGTGCAGAGCAGTACGCGCAGCCTCGCCGGCGGACTGTGCTGCTTGCTTGCGTCAAGTGACTGAAGCTGGCGGAGGTGGCCCGGCCCTACGGTCGCGGGTATATAGGCGCAGGCTGAAAGGGAGGACGGCATGGACTTCGACCTGGCCGGGCGGACCGCCGTGGTCACCGGGGGCAGCAGGGGCATCGGCCTGGCTGTGGTCCGCCAGCTGGCCGACTGCGGCGCGAAGGTGATCACTGGCGCGAAAGCCTCATCTCCCGAGATCGAGGCACTTATCCGCGACAAGAATGTGGCCTTCGCCGAGGTCGACCTGGCCGACCCCGGCGGCCCCGCTGAGCTTGTCGCGATGGCCGGTGACCGGGTCGACATCCTCGTCAACAATGTCGGCATTGCCAGGGCCCGGCCGGGCGGCTTCCTCACGATCACCGACGATGACTGGGCCGCGAGCCTCACACTCAACCTGATGGCCGCGGTCCGGGCGACCAGGTGCGCGCTGCCGGGAATGCTGGCGGCCGGGGCCGGCGTCATCGTCATGACCTGCTCGGTCAACGCCCGCCTGCCCGATCCGGCGGTGCTTGACTACAGTGCCGCCAAGGGCGCCCTGGCCGGCTTCGCCAAGGCGCTGTCCAAGGAGATCGGGCCGCAGGGGATCCGGGTCAACACGGTCAGTCCCGGTCCGGTCGCCACCGACCTGTGGCTCGGCGGTGACGGCGTGGCCGCCACCGTCAGCCAGGCCACCGGGGCCAGGCCGGCCGACGTCGAGAGCCAGGCCGCAGGCCAGTCGGTCACCGGCCGCTTCAGTCAGGCCGCCGAGATTGCCGACCTGATCCTGTACCTGGTCAGCGACCGGGCCGCGAACATTACCGGGGCGGACTTCACCATCGACGGGGGTCTTATCCCTACGTTGTAGGCGGGCAGTCCGCTGCAACGGCATTCAGACGGCGTGGACCTCTTCGGGGAGGTACCCGACCTGCTTCAGGATCGCGAACTGATCCTGAAGCGTATGGATCTCGACGACCTTCCCGCCGCCGAAGTGCCAGATCGCGATATCGCGCACCTCGACGGGCTTGCCCGTCGGGGCCACGCCGCCGTATTCGCCCGTGTGAGTTCCGCGCCACGTGAGACTGATGGCGAGCTTGTCACCTGCCACGACCATGTCCTCGATGCTCGTGGTCAGGTCGGGAAAGGCGGCGAGGCGATCGCGAATCCGGCCAACCGGCCCGGCCACGCCGACATGGACGCCGTTGGTCGTGAGTTCCTCGCTGAAGAGGTCAGCGGCCATCGCCAGGTTTCCGGTCCACCCTTCGGTGAACCACTGCCGGGCGGCCTGCAGGTAGTGCTCGCTGGTCATGCCTGTCCTCTCGCCTAGCCGAGGAATCGCAGGAGGATCCTGGTGAGCTCGGCTGGGTGCTCCTCGTAGATCCAGTGACCGGAGTCGGGTATCACGACGCCAGTCACGTCGGTTGCGTAGCCCCGGACCTGGGTTGCCTCGAAGCTGCCCAGGCTGGCCGAGGCGCCGATGGCCAGCACCGGCATAGTCAGCTTGGTCATCTGATAGGCCGCGTCGTTCGTGACGTCCTGCGGCAGCGTGGCGAACCAGTCGATACTCGCCCGCAGATGGCCCGGCAGCTGCAGGAAGTGGGCGTACACGGCCATGTCACACGCGGTGACAGCGCCCTTCACAACCTCCAGGCTCGGGATGAGCCGGGTCACCCAGAGCTTCTCCCGGCCACTGATCAGGCCCTCGGGCAGGCCGCCTGCCTCGTCGAACAGCCCGAACCACCACAGTCCAGGTCCGTGCGAAGTGAGCGCCGGGAAGGTGTAGATGCTCGCGTCGGGCACCGGTGCCTCGCTCAGCACGAGCTTGACGACATCGCGGGGGTGCGCGGCGGCGTAGGAGTAGGCGACCATGGTGCCGATGTCGTGGCCGACAATCCTGACGTGATGGCTGAGGCCGAGCTTCACCATCAGCCCGTAAATGTCGGCGGCCATGGCCTTCTTGGTGTAGTCGGCCGCGTCGGCGGGCGCCTCGCTGAGACCGGCACCCGGAAGGTCGGGAGCGACGACGGTGTAGTGCCGCGCCAATGCCGGCAGGATGTCATCCCACGAGTACCACGTCTGCGGGTACCCGTGCAGCAGGAGCAGGGTCGGCCCGTGACCGCCGCGCACGTAGTTGATCCACAGGCCGCCGACCCGGACCCGCAACTCGCTGAACCCTCGCGGCGGCGACGGGTTGAGCGCGCAGGCTGATCCTTGCGTTCCCGAGGCCCGGTGCGCCTGCGCGGATCCGGTCGGCACCGTGACGCCGATGGCGGCGGCCAGCGCGACCGGCATGAGGATTTTCGGCAGCCAGAAGGCATGGCGGAGTTTCATTGCGGGCTCCAGACTGACTAAGAGATTCGTGCGGGAACGGGACGAGCCGCCTCTCGGCCGCCTGCCCGCCGGTGTGCTGGCCCGGCTGCAGCACGGGCACATTCGACGCTAGCCGCCTGCCGTCCGGCTGGCTTGAGTCATGCGACTGAGCTCGGCCGCTACCTCAGGCGCCTCAGCCGAGCCGATTCGCTCGAAGATTGCGAACGCCTCCCCAAGCAGGTTTCCCGCCCGCGCGGCATCGCCCGCGGCCAGCGCGCAGCGGGCCAGGCCGGCCAGCGCGCCAGCCTCCCTCCTGGGACTGCCGGCGTCGCGGGCGAGCTGCAGAGCCTGCTGATGAAAGCCCTCGGCGTCCGCGACCTCGCCCGTGACTCTGGATAGCGTTCCCCGCTCGTTGAGAGTCTGGGCCTCGCTCTCGCGAAGGCCGATGTCGCGCAGAATGCTCAGGGCCTCGTCCGTGGCTCGTGCGGCCGCCGGGTAGTCACCGAGTTGCCGCCGCACGACCCCCAGCTCGCTCAGTGCGCCCGCTTCGCCAGACCGGGCGCCGAGAGTCACGTACAGACCGAGGGCCTGCTCCAGGAGTTGTTCCGCGGCCTGGTAGTCGCCGGTCATCCGCCGAACGATCCCCAGATCGTGCAGTGCACTGGCCTCGCCGCTCCGGAATCCGAGGCCGCGGCAGATGTGCAGCGACTGCTCGAGGGTCTGCGCTGCGGCGCGGCAGTCGCCGGTCATCCGCTGAACGGTGGCGAGCCCTCGCAGGGTGTGAGCCTGGCCCAGCCGGTCACCAAGCTGGCGGCAGATCGCCAGGGCCTGTTCCTGGGCCGTGGCCGCGGCCGGATAGTCGTCGGCCTGGCACCGCACCATTCCCAGGAAGTTAAGGGTGTTGGCCTGGCCGCGCTGATCTCCGAGGTCGCGGTAGATGGCGAGTGCCTGCTCCAGTGCCTCCGCCGCGGCTGGGTATCTCCGCGCGGCGCCGAGTTCGCTGAGGGCGCTGGCCTGGCCGCGCCGGTCTCCGAGGCCGCCGTAGATGTCCAGCGCTCGCGCCAGCGCCTGCTCCGCGCCGGGATAGTTGCCGGTCAGCCGTCGCACGGTCCCCAGGTCGTGAAGGGCGTTGGCCTCGCCGAGCCGGTCACCGAGTTCGGCGTAGATGTCCAGCGCTCGCGCCAGCGCTTCCTCCGCGCCGGGGTGATCACCGATCAGTCGCCGCGCGTCCCCGAGGTCGTTGAGGGCATTGGCCTCGCCGAGCCGGGCACCTAGCTGGCCGGCGGCCTCGACCGCCGCCAGGTGACGGGTGATGGCCTCGGCCCAGGGGCCGTCGCGCCGGAGCAGGCCCGCGACGCCAGCGGTCAAGGTCACAACGTAGGCGGGCCGGCCCGCGGCAGCGGCCTTGTCGATGCAGGCGAGCAGGTTTGCCCGCTCGGACCTCGCCCAGGCCAGGGCCTCGTCCGGGCCGGCGATGGCGGGAGCGACGCTCGCTACGGCGGCGGCCGCGATCGTCAGGGCCGGACGAGTCTGACGGACGATGAGGGCATTAGCGCGGCCCGCGGTGTGCTGGTAGTAGGCCAGCAGCCGGAGGGATGCAGCGTCCCGGTCGCGCTCCGGATCCAGTCGCGCGGACAGGGCGCGGGCGTGCTCTCGGATGAGGTCGTGCAGGCGATACCGCCCGTGCCCGGGCTCGGTGAGCAGGTACTGGTCGTACAGGGCTTCGAGACCCTGGCGGGCCGCCTCAAGGTCCGTGCCGTCCAGGGCGGCGGCGGCGTAGGCATCGATGTCGGAGCCGGGATGCAGCCCCAGGCGGCGGAACAGCCGCTGCTGGTCCTCGGTCAGGTCGCCATAAGACAGGTCGAACGCGGCGGCCACGGTGACGCTCTCGGTCACCATCAGTTCCAGCCGGTCTCGCGCGGCTGCCAGCTCCGCGGCCCGCCCGGATGCGCTCCACGCCGGGTGATGGTGCAGCTGGCGGGCAACCATTCCGAGCGCCAGCGGCAGGTATCCGCACAGCCTTGCTATCTCCGCCACCGACGGATCGGCCGGGCTCAGGCCAGGCCGCCCGGCCAGTCGCACGAGCAGACGGGCGGTCTCGTCCGGCGGCAGCGTGTCGAGGCTGATCGCCGTGGCATCGTCCAGGGCGGTCAGATGCCGGCGGCTGGTAATCAGCACCAGGCTGCCGGCGGTGCCCGGCAGCAGCGGCCGGACCTGTTCGCTGCTGACCGCGTCGTCGAGCACTAGCAAAACCCGCTTGCCGGACAGCCGGTCCCGCCAGAGGGCCATGCGCGGCTCCGGTCCTTGGGGGATCTGAGCGGCGGGAACTCCGATCGTCAACAGCAGGTCAGCCACCGCGTCTGCCGGGTCGATCGGCCGGCGGCCGGGCGTGTGCCCGTGCAGCGGCAGGAAGATCTGCCCGTCGGGGAAGCTGCCGGATAGGTGGTGGCCGGCGTGCACGGCGAACGTGGTCTTGCCGACGCCGGCCATGCCGCCGATCACGTGCGTGCCGACGCCTTCGCCCGCGGCGTGAGTGAGCTGCTGAAGCTCCTCAAGTCTCCCGGTGAAGGAAGGCACGTCCCTGGGCAGGGACCGCAGTGCGGGGGCGGGCAGCGTGACGGGCGGACGGCCTCGCGCGGCCGCCTCGAATTCAGCGCGGGCCGGGCCAATGAGATGCAGCGCATCGGCCAGCAGACGGATCGTGTCCCGGTGCGGGGCAGTTGCCACCCGGCGCTCCAGGTCACTGACCGCGCGCCGGCTGAGGCCCGCGGCACTTGCCAGCTCCTCCTGCGTCAGCTGCGCGCTGGCCCGGCACCGCCGCAGCAAGCCCGAGAAGCTGGCCGGCGCCTCAGCCACGTCGATGCTCCTCCTGCCGCTGGCGGACAGGAGCATTGTCTATGAGGCGTCGCCGGCATCGCCAGCGCCGGTCTCACCCCGCGACCGGGTCGGATGCGAATCTGCCCAGCGCGTCCGGTGAACTGTCACTGGGCGCCAGAGCGGTGAGCGCGTCCCTGAGTCCGGCGCGGCTGCCCACTCCTAGCTTCGGAAAGACCCGGTACAAGTGCGAGCCCACGGTGCGGGGGGAGAGGAAGAGACGCTGGCCGATCTGCTTGTTGGTGAGGCCAGCAGCGGCCAGAGAGACGATCTGCTGCTCCTGGGCGGTGAGCGCAGGCACCCTCTGATGGTCCATCCGGGCGCGGGTCATGTTCGTGGCGCGGAGCTCATTTCCAGCGCGATCGGACCAGGGCCGGGCGCCCAGCGCGCGGAAGGTGGTCAGCGCGGATGCCAGGTGGCCCCTGGCTTCACGGTTCGCCCGGACCCGGCGCAATTGCTCGCCCAGCGCGAGCTGAACGCGGGCGAACTCGAACGGCCATCGGTCGGCACCGCTGACGCTGAGCGCCTGCTCGAAGAGACTGAGCGCCTCATCCGCCGGGGCTGCGAACGCAGCGGACGCGGTGGTCATCAGGGCCAGCCGTGGTGAGATCCCGGCAATACCCGCTGCCCGGACAGCCGCGACGTGGGCGGCGGCTTTCCTCGGCCGGCCGGTCCGGACGGCCGCCTCGACCAGGTCCATCGCCGTCTCGAGGGCGTACGGGACGTGAGACGCCAGGACCCCCGGCGGGCTGATCGCGGAAGCCAGCCGGTAGGCCTCGTCGAAGTCTCCGCGCCCGAGTGCGGCCAGAGAGCCGGCCCGGTGCACCGCCATCTCAGCCAGCCTGATCCCGCGCGGCATCGCCCACCGGAGCATGTCGTCAGTCAGGTCCCGCAGCAGCTCATCCTCGCCGCGAGCCGCCGCCATGATCGCTAGCTGCTCACGCGCGATCCATGCTTGCGCGGAAGATCCGTGGGACTGGCACGCTTGCAGGCAGTCCTCGGCCAGCCGCCAGGCGTCGTTCCACGCACCGCTCAGGAATCCGTCGCGGGACAGCAGGATCTGCGCGCTGATCGAGGGGACGGCGGCGCCGCCCTCCCGAGCCTCGCGGGCCACCCGCTGTAGCGCTTCCCGGCATCCAGCCAGCCGGTCGGTGGCAGCCGCCGCAGCGCTGAGCGCGAGGACGCGCCCGTGACCGGTGTCACGGGAGAGGCTGCTGATGGCCGTGTCCAGGTCGCCGACAGCTCCGGCCGCCGAGCGAGCCGGGTCGGCGTGCGTTCCGGCCATCAGGCGCAGTTCGGGACATTCGCCTGGGCGGAGCCGGGCGAGCGCGAGGTCGAAGGGTTCCCACAGGCCCGGCTGACCGGCGGCCACGCACACTGTCAGCAGCGTTCGAAGGGCGGTGTGGCGAGCCGGGTCGCTGTCCGGCGCGGTGCCCGGCGCGTCGCCGATGGCTTCGACGAGCAGGCGGTGAATGGCATTGATGTCACTGCCTGCATCCTCGAGGAGGCGCGCCTCCGCGACGGACGCATTCAGCGATGCACCGGGAGGCAGCGGGCCGCCCGGCTGCGGTGCGGTGCGGCGGGCCTCGGTGAGCAGCCTTCTGGCCAGGCGCAGTTCCCCGGTTCTCGTAGCGCTCAGACAAGCCGCCTCGGCCAGCAGGCGGCAGCGATCGTGCCGTTGCGGACTCAGCTGAGCCGCGCGCATCAGTGCCGTTACGGCCCGGTTCGCCTCGCCGCGGTGTTCCAGCTGGCGTGCTACCTGGGCAAGCACGCTGGCGACGTCCTGGTCTGGTTCGGCGGCCGCTTCCGCGAGGTGCCGGGCTCTGCGCTCGGGCTGGTCCGCGAGCTGTGCGGCCAGCGCGAGGTGGGCCCGGATTACCTCGCTGCTCGGCGCCCGGTCCACGGCCGCCGATCGGAACAGAGGATGTGAGAAGACGAGGCGGTGGTTCGTCGCGTCGACGCAGACGAGGCCGGCCCGCTCCGCCGGTGCCAGGTCCTCGAGCGGGTCGCCTCCCGCTGCCGCCCGCAGCAGCCTGATGTCGCCGGTTTCCTCGAGGGCGGCAAGCAGCAGCAGGTAAGCAGCGGCCGCGGGCAGGGCTGAGACTGGCGTCGAGAACGCTTCTCGAAGGCGGCGGCTCAGCGGCAGGACGGTCGGCAACGCGGCGAGACCCGAGCGCTGCAGATCATCAAGGCCTGCTGGCAGCTCAAGCAGGGCGAGTGGGCTGCCACGGGCCTGGGCCATGATCTGCCGGCGGACTCCGGGAGCCAGGTCGGGCGAGCTATCAGCGATGAGGCTCGTGGACGCGTCATCGTCGAGAGGCCGGACCTCCCGGCCGGTCCCGATGTCTGCGGGGTCCAGTGGACCGGTCCGTGCGGCGGCGAGCAATCCGACGCGGCTGCCGGACAAGCGCCGGGCGATCAGTCCGAGCACCGTCGAGCTCGGCCGGTCCGCGCGGTGCAAGTCGTCGATGATCAGCAGGATCGGGCGGTCGGACGCGGCCTGGCGCAGCAGCGCGAGTGCCGCGCTCGACAGAGTCAACGGGCTGCGCGCCCCTGCCTCGCTGCGACCGAGCGCGAGACTGAGCGCTTCTTGCTGATGCTTGTCGAGTCGGCTGAGGCCATCCTGCAGTTGCAGGAGGAGCTGGTTAAGTACCGAGAACCCGACACTATCCGCGCCCCCTGCGCGCACCACCCGGATGCCGGCGATCCCGGCTATCTCCGCGGCCCCATCAAGCAACGCGGACTTGCCGACGCCCGGATCGCCGATTAGCAGCATGGCCCCGCCGCCGGCCGAAGACTCGTGGACGAACGCCCTGAGGGCCGCCAGGTCACGATCGCGTCCGAACACAGCCGTAGCCAACCAGCGGGGTCACACGCCGAACAGGCAGAACCGTGAACAGTAATGAGGTCACAGTTCGTGTGCGTCCATCCAGGACAGGCACGACTCGGCCGCGAGCCGCCAGCCGCCGTCGATGTTCAGTGACGGTCACGCGACTGAAATAGCGGGTCGCGCGTCAGTCATCTGACCGAAGCCGCCGGGTGTCACCGGCGCTTACGGTGACCGCATGACAGGCCCGGTGTCCCTCGCTGACCACGCCGGACTCCGGCTCACGCACGGCAAGCCGAGGGTCAACGGCGTGGAGATCCACTATGCGATCGGCGGGACCGGCGATCCCGTGTTCCTACTGCACGGCGTCCCGAAGACCATGTCGTACTGGCGGCGCATCGTGCCGTTGCTGACGCCGCATTACACCGTTGTGGCGGTCGACAACCGCGGATTCGGCGGCTCGGAGCGCCCCGCGGCAGGTTACGACACCGCCACGATGGCCTGCGACATAGCCGCACTGGCGACGCACCTGGGCTTCGACCGGTTCCGCGTCGCCGGCGAGGACTGGGGCGCAGCCATCGCCTACGCGGTCGCCGCGTTCCACCGTCCGCGGGTGCGGCAGCTGGTGTTCCAGGAGACGCTGCTGCCAGGACTGCCAGCGGGCGAGCACGACCGGTCCCTTCCGCTCGACGACGGCCGCACCGGCTGGCACTTCAGCTTCTTCAGCGTGCCCAACCTGCCCGAGCTGCTCCTGGCCGGGCGCGAGCGGCCGTTCTGGACCTACTTCGCCAGACGCCAGATGTGGGATCCCAGCGCCCTGACCGAGGGTGACATCGATGAGATGGTGCGCTCGGTCGAGCAGCCGGGCGGCACCAGGGCCATCCTGGAGATGTATCGCGCCCGTGAGATCGATGCCGAGCAGAACCGGCCGCACTACAGCGATCCGATCAGCTGCCCGGTCCTCGCCGTCGGCGCCCAGGCCTACCTCGGGAGGCAGGTATACACGCAACTTGCCCAGGTGGCGTCCAACGTCCGCGGCGCGGTCATCGCCGAGTCCGGTCACAACATCGCGCTGGAAAACCCCGCCGCCCTGGCGAAGGCGTACCTCGACTTCTTCGCCGGAATCTGAGCTTGTCAGCGCAGTGACACCAGGACTCGGCCGCTCGGGCGCCCCGACTCGATGAGCTCGTGGGCCCCGGCGATCCGGTCGAGCGGGAACACGTCGCCGACGGGGATCGAGAGCGCCGACTCGGCCGCGGCAGTGGTCAGGTCGCGAGCCGCGGCGTCCTTCGCCTCCTGCGGGAAGTCGTCGCTGCCGAGCAGCCGGATCGTCACGTTGGCGAAGAGCATCGGCCAGAACGGCAGCTCGGCGCGGTCTTGCGGGCTGGCATAAGCGGCAATGACCGCGCCGTTCCTGGCGATCGCGGCATCCAGGTCGGCGTTAGCCGACAGCGCGACCTCGACGATGCGGTCGACGCCATCGGGGGCGAGCCTGCGGATGGCCGCAGCCGGATCGGATTGCAGCGAGACGACATGGGCGGCTGTTCCCGCATCGACCTGGCCGACCTCTTTGTCGGTACGGACGGTGCCGATCACCTCAGCACCTCCCCACCGGGCGAGCTGGCCGGCGAGCGACCCTACCGACCCGCGCACGCCGTGGACCACGATGGTCTGCCCGGTCACCGGCCCGTCGCTGAACACCGCGCGGTGCGCGGTGATGCCGGGTATGCCCAGGCAGGCACCGGTCTGATCGGAGACGCTGTCGGGGAGGGTGACGGCCAGCGCGCCCGGCACGACGGTGGCCTGGGCCGCGGTCCCGGATGGCCGGTAGGACTGGGCGCCGTACACCCAGACCCGATCGCCGACGCGGCCTGCATCGACGCCTTCCCCGGCCGCGTCGATCATCCCCGCGCCGTCGCTGTGCGGCACGATGCGCGGGAAGGCCATCGGCGACCCGAGCCAGGCCTCGCGCTTCTTGATGTCTCCAGGGCTGATGCCGGACAGAGCCAGTCGGACTCTGACTTCGCCGGGGCCCGGATCTGGGGTCGGCAGCTCGCCAACCTGCAGGACTTCAGCCGCCGGACCCTGCCGGTCATACCATGCCGCGATCATGGGTCAGTCATCTCGCTCACGAAGAATCGGGCGTCAGCGGCATCCCGTCGGCGTAGCACCAGCCCCAGGGCTCACCGCCTGACTGGTTGGCGATGACCGCGTGCCCGGTCTGCTCGTAGTGGGCCGTGGCGTGCCTGCGGGGCGAGGACTCACAGCACCGTGTCTGGCCGCAGACCAGGCACCGCCGCAGGTGCCCGCACACGACATCCGGTCCGGGAAAGTCGTTGTAGGTCTCGTGCCACCCGTTCACGACGGTGCCCCCTGCCTGCCGATAGCGGGCGCAGCCGCCGCCGACCGGGTCACAACGGGCGTCAGGCGCCGGTGTTCATAGAACAGGCCGAGAGCCAGCAGCAGCAATCCCGCGACGATGCCGACGGCCGTTGCCGCTGGCACCGAGGTCCTGGCGGCCAGGGTGCAGGCCAGAGTGATGGTAGCGCCGCCGAGCACGGAGTTGACGAGGATTACCATGCTGGCCATCGTGAACAGGAACGACCAGCGGCTGTACCGGACTCCGTGATCGCCCGTGACTGAGTCGTCGGCCTCGAAATAGCCGGCCGCCCAGGAGGCGATGGACGCGTAGTAGCGCCTGATCCTCTCCATCCGCTGCAGCGAGATGATGTTCGCCACGCTGGTGTCGATGAGCCGCACCACGGTGAAGCAGCCGAGCACGAAGACGGTCGGCAGCACCGTGAAGGCCAGCGCCGTCAGAGCGTGCGGTGACGAGCTGGCAAAGCCGATGGCCACGAGCCCGCTGGACAGCGACGAGAGGTAGATGGTCACCCGGCTGCCGCTCTCGCTGATCGTCGCACTTGCAGCTGACTGCAGGACGAAGTGCTCGGTCACCAGCGCGCTCATCAGCTCGGGCGGCGCCTTATCGTCGGCCATCACCTGACGCTAGTAGATGCATCCTATGGAAGCAAGTTCTGCGGAATGTGATTGGTCATCCGGCGCGCATGCGGCGGCTCGCGCCCCGGAGCCCGGCCCAGCCGCTGCTGGTCAGGCCGTAGAAGACCGGGAGCATGACGAGGATCAGGAGGCTGGCGAGCGGCTCCCAGGGCGCGACCGCAGCGGCTACGAGGTAGGCCAGGACTCCCAGTAGCGCCCGCCCTCGCTCCAGGACGAAGAACGCCGGGGATGTGCCGCGAGCGAGCAGATGCTCGTTTGCTGACAGGTAGCGAAAGAGGAGGAGCCAGGTCAGGGCCATGAGGCTCGCCTCGAGGCCGTAGAACACCAGCGCGGTGACCTCGTCGGCGCGGTCGCCATGCTCGAAGGCACTGCTGACGACCGCGGTCGGGAACGGCAGCACGGACGTGAGCAGCAGCAGCGCGAGGTTACGCCACAGCAGCCCGGAGTCGACCGAGTCGATGCGGGTGAAGAGCTGGTGATGGTTGACCCAGATGACCCCGACATAGCCGAAGGAGGCGAGATAGGCGAGGTAGGCGGGCCACTGCTGGAGCAGCTGGTGCAGCATGTGCCCGGAGCGATCAGGAGCCCGCAGGTCAAGTACCAGCAGCGTGATCACGATCGCCAGCACGCCATCGCTGAACGCCTCGACCCGGCCGGAGTCTGAGAGCAGGCCGCGTGCCGTCCGCGCTTCCGGCCCCACGTGGGGATCGGGCACTCCCGCCGACGGCAGCCCGTCCCAGGTCACTAGGCGGTGTCCTCGATCTCCTGGATCGCGGTCCGGTGGCCGGCCGAGCGCAGCCTGCTCAGCGTGGCGGCGAACTGCCGCAGGGTGCGCTCGGGCACCGCGGCGCCCAGCAGGCGCTCAAGCTCGTCATCGAAGGCGGCCATGGCGCGCGCGAGCATCTCACGTCCCGCCGGGGTCAGCTCCAGCAGGGAGGACCGCCGGTCGGCCGGGTTGGGGAGCCGACGGCAGTAGCCGCTCGCCTCGATCCGGTCGACCAGCTTGCTGGTACCTCCGGTGGTGATCCCCAGCTCGCCCGCGATGTCGTAGACCCGGCAGCCCGGCAGCCGGTCAATCACCGACATGGGCTCGAAGTGTGTCAGCGGGAGGTCGAAATCCTTCTTCAGCCGCGCGTCGACAGCGTTCCACAGCTCTATCTCGAAGCGGATGATGTCGTTGAAGAGCAGTCTCAGGTCAGGCACGCTCAGCCATCTCCTCCCGCAGCCGCGGCCAGCTTACTTGCTCGTGCGGCTGAGCTGCGGCTCCGCCGCGTCTCATGCCTTCATGTAAGTCGCTTCCGCCAATGTAGGTTCCGTGGATGCTAACATGACCCTCGGCGTCAGAATTCCGCGAGCTAGGAGGCTGCACTCATGACCACCATCGGCATCATCGGCAGCGGCCACGTCGGGAGCAATCTGGCGAAGGCGGCGGTCGCCCACGGCTATGACGTCGTGATCAGCAACTCGACCGGTCCGGACTCGCTCGCCGGGCTGGTCGGCGAGCTTGGGCAGCAGGCGACGGCGGCCACGCCCGAGCAGGCGGCGGCAGCCGCGGACTTCGCGATTGTCGCCATTCCCATCACGACTGTCGGGCAGGTACCAGTCGAGCCACTGGCGGGCAAGGTGGTCATCGCGACAATCAACTACTTCCCCGGGCGCGACGGGCCCATCGCCGAGATCGACAACGGGACGACCACGGCGCCGGGCGTGCTGCAAGCACACCTGCGTGCCAGCAAGGTCGTCCGCGCGTTCAGCATGATCGACGCCGCGGACATGTCGGGCGATGGTCATCCAGAGGGCGATCCGAAGCGCAGGGCGCTCGCCCTGGCGGGCGACGACGCCGACGCCAGGAAGCTCGTCGCCGGGCTCTACGACCAGTTCGGCTTCGACACCGTCGACCTCGGCGGCCTCGCCGAGAGCTGGCGCGTGGACCCCGGTCAGGCTGCCTTCGTGACCCGTCAGAACCTCGCCGAACTTGAGGCCAACGTCGCTAACGCGAAGCGCGGATAACCGGCGGTGCGCACGACCAGAGTCTCCAGCGCAGCCGAACTGCTGGACGCGCTGGCCAGCGCGGACGACATCGAGGTCGACGGCTTGGTCACCGGGATGCCGATGATCACCCTGCGCCCGGGAACGACGCTGCGCGGCGGAACGCTGAGATTTGGCGCCAAGGGCATCAGGCTCAGCGTCGGCAATACCCTTGCTGACATCACCATCCTGGTCCCCGACCACGAAGTGGCGATCAGCAACGACACCAGCGTCGCCGACTTCGGCACGCTGACGCTCCGCAAGGTGCACACCAGGGGACAGGTGCTCGTGCTGGCCGAGGACGAAGTGCGCACCGGCCACGTGATCGTGGACGGACTGACGGTGGTCAGCGCCGACCTGCGCGGCCGCACGCGGCGCCAGCACGCGTTCGGGGTCGATGCCATGCCGGGCGCGTTCACGGTCTGGAACCGGCAGCCGGACCCGGCCAGCCGGATCACCGCCAGCCTCACCGGCATCTCGGCGGGCGCTGCGGACTCGCCCGTCCGCGGCAGCGGCGCCTACATCGCGGGGCGCCCTGGCGGCGGCACCGTCGAGGTAGACGTCCTGCGCACCGGACCGGTATTCGCTGACGGCGGCATCGAACCCGGCACGCCTGACCTGATCAGCGGCGGCGTCTTCGTCGTGTCCGGCGCGAGGGTCGACACGGTGGTCAACGACGGGCCGGTCACGACCTTCGGAGCGAACGACATGGTGCTCGACAACTGGGGCGAGGTCGGCACCTGGACCGCACGCGCGCCGGTGACCTCGCACGGCCCGAGCGCGATCGGCTTCGTGCAGTTCGGCGTGCTGGGCCGGCTCGACGTCCAGGCACCGATAACTACCCACGGCGCCGGCGCGCGCGGCTTCAACGTCTACGACGGCCGCCTCGGCAGCGCGCGCTTCCGGCGCATAGTCACCCACGGGGACGGCGCCATCGGCATCCAGATCAGCCGCGACGTGCCGGATGTGGAGATCGTCGAAGACGTGACGACGGCCGGCGGCCTTGGCGCCAGCCTGGTCAAGGGCGTGCAGACCCCGCTGCGCGCCATCGCCGTCAGCATCAAGCCGGAGGGGCGGATCAGAACCCTCACGGTGGGCGGCTCGCTCCGCACAGGCGGGGACGAGGTGATCACCCTCGACGTCGAGGGCGCGCTGGAGTCGCTGACGGTGCGCGGGGGCATCACGGCCACAGGTACCGGCTCGGTCGCAGTGCGCGCCGCCGGAAGCATCGCGGGCCTGGACGAGATATCGGTGACGGCGCCGCACGGGCTGGCGATGGACTCAGGCGAGAACCGTGGGGCTGCGGTCTAGTCCCGGCAGCCCGCTAAGTTCGGCGGAGACCTCGGCGGCTTCGGCTGAGCCGGTCCGGTGGAGGAGCGCCAGCGCCTGCCTCAGCATGGCTTCGCCCTGGGCGGCGCGGCCGGCGGCCAGCGCGCAGCGGCCCAGGCCGGCCAGCGCGTGCGCTTCCTGCCAGGGGCGCTCGATCGCGCGGGCCACTTCCAGAGCTTGCTGGTGGCATTCCTCGGCCAGGGCGAGGGCGCCGCTGGTCCGGTGCAGCGCCCCTCTCTCGTTGAGCACCTCGGCTTCGCCACTGCGATTGCCGATCTCGCGGTAGATGGCCAGCGCCTGCTCGAGGGCCTCGGCTGCCGCCGCGTTGTCACGTGTCCGCCGGAGCACGGCCCCCAGAGAGCTGAGGGCGTCGGCCTGCCCGAGCCGGCTGCCAGCCCGACGATAAAGGCCAAGTGCGTCCTCATGGGCCCTGGCCGCAGCAGGGTAGTCACCGGTGCGGCGCAGCACATCCCCGAGGGCGACGAGGGCTCCGGCCTCAGCGAGCGGGTGACCAAGGTCGCGGTAGAGGGCGAGCGCCTGCTGATGGGCCCGGGCGGCGGCGAGGTAGTCACCCTTCAGCTTCAGGACGGCTCCGAGGGCGTTGAGGACATTGCCCTGGCCGAGCCGGTCGCCAAGGTCACGGTACAGACCCAGGGCCTCCTCCAGGGCCTGGCCTGCCGCACCGTAGTCGCCGGTGTGCTGCCGCACGTCGCCCAGGCGGTTCAGGGCGTTGGCCTGGCCGAGCTTGTTGCCGAGCTGGCGATAGATGGCCAGCGCCTCCTCATGGGCCCTGCCCGCTGCCGTGTAGTCATCCATCACCCACAAGTCGCTCCCGAGCAGATTGAGGGCGCTGGCTTCCCCGAGCCGGTCACCAACGTCGCGGTAGACGCCGAGCGCCTGCTCATGAATCCGGACGGCGACCAGATTGTCGTCGGTCAGCCGCCGCAGGATCCCCAGGCAGTTGAGTGCACCGGCCTCGCCCGGCCGGTCACCGAGATGCCGTGCGGCCGCGATCGCGGTGGTGTGCCGGACGATGGCGTCGGTCCACGGGCCGTCGCGCTGCAGAAGGCCGCTCAGGCCGGCGGTCAGCGAGATCACCGAAGCGTGCTGGCCGGTGCGGGCGGCGTAGTCGAGGCAGGCCAGCAGGTTGGCCCGCTCGGCTCTGGCCCAGGCCAGCGCTTGCTCCAGGCCGGCCAGCACGGGAACCGCAGACGGGGCAGCCGTCCCGTCCGCGGCCGCGGGCCGCGCCTGGCGGGCGATGAGGGCGTTGGCACGAATGGCGGTGTCCTGGTAGTAGCCGAGCAGGCGGGCGGTGGCCTGCTCGCGCTCCTCCTCGGGATCGAGGCGGCTGACCAGATCGCGAGCGTGCTCGCGGACCAGGTCGTGCACCCGGTAGCGGCCAGGGGAGGTCTCGGTCAGCAGGTACTGGTCGTAAAGATCCTCGAGCCTGCGCCGCGCCGCGGCCACGTCGGTGCCATCGAGGGCGGCCGCGGCGTAGGCGTCGATGTCGGTGCCGGGGTGCAGGCCCAGCCGGCGGAAGAGCCGCTGCTGATCCTCGCTGAGGTCGGCGTAGGACAGGTCGAACGCGGCGGCGACAGACAGGTTCTCGGTAGCCAGCATCTGCGGGCGGTCCGCCGCCGCGGCCAGGTCGGCCGCCCGTCCGGCCGCTGTCCAGGAAGGGTGATGGCGCAGCTGGCGGGCTATCATCCCGATCGCCAGGGGAAGATAGCCGCACAGCCGGGTGAGCTGCCCGACCGCCGGGTCGCTCGGGCTCAGGGTGGCCCGTCCGGTGAGCCGCGTCAGCAGCACGGCGGCCTCGCCGGGCTCAAGCGTATCCAGGCTGATCGGTGTCGCGTCCTCCAGAGCGGACAGGTGACGACGGCTAGTGATCAGTACCGCGGTGGCACCGGAGCCCGGAATCATGGGCCGCACCTGATCGCTGCTGATCGCATCGTCGAGGATCAGCAGCAGCTGCTGTCCGGACGCGCGGTC
>DATHPF010000081.1:0-2661 GCA_035484155.1 Streptosporangiaceae bacterium
GCGCGGCGGACCCACAAGTGCCGTAGCGCACACCCCAACCTGTGCCGGCGGTCAGGACTGGCGCCGCGGGGCGAGGTCCGGTAGCGGCCGGGTGGGCATGGCCGGTGCGCTACTGAGCGGTCCCGGCGTTCGCATGCCAGCGAGGTGGATGTCGAGGAACCGCTGCCAGGTCCCTGGACCGACCTCCTCCACGGCCTGCACCAGACCGCGCATAGCCCAGACCAGGGCCATGACGTCACCGGCGGTAACGCCTGGGTTCACCGTGCCGGCCGCTACAGCACGTGCGGTGAGCTCGTCGATGGCTACTCGGATCCGGTGCGCGGCGGAGGGGTCGGTGGGGCGATCGAGGAGCAGGTTCGCGTAGCGGGCATGGTCGGCGAATGACTGCCCGAAGGCGCGCAGCAGTTCTTCGAGTCCGTACCCGTCGGTGCGCACCAGCGCCTTTTCTGTGGCTCCCATCAACTGCTCCACTGCGAGCTGCAGGAGCTCACTGATCAGGGCGTCCTTGCTGGCAAACCGGCGGTACACCGTGCCGATGCCCACACCTGCGCGCGCGGCGATCTCCTCCATGCCAGCATCAGCGCCCGATTCGCCGAGCACCTCGCGTGCGGCGTCGAGGATGCGGTGGTAGTTCCGGACGGCGTCGCGCCGTACAGCCCGGGCGGGGCGCTGGAGTGTAACTGGCCGGGACGGCTGACCGTTCACCATCTGCTCCTCCCGGCTCGAGCAGGCTGCCCTGCGTGGCAGATCATTCGGCGCTAGGCCGCACGGCACATCCGGTCACTCGCTCTTGTCTCCGACGATTGTCCCACCGGCGACCATGGCCATCTCGCTGTGCTCCGGCTCATCGGCCATCTGTCGCAGGCGCCCCATCGAGGGAATGAGCAGGCCAGCGAGCGCTGCTAGCACGAGCGAGCCGGCCATGACAGCGAAGCCGATCGTGTAGCCGGACTCCTTCGGCAGTCCGGACGGCGCGAGCTGCGAGGTGACGATACTGGCCATCATGGCCGCGCCGATGCTGCCCCCGATTGTGCGGATGTTCGCGTTCATGCCGCTGGCAACACCGGTCTGTGAGGTCGGTACTGCGGCGACGACTAGCGCGGCCATGGCCGAGAACGCAAGCCCGAACCCGATCCCCATCAGGGCGGTCGACAAGTAGATCTCCCACTCGTGCCCGTGCGCGAAGGCGAGAACCGCCATGGCTACGCTTCCGATCAGGCAGCCAGCGATAACAAGGACCTTGCCCCCGAGCCTGCGGGCGAGTCGGCCGACGGACATACCGACGACGAACATGGTGATCGTGGCGGGCAGCAGCATGAGCCCGGAGCGGGTGATACTCGCGCCGAACCCGTAACCGGCGGCGGTGGGCGTCTGCACGAACTCGGGCAGGAATGCGAACGTCGCATACATCCCCATACCGATGAGCAACGCGACAAGGTTGTTCGTCCACACGGTCGTCCGCCGCATCATATGCATGTCGATCAGCGGCGTGGTGGCGCGCAGCTCGGCGATCATCCAGCCCGCGGCCAGCACCACCGCCGCTGCCAGCAGGCCGAGCACCCGGCCGGAGCCCCAGCCCCAGACTGGTGCCTCGCTCAGCGCGACCAGCAGCGCGACAAGCCACGCGGACAGCAGCACCGCTGGCAGCCAACTGATCCGTCCGGGGGCACGCACCGGCGACTCAGGCACGAACAGTACCGCGGCCACGGCGGCAACGATTGTGAGGATCATAGGCAGCCAGAACAGCCAGTGGTAGTCCAGCGCGTTAACGATCGGGCCCGCCAGGACGATTCCAAGGCCAGCCCCTATCGCGGTCAGCGCGGCGAGAGCCCCGACTGCGCCAGTCACCTTCTCGGACGGGAACTCATCCCGGATGATCCCGAACGCGACAGGCACCATGCCGCCACCGGCACCCTGGATTACCCGTGCCACGATCATCACTTCGATGGAGGGAGCGAGCGCTGCGAGCAGCGAACCAACCGCAAGTGCCACGAGCGAGGCCACGAAGACCCGCTCCTTGCCCTTCATGTCGCCGACCCTGCCCAGGATCGGCGTCATGATCGATGCCGACAGCAGGTAGGCGGTAAGCACCCATGTCACCGTGCCCTGCGTGGTGTGCAGTTCGTGCTGCACCGTCGTCAGCACCGGGATAACCAGTGACTGCAACAGCGCGAACGCCGCGATCCCCAGGACCAGCACCGCGAATGTGACCTGATAATGCGCGCGCCTGCCACTCTTGACCATCAAGATCCCCTCAAAGCGGAATCGCTGTTCCGCTAGGAGTCTAACAAAGCGGAATATTGATTCCGTCAGGTGAGGGTGGGGCGTCCAGGCCCAGCAGCGAACGGGTAACACGCCTACCGCTGCGCTGGTCGGCCCGCCTGGTGAGCCCTGACCCCGGCTGGCGGTCCGTCCTGGCAGCGGGCGAGAGAAGTGAACCTGATCGGCAGGCGAACTCGCCGCCCCGATGTGGCGCCTACCCGGAATGTCCTCGCCGATCGAGCCGGCGGGGTGCCGGGACCGCGCTGCCGTTCAGCGGACGGATCATGACGCCGAGCAGCCGCTCCGCCGGTACGCAGCCGATCATCCGCGAGTCATAGCTCCACATGGCGTTGTCGCCGAGCACCACGAACATGCCGGGTGGCACCACGCCGCGGTGAT
>DATHPF010000082.1:0-2886 GCA_035484155.1 Streptosporangiaceae bacterium
CGCTACGGCGAGCGCGACAACCGGGGCCGCTGGGCACACCGCCCGGCCGGCCAAGGCCTCGCGGGGCGCCGACGTGGCGGCCAACGAGCGGGAGGTGCAGGCGTTCCTCCGCGACGTCATCGACGAGCACCACGGCGACCATGCCGGCCGCTACCTGACCAGGGACATGCAGTGGCACGGCGGCACCGTGGGCACGGTCAAGGGCCGCAAGGACGTCGCCGGGCTATTCGCTGGCGTGGTGGCCTCCCTGCCCAACGCACACGCGTCCATCAAGGACATCTTCGGCCAGGGCGACCAGGTCGTGGTGCGCGTGGTCGTGCGCGGGACGCAGAAGGGCGCCCTGCTGGGCATCCCGGCCACCGGGCGCAACATCCACTGGGACGGTGTCGACATCTACCGCTTGCAGGCCGGCAAGATCAGCGCGATCTGGGCCGGCGACGACTGGACCGCGATCCTTTTCTACACCGGCACCTACAAGGCGCCCTGGATCCCCTGATCCGCCTGCCGCGCCGTCACGCGACGACTGCGGCACCGGGTCTGCCAGCACAGCCGGGCCGGTGCCGCGGTCGCCCTGCCCCTCCTGTAGATCTCCGCTCCCTGAGGCCAGCCCGGCGGGCTTTGTAGAGGCGGCCAGCACGAACTCAGACAGGCCCACTGACCACAACGCGCAGCAGCCCGATCCGGCCCTGGTCCGGTCTTGGCCGGATCGCCAACGACTCGTATAGGTTCCGCGTGCTCGCTCATCACTTCGCGGGTAGCCCGTGATATCCAGTCGCCCGAGCCAGAGTGCACATCACGTTCTTGGTGTCAGGCCTCAGACGGTCGCGTATCGATCCAGTTGACCATCAGCCGCCGCTCGGCAAAGAGCCATTGGCCGTCCTGCTTGATGAACTGATCGAGATACCGGATGGACGCGACCATCAGTGTGCGCTGCCTGTCCTCGGTGACCTTGAGGTGATGGGCCAGGCAGTAGCTTTCGCCAGTGGCCCGGTCCCCGTCGAGAGAGATCGTGCTCTGCCCGTTGAAGTGCATGGTGGCGGCGTACTGATTGAGGTCGCCGAACACCGGAGCCAGAGACTCTCGCCCGTGCAGCTCCTGGGACGGTTCCTCGGAAGTCAGGTCATAGAAGACCAGGAAGCGGGTGTCTTCGGTGAACAGATCCATCTGGCCCCTGGCATCGCGCCCGTCGGCGCAGTGCGCATAGGCGTCAACCAGTTCCCGGATGGCTAGGCGGTCGGCGGCTTCTTGCGGCGAGATAGCCGTATGGGACGTCATGTTCACTCCTTTCGTGGCCCAGCTAGCAGAGCGAGGCCGGGCCGATTCAGAATCTGCTGGTGACTTCCGGATCGGCGAGCCTCTGATAGCCGGACTCGGTCTCCTCCCGGCTGATTTCCGCGTCGAACACGCTGCCAACGCCATCGGGCAGCAGTTCGTGAACCGCCTCCACGGGTCGGCCGCCGCCGAGTTGATGACATCGGTAACGCCGGACCACAGCGCTCTTCCGAGCGTGGTGCCAACGGCGTCAACGACTGCGGCTTTCATCTTTCCCCGAGCACCAGCCTGGGCCGTGGCCGGACGGTCGCGACAGTCCGACAATATATGAAGGTAACCTTCGAAGACAACCTTCATACCTTGTACCGGGCTCATGCCCTGTTTCGGGAGAGGATGGGCCGGTGAGAACTGAACGCGACTCTGCACCGATCGATCAAGCTGCTGTCGCAGCTCAGCTCCGGGCAGTGACTGTCGGGCTCATCCGGCGCCTGCGGTCGACGGCTAGTCCCGGCGACTTGACGTGGTCACAAGAGTCCGCTCTGCTCAGGCTGGAGACTGGCGGGCCGCAAACCATCTCACAGCTAGCGCGCGCTGAAGGAACGCGGTCGCAGTCAATGGGCGCGATCGTGGCCAGCCTTGAGGCTCAAGGATTCGCAGACCGGACAGCGGACTCCAACGACGGCCGGCAGAGCATCATCACGGTCAGCGACGCAGGCCGACGCGCCCTCGACGAAGCCAGGGCGGTAAAGCAGGACTGGCTGGCCGAACGCCTGACCGACCAGCTCAATCAGCACGAGCAAGGCGTTCTCGCAGATGCTGTCGCGCTGCTCCAGCGGATCGTCGATCTCACCGCCGACACCCCGCCAGGTGGCCCGCCGTAGCGGACCTCCTCAAGCTCTGGCGCCAGATCTGGTCCGGCAACCGCTATCCGCGACATCCGCCGCCGCACCGACGTCGTGGGGACCCTCCCCGGGCCGCGACTCCCTTGACCCGCCTCGTCGACGCGGTCCTGGCCGAGCAGCACGACGAATGGACCGAAGGTCGGCGCTGCCTCGGCCTCGACGTCCTGTCCCGGTCCCGCATCACCCGCGCGCCGAGCGCCACGGAGGTGACCCGGAGAATCCCTCCCGGCGCAAAGCCTGAACCTCACACCCGGCGGCCTCGGGGTCGCCGAAGGGACCCTCGGCGTGGCCCTGGTAGCCACCGGGCTCCGCGCCGGCCAGGCGCTGGCCGCAGTACTGCTCTACCGGCTCGCCAGTTTCTGGCTGGCCGGGCAGGCGCAGTCAAACACCCGGAGATGGCTGTGCGGACCATATGAGCGGCAAACAGCGCCCACGACGCACTGGATCGGTCGCGTCGTATCGGCCGACTACGCGGATACTGGCCTTCTTGGCGTTGCTGGCGTGTGGTGCGGCCGTGGTCTCTGGCGACGCCAGCGAGAGCTTCTGGGAGCGGCACGCGCTGCGCGCGGGCCTGGCCGCAAACGTGATCGTGGTGATGCTCACGGTAGCCGTGGCTGGCAAGGTGCTTGACCGCAGAAGCCGGCATTCTTGCTGGTCTGCTAATAGGGATCGGCTGCACTGGCAGTATCGGCTGATACCCACTCGACAAGAG
>DATHPF010000083.1:0-40821 GCA_035484155.1 Streptosporangiaceae bacterium
TTTGTATGTCCTAGTTCGGGGGCGCCGTTATGCAAGCCAACTCGCCGCATCTAGCCGCGGCCGACGCCGGATCTGTCGGCGCGCTGTGGCGTTATCCGGTGAAGTCGATGCTGGGCGAGGAACTGAACGCCGCCGAGATCACCCCGCGCGGCATGCTGGGCGATCGCCAGTTCGCGGTCGTGGACAGGGCGACCGGCAAGGTCGCCGGCGCCAAGAATCCCCGCAAGTGGGCCAACTTCCTCGACTTCCGCGCCGCCTACGTCGAGCCGCCGCAGCCGGGATCGGAGCTGCCCGCAGTCCGCCTGACGCTTCCGAACGGGACATCGCTGACCAGCAGCCAGGCTGACTTGCCGAAGATCCTTTCCGCAGCACTCGGCCGCGAGGTCACCTTCGCTGAGGCGCTTCAGTCCGGCGACTCGCCGGGCACGACGGCCGAGGAGTACTGGCCCGACGTGGAAGGCCTGGACCTCCACGACACGGTGACCGACTTTGACCTGCCGACGGGAACGTTCTTCGACGTGGCTCTCGTGCACCTGCTCACCACGGCCACCATGGACCGCCTCCGCGCGCTGCATCCGGAAGGCCGCTTCGAGGTGCGGCGCTTCCGGCCAAACATCGTCGTCTCGACCGGCCCAGATGCACAGGGGTTCCCCGAGGATGACTGGATCGGTCACACCGTCGCAATCGGAGACCACGTCCGGCTGCGGATCACCGAAGCCTGCAGCCGTTGCGTCATGACCACGCTGGCGCAGGGAGATCTACCCAAGGACTCCGGCATCCTGCGTACGGCCGCCCAGCACAACCACGTCAACGTGGGTGTGTACGCCGACGTGATCGCGGGCGGCCCGATCCGCCGCGGCGATCCCGTCACGCTCGGGTGACCCCGCCGTCCGCATAAGCAAATCGGCAACGTCGCTGCTGTGGCGGTTACGCAGGACCGAAGTCCCGGGCATTAGGGCCGCACGACCCTGGGTCCGGGCCCTCGCCCGGCGACATGCTCCTCCTAGCTAACCAACGTCGGTTGGCCGGGTGATCAAGCCCGGGACAACAAGGAGGAACAAGAAATGCGCAGGAGGACTTTCGATGCGCTGGCGACAGCGGCAGGCCTGCTCCTGGTGGTCGTGCTCGTCGTCGCGGGAGTGCTGCTGTCCTGGGGGCACTCATACGCCAACAACCAGGTGGCCAGCCAGCTGTCCGCTCAGAAGATCGTGTTCCCGACTACAAGCAGCCCGGAGTTCAAGATCCTGCCAGCGGCCAACCGCGCGCAGATGGCCAAGTACGCCGGCCAGCCCATGACCACCGGGGCGCAGGCCGAGACCTACGCCAACTACTTCATCGGCCGGCACCTGTTCCTGATCGGCGGCGGCAAGACCTACTCGCAGCTGTCGGGTGAGGCCATCGCCCAGCCGAAGAACCTCGTCCTGGCCGGCCAGGTCGCGACAGTGTTCAAGGGCACCACGCTGCGCAGCATGCTGCTGGAGGCCTACGGATTCTGGCAGCTCGGCGAGATCGCCCTGCTCGCCGCCATCGCCTCCTTCATCGCCGCCGCCCTCATGCTGGCCCTGTCCATCCTCGGCTATCTGCACCTGCGGCGCACCGCCCCGGAGACCGAGATCCTGCCCACCATCGCCACCCGCGTCCCGGTCAACGCCAGCTGAGCTCAACGCAGCCCGGCGCACAAACCCCGGCCAACTGCCTCCCGCCCGCGGATCACGCGGGCGGGAGGCGGTTTTCATCTGTCATGGCTCGGAGACCGACGGTGCCAACGTCCCAGCGGCTGAGGACCTCTGCCGCTGCCTAGTGCGTGGTGATCGGAGGCACGCTGGTGAAAGAGGGCCGGCTCGCCGGCGCCGAAGCCGAAGCAAAGGAGACCGCTATGTATGCACACGTGGGCGACCGGCTCCTCGTCGAGGGTGACGAGGCCAGGATGGGCCTCATCATTGGCGTGACGCAGGCCGACGGCTCGCCGCCATACATCGTTAAATGGCTGTCCAACGGTCACATCTCCATGGTTTCCCCAGGCTTGTTCGCACGCCTGATCCCGGTCGGTAATGCGCAGCTCGAGCCGGAGCGGATCTGAGCCGTTTGGCCTCTGAGATCGGGACCAAGGTCCTGCATCAGCACAGGTGGCCACCGTTATCGTGAGGTAGGTGCGCAGGAACGACCCCGTTCCCGCCACGTGTGGGATCGCGGAGGGCAACTCGATGACGAACGGTGAGCAGGGCAAGGCAGTCGTCAAGGTGTTCCTGCTCGACGATCACGAGATCGTCCGGCGCGGGGTCAGGGACATGCTCGAAGCCGAGCCCGGCATCATCGTCATCGGCGAGGCGGGAACCGCCGAGTCGGCCCTGGCCAGGATCCCGGCGCTGATGCCGGACGTCGCGGTACTGGACGTGCGGCTGCCCGACGGTGACGGCGTAACGGTGTGCCGCGAGATCCGGTCCCGGCATCCGGAAATCGCGTGCCTGATGCTCACCTCGTTCGGCGATGACGAGGCGCTGTTCGACGCGATCATGGCCGGGGCGGCCGGGTACGTGCTCAAGCAGATCCGCGGCACCGACCTGGTCGGCGCTGTGCGCACGGTCGCGTCGGGGGAGTCGATGCTGGACCCGGAGGCGGCCAGGAAAGTCATGGCCCGGATGCGCGATCAGGCGACCCGCAAGGATCCGCTGGCCGGCCTGACCCCGCAGGAGCGCAAGATCCTGGAGCTCATCGGCGAAGGCCTGACCAACAGGCAGATCGGCGAGCGGATGTACCTGGCCGAGAAGACAGTGAAGAACTACGTGTCCGGGCTCTTCGCCAAACTGGGCATGGAGCGCCGGACCCAGGCCGCGGCATATGCGACCCGCATCTTCGACCAGGCGGGACACTAGCCGGAGAGCCGCGTCCGCAGCCGCTCAGCTCGGCGGACTGCTCAGCGGCACTCGCCAGGCAATCTCGGTGCCGCCGTCGGCGAGCGGCTCGGCCCGGAAGATGCCGCCGAGCTTGACGGCACGCTGCTCCATGTTGGCCAGGCCGCCGCGGCGGCCGGTTGTGCCGATGCCCGATCCGTTGTCGCGGACGGTCAGGGCGAGATCGCCGGCGGCCAGCGCCACCACGTCGACCTTGCTGGCGCCCGAGTGCCGGGCTGCGTTGGACAGTGCCTCGCGCAGCACCACGATCAGCTGCTCGCCAATATCGTCCGGCACCCCATCGTCCAGCCGCCCATCGAGCTGGAGCGACGGCGGGAACCCGAGCAGGCCGGTCGCCTGGTCGGCTTCGTGCAGAATCCGCGCGCGCAGGCCAGGGGGCTTGGTGTCCTCGCGGGTCTGCAGCGCGAAGATCGACGACCGGATCTCCCGGATCGTCTCGTCCAGCGCGTCCACCGCCAGGTTCACCCGCTGCGCCACCTCGGCTGAGCCGATCAGTGACACAGCACCCTGTAGCGACATGCCGGTGGCATAAAGGCGCTGGATGACCAGGTCATGCAAGTCACGCGCGATCCTGTCGCGGTCCTCGAAGACTGCCACCCGCTCGGCCTGGCGGCGGTGCTCGGCCAGCTCGAGCGCGATCCCCGCCTGGGTAGCGAACGTCACGAGCATCTCGGCCGCGGCCGGCGCCAGCGGCATGGCGCCCGGATGACGGCCCGCAGTCAGCACGCCACGGACGTTGCCCGGCGTGCCCAGCGGTACGAGGATCGCTGGGCCGAGGTCCATATGTTCTCTGGCAACGCGGGCGACCCGGTCATCATGACTGAAGTCATCTACGGTCAGCAGCTCGCCGGTCGCCAGCACATGACCGGACGCCGAGTCAGCGACGGGCAGCACCAGCCCGAGCGCCTGGTCGGCGCCGACTCCGGCCGCATGCTCGATATGCAGGAGCGTCCGGTCCGGCGCCGCGAGCGCGAGCACGACCAGGTCGGCGCCCGACATCTCCAGCGCCTTGGCCGTGATGAGGGCCAGGGCATCGCTACCGGACAGCAAGGCCCTGGTGACTTCGGCACTCGCGCTCAGCCAGCGCTGCCGGCGGCGGGACTCGTCATAGAGGCGGGCGTTGTCAATCGCCACGCCGGCCGCGGCGGCCAGAGCCACGAGGATGGCCTCGTCCTCATCGTCGAAGTGGCCGCCGTCTCGCTTCTCGGTCAGGTAGAGGTTCCCGTAGACCTTGTCCCTGATCCGGATCGGCACGCCCAGGAACGAGGTCATCGGCGGATGACCAGCCGGGAAGCCTGATGACAGCTCGTGCTGGTTCAGGTCGCCGATCCGCAGCGGCTTCGGGTCGGTGATCAGCGCCCCAAGCAGCCCGCGCCCTTCGGGCCAGTGATGGATTCGGCCGATCTCGTCCTCGCTGAGCCCAACCGGGATGAACTCAGCAAGGCGGTCACCATCCCCGATCACGCCCATGGCGCCGTAGCGCGCATCCACGAGCGAGACGGCAGACTCGACGATCCCGCGCAGGACGACCTCGATGTCGAGATTGGTGCCCACTGTCACGACAGCCTCGAACAGGGCATTCACCCGGTCGCGCGTCGCCAGCACCGCCTGAAGCCTGACCTGAAGCTCAGCCAGCAGGTCGTCCAGGCCCAGATCGGGGAGCAATGACCGGGGCTGCTCAGCTGGCCCTGTCACCTCAGCTGGCACTGTCACTCCTGCCGTTGACGCCCGACGCTAGGTTTGGCAGTGTCGACCGGCTTCGGGCCGGCCGACCGCACCTGGAGGACCAAACATGACTATGGACAGCGTAACCGCAGCGTACGCGCCATTTGTCGCCTCACTGCTGGCCGGCGGTTTTCGCGACCCTGCTGACGGCGGCTGGCCGGCCGAGCTCGTGGCAGCACATGTGTCCAGGAACAACGACCTGATCGCGGCGACCGCGGAGCAGGTAGCCGAAGGGGCCGAGGTCACCTACGACAACGCCAGCACCATCGACGAGGTGGAACTGGCCGCGTACGCGACGAGCGTCGGCGGCCTGGCCGGACTGGCCGGCGAGATCGAGCGGTCCGCGGCGCGGCTGGCGGCGGCCCGCGACGGGCTCGGCGCCATGGCCGACACGCCCGTGCACGTCATCATCCGCGACGGCGACACCGTGGTGCAAGACGGCCCGGTCCCGATCGGCGCCTTCATCGACGGCAACGCGAGTTTCCACCTGCGCCTGCACCACGAGCAGCTCAAGGCGCTCGAGCCTGACTGGGCGCCGGCCGCCGCGCCGGATGAGTTCGATACCTACCAGCTGATCCTGCTGGTCCGGCCGCCGGATCAGCCCAGGCTCGAAGACGAGGCGAGCGCAGCGCTCGGACTCCAGCATCTGGGGCACTTCCGGAAGATGCGGGCCGCCGGGTTCATGATGGGCGCCGGGCCCGTCGAGGGCGACGACGAGATCGCCGGCATCTGTTTTTACCAGGCAGGGTCGCTGGAGCGGGCTCGCCTGCTGGCCGAGGACGATCCGGCCGTCCGGGCCGGGCGCTTCGCGGTCAGGGCGATGACCTGGTACACACCCAAGGGTGCGCTGACCTGGCGCGACAGCCTCGGCGCTAGCGTGCCAGGCGGCGCCGTCCCGCCCGAGGTCAGAAGCTGACTCCCCACGAGCCGGACATGTGCATCGTCACCGCGGCCACGCCGACGCCGGCCACCAGCGATGCCGCCAGCAGGAACCAGCGCGCCAGGCCGCCGGGAACTGCTACCCCACGGCCGCCGAGGTCCGAACGCGCGCCTAGCATCCTCGGCAGCCGCGGCGCGTAGTTGAGTACGTGGATGGTCATGACGCCGAACCAGAGCACGAACGATGCTTTGTGCAGGAACAGCCAGGGGCCGCCCCGTCCGGCGACCGCCAGGATCACGCCGGTGGCGAGCACGGCCACCGATGTGAGGATCACGAGGGGTCCGAGCACGCGCAGGAACGGGGCGGGCGGGCCCTTGCGCACGTACGGCGCGGAGCCGGCGTAGTAGCGGACGAACCGGTACAACGTCGAGGAGATCTTCAGCAGCACCGGGCCGATCAGCACCAGGCCGAGCAGGAAATGCCAGTAGAGCAGCCGGTGTATCTCGAGAACGGTGAGGCCTTCGACAGCGAAGCCGACAAGCAGGACGGCGCCCGTCATCGCGGTCAGCTTCTCGTTGCCCTGGGCCCCGGCGACCGGGGCCGCCCGTCGATGCTGCGCGGTCGTGTGCGCGGTGTCCGGCCGTCCCACTTAGCTCTCCTCCTGTCGACGTTGCGTCCTGGTCAGTCGGAGCGCCAGCGTCGGACAGGCGCTGACAGCGCGCTTGGCGTGTACGGCCAGGTGGTTCGGCACCCGCTCGGCGATGATCGGATAGCCCCACTCGTCCAGCTCGATGAGCTCGGGGAGCAGGTCGGCACACAACCCATGCCCGGTGCACGCGATGGGGTTGAGCTCGAGCTTCGTGCTCATCGCCAGTCCCACTGGACCGTGCGCGCCAACTCGGCCGGGGGCGACTGCGAAGGGCGGGGACCCATGCCCTGCGCTGCCAGACACGTCCGCCGCCGCGCGTGCGCGTGCGCGTCGGCAGCGAAGGTCCGCAGCGCCGACTCGGCCATCCGTACCGCGCCATCGGGATGGCGGCAGGCCCCGCGCCCGGCTATCTGGCCGAACCGCCGTTGCATGCGCTCGATCGGGTCGCCCTCCAGCCGAGCGGACGCCAGCTGGGCCAGGTCATCGGCGATTGCCGGCAGCCCGAACATGCACGGGCCGCATTGCTGCGCGCCCTGGCTCGCCAGGTACGACAGGATCCGGGCGGCCTCGGCCAGCCCGCAGCCTTCGGCCGGCAGGACGTAGAGGACGGCAGCCCCCGGCGTGCCGCCGATCGGCCGCAGTCCGGCTGCGGAGAACGGCAGGCTTGCCACCTCGCCGATGTCATGCCAGGTGCCGAAGTACCCGCCGATCAGCACGGACCGCGCGGCCAGGTCCGCTCCGGCCATGGCCAGCACCTCGCCGAGAGCGGACCCGGCTTCGATCTCGTACACGCCGGGCTGCGCCACCGCGCCCGACACGGTGGTCAGCATGGTGCCGGCCGCATCGGCGTGCCCGGCCTCGCGGAACCAGTGCGCGCCGTATCGCGCGATCAGCGCGACGTGAGCCAGCGTCTCCACGTTGTCGACTAGCGTGGGCCGCTTGCCAACGCCGCGCTCGAATGGGCGTGGAGGCGTGTTCGTGGGCTTGGCCTCGCCGCCGTTCAGCCAGTGCACCAGCGAGGTTTCCTCACTCGACACGTACTGATGCGGCAGGCCATGCACACAGATAGGAACGCGCTCGAGGTCAGCCCGCCGCCGCTCGTCGACCGCGGCGAGCACGCTGTCGATGAGCCAGTCCCTAGTGCGAGGCAGACACAGATGCGCCTCGCTCGCGCCGACAGCCTCTGCCGCCAGCACGATCCCGTCCAGCACCAGGTGTGGCGCGCGGGCCAGCAGGGCCTGGTCTTTCTCGCTGGCAGGCTCGCTCTCCATGCCGTTCGCGACGACCACGGCCAGGCCCCGCTTTGAGGCCACCGTGCGCATCTTGACTGCGGTCGGGAACCCGGCGCCGCCGCGGCCAGTCAGCCGGGCGGCAGCGACTTCGTCAAGCAAGTCATGGCTGCCGCGCCTGGTTATAGTCGGCATCGGCCCGTACGTCGCAGCATGCTGGCGAAGCGTGGCGCCGCGGCCTGCGTCCTGCCAGCCGGCTGTCAGCCTGCTGAGCTGCACATGGTGTGGCACTCGTCTCGCCGTCGTGTCGAGGCTCATCGCGGCCAGGCCGCATGCAGCGGGCCGATGGCCACAAACGTGATGGTCGCCAGCACGAACGCCCCGGTGCCCACGATGCCCGCGGTGCGCACGTCGGCACTGGGCGCGAGCTGCAGCCGCCAGCACACCGCGGCGGCGACCACGAGCACGCACCCGGCGTCCAGGAGGAGCAGCCACGACAGGCGGCTGTCGGTACCCGACCCGAGGCCGTGCCACAAGGCCACCGGCCAGCACGCGTACGCCAGCCAGTGCACCGCGCGCCAGGCCCGGTATGGCAGCCGCCTCCTGATGAGGCTGCTGATCACGATGGCGAGCATCATGTCGAACGCGATGGCACCGAGGCTTACCCACAGCGGCCGGTAGGGAGAGGTGAACGGAACAAAAGCTGAAGCGAAGCCAATCCCGGCATACGGGTCGATGATCGAGGTGAGCACGTGCGTGGCGACGAACGCCACCGCCAGTAGCGACACGTTGCGGTGCAAGCCGGACCGGACCACCCGCGGCATCGACTGCGTCTCCAGCCGCGCGGTGCCAGCCACGCCCAGGGCCACGGTAGCGGTCAGCAGGACAAGCGCGACTACGCCGGTAGCCCGGGTGGTGTACCACAGCGCGATTGGCCCGGAACTGCCAGCGGCCAGCACGTGGCTGGCCGTCAGCGAGATCGGGGCATGCGCCGTAGCGAGCGTCGCGGTCACGATGCGCCTGAGTGGACCACCGGCGGCGCCGCTGCGGGCGCCCGGGACGGCGGCTGCTGTGGCGGTGCGAGCGCGTGATGGTGGCGGTGCGTGCCGCCGCCCGCCGTACTGGCGCTAGCGCCCCCGGCCCCGGTACCGGTGCCCCCGAAACCGGTACCGGTGCCAGCCGAGCCGCCAGCGCCGGCGCCAGCCGAGCCGCCGGCCGCTGGCGTCGATCCTGCGCTCGGCGATCCCGCCGCGTGGCCAGGGAGCGCGTGCGCGAACGCGGTGCCGAGGCCCAGCGACGCGGCGGCCGCGCCGCCGCCGATCCACAGCGTCAGCTTCCGGACCCTGGCCAGCCTGTCGTCGCGCCGCGCCGAGGCGAAGTGCAGCTGATCGCGCATGCAGGTGTTCTCCGTTCGCCGAACCGCCTACATCAGCCTGCCCGGCGGGGTCCCGGTGACCGGTTCAGGAAAAGTTCAGAACTGGTTAATCATGATCAGGCGGCCGAGATGATGGCTCCGCTAGCCGCCCGGCCCGGCGCTGCCGGCGCTGCTGACCACCAGTGTCCGACGGGGCAGTCGCCCCTGAGGTCAGGTGAATGCCTCGGCGCTGGCCGCGTTCGCGCCGTGCCAGCGGCAGATCGATCGTCACCGTAAGCCCACCGCCGGAGGTGTCAGACAGCGCCGCGGTGCCGCCGCTGGCGACCGTGAGCCGGTCGACAATCGCCAGCCCGAGGCCGGTGCCGCCGCCATTGCTGGTGGCGAACCGGCGGAACGCGACCTTTTGCTGCTGCTGGCTCATGCCCGGACCGTTGTCCGCGACGATGATCTGGGCCCTGTCTCCGACTTCCCTGCCGGTGATCCAGATGGCACCGCCGGCCGGCAGCACGTCGAGGGCATTGGCGATCAGGTTGTCCAGGATCTGCTCCAGATGCCCCTCACCCATGCGCGCCCAGACCCGTTCGGCGTCGGCAGCCAGCCGGACGTCGCGCTCGTCCGCCGCCGGCAGCCACGCTGCCACCCTGGTCCTGATCACGGTGTCGAGCTGGAGGTTGACCTGAGCCGTCGCGATGTTCTCCGCCCGCGCGACCGCGAGCATGCCGTTCACCAGGCGCGACAGCCGGGCGATCTCGTCCTGCGCTCCCGCGAGCTCGGCGGCAGCGGCTGCGTTACTGTCTTGCGCGAGCAGGTCAAGCCGCAGCCGAAGCGCCGCCAGCGGCGTTCGCAGCTGGTGCGATACGTCCGCGACTGTTGCCTGGTGGCCGCTGACCAGCGCCTCCAGGCGAGCCGCCATCGAGTTGAAGTTGGCTGCCAGCTGGCGGACCTCGCTTGGTCCGGTGTCAGCCGGTGCCCGTGTACTAAGCTGCCCTTCGCCGAGTTCCTGCGCGGCCACCTCGAGCCGGCTCAGGGGCTTGCTGACCCAGCGCGCCAGGCCTATTGCGACAAGCGCCGCAGCGAGCAGGCCGGCCGTGGCGATGGCGGCGATCATTCCCCACAGCAGTGCGGCCTGATGATCGACCGCAGACGTCGGGCGGCCGAGCACGACGATGCCGACGATGCCTGAGCCCGTGTCGTGATGCACAGGGGCGACGACTACGAGCCGGTCGTCGTTCTGGTAGCTGACGGGCTTGCCGCTGGCAACCGCTCTCGCTAGCTGAGCCTTGGTCACGGCCGGCCTGGCGGCGGTGCCGATGACCTGTCGCCCGGTTCGGTCGAGTACGACAACCTGATCGCCGCCGCGCCCCAGCTGCCGCACCGTGCGACCGAGGGACGAGCCGTGCACTCCGTCGTCGAGCCGTTCCTCGGCGACGTTGACGACAGTGGCGGCGGACACCACGGCTTCGTTCCGGAACGCGCGCATGTCCTGGCTCGTGGTGATGACCCCGAGCGGAACCGCGACGACCCCGAGCACCGCGGCGACCAGGGCCAGGACCGCAAGCACGATCCGGCGAGTCATCTAGACCTCGCCGAGCCGGAACCCCCGGCCGTAAACCGTCTCGATGAGGCCGGTCATCCCGAGCTTGCGGCGCAGCGACGCCATGTGCACATCAAGCACCTTCGTCGGGCCGTACCAGTGCGCATCCCAGGCGCCTTCCAGAATCTCCTGACGGCCCACGACGCGGCCCGGATCGGCCGCGAGGATTTCGAGAATGTCGAATTCCTTCGGCGTCAGCACGATCTCCGACCCCGACACGGTGACGCGGCGAGTCCGGATGTCCACCACCAGCGGACCGTACTTCACTACGTCGCCGCCAGGGCGGACCCGGCGCAGCACCGCCCTGATCCTGGCCTGGAGCTCGGCCAGCCCGAATGGCTTCACCAGGTAGTCATCCGCGCCGGCGTCGAGCGCCATCACCCGGTCTGGCTCCTCCCCGTGCGCCGTCACCACGATGATGGCGGCGTCAGTCCGCTCGCGCAGCTTCCGGCACACCTGTACGCCGTCCAGGTCCGGCAGCTCCAGATCGAGCAGGACGACGTCCGATTCGCCCCGCTGAAGGGCTTCATGCCCCGTCGTGACGTGATCGACGCGGTAGCCGCCCCTGGTCAGCCCTTTGACCAGCTGCGCGGCGATGCTCGCGTCGTCCTCGACGATGAGCACGCTCGTGCCTGCGCCGTCCGGTCCAGGACCGGCGCTCGGGCGGCTGGAGGGCGCTTTCATGCTCCCTACCGTAGGCGACCGCACCTGGTGACCGAGGCCGGACAGGGTGCGCGCGACGCCCGCCAAAACCGGTTGCCGCCGAGTGCACTCGCGTGCCACGCTGTCACACCGGCGAGCGGATGCCGCACGCCCAGACGACTGCTCCGACACGAAGGGAGGACGCAAATGATGAACGCCCCGAGCTTCACTGTGCCCGGTTTCATACTGCTCATCCTTCCTTCCTGCCTGAGGAGCACTTGTCGTGCACGACCCTGCGCGCCAGCGCCGTAGCAGACGGCGATTTGACGACGACGAAGCTACCTTCGCGAAGCGCGACCGGCACCGTCCGGCCTTGCCGTCGCTGGACGAACTCGATCTGACTGACGGAGTTCCCGACGGCGACCGATGGTCGACCTGGGATCAGTCTGCGGCGTCCGAGCGGGGGCCGCGGCCGCATCCGGGCTGGCTGATCACCGAGCTCGCGGCCACCGACACTGAGCTCGGGATCCTGAAGACCGGCAAGGAAGCCGACGTTTTCCTGCTGCGACGCGGCCTGCCGGGGACCGACCGCTCTTGCCTGCTGGCGGCCAAGAGGTACCGGTCGGCGGAGCATCGCCTGTTCCATCGCGACAGCGAGTACCTCGAAGGCAGGCGCGTTCGGGATTCCCGGGCCAGCCGGGCCATGGCCGGCCGCAGCGCCTTCGGCCGCGAGATGATCGCCGAACAGTGGGCGGGCGCGGAGTTCTCCGCGCTCTGCCAGTTCCATCTGGCTGGCGTGCGCGTGCCCTACCCGGTTCAGGTACTCGGCACCGAGGTGCTGCTCGAGTTCATCGGGACGGCAGACGGGACAGCCGCGCCGCGGCTGGCCGAGTGCGGGCTGCGTGGCGCCGACCTGGCCGGATTGTGGCGTCAGCTCGTGCAGTCGATGGCCACACTCGCGCGCCTTGGCGTGGCTCACGGCGATCTATCCGCCTACAACCTGCTGGTGCACGGCGATCAGCTCGTCCTGATCGATACCCCGCAGGTGGTCGACGTGATCGCCAATCCGCGGGGGGCCGAGTTCCTGAACCGCGATGCCGCGAACGTCGGCAACTGGTTCACGGCACATGGCCTGGGCCGGGACGGCGGCGAACCGGGCCCCGACGAGCTGGCCGCGTATCTGCGCGCCGAGGCACGGCTCTGGTGACCAGCGGCGCGGCGTTGTCCTTCGCTCGCGCTAGGTCAGCCGGCGCTCGGCTGCCCAGCGGGTGAGCTGATGCCGGGTCGAGAGCTGGAGTTTGCGCAGCACCGACGAGACATGGCTCTCCACGGTCTTCACCGAGATGAACAGTTCCCTGGCGACCTCGCGGTAGGTGTAACCACGGGCAATCAGGCGGAGCACCTCGCGCTCGCGTGCGGTCAGCTGGTCGAGCTCGGGATCGAACGAAGGACGGTCCAGCTCCGGCGCGGTCCCGGCAGCAAACGCGTCGAGCACGAACCCGGCCAGCCGCGGCGAGAAGACCGCGTCGCCGGCCGCCACCCGGCGGATGGCGTCGACCAGTTCACTGCCCGAGATCGTCTTGGTGACATAGCCGCGCGCGCCGGCCCGGATGACGGCGATGACGTCTTCTGGTGCGTCCGAGGCCGACAGCGCCAGGAACTTCACGTCCGGGTGCCCGGCCTTGACCGCCGCGACGACGTCCTGCCCCCCGCCACCCGGCAGGTGGACATCCAGCAGCACCACGTCGGGAACGCACTCGGTGATCTGCGTAATCGCCGGCGCCACGTCGGCGGCCTCGCCCACGATAGTGACCTCGTCGGCCAGCTCTGACCTCACGCCAGCCCTGAACATCCCGTGGTCGTCGACCAGGAAGACGCGCGGCCTGCTGTCTGTCACGACCGTCTCCGTTCGGCGCACCTTGGCATCGTCAGGCCGATCTCAGTACCTTCGCCCGGAGAGCTGCGCACGGTGACCGCGCCACCTCGCCTGGCCATCCGCGCCTGCACGGACTCAGCCAGGCCCTTCCGGTCCCCCGGCACCGCGGCGGGGTCGAACCCGCGTCCGCGATCGCGTACAAAGAGCGACACCGAATCGGGCTCGACCTCGGCGAACAGCGACACGACATCGGCATCGGACCACTTGGCAGCGTTGACGGTGGCCTCCCTGGCGGCTGCGAGCATCGCCGTGAGGTCGTCGTCGAGCTCGCAGTCCCCGACCGTCACGGCGTCGACGGGCATCCCGTGCTGGGCCTCGATGTCCTGCTGGATCAGCCGGACCGCGCCGGCCACGGTCGCCGCCTGCCCCTCGATCGACCCTGGCGGCTGGCCGTCGAATAGCCAGGCGCGCAGCTCGCGTTCCTGCGCCCTGGCCAGCTGCACGACCTGATGCGAATCCCCGGCCCGCCGCTGGATGAGGGCCAGCGTCTGCAGCACCGAGTCGTGCACCCGCGAGGCCATCTCGGCTCGCTCCTCGGCCCGGATCCTCGCCTGGCGCTCAGCCACGAGGTCGCGCGCGATCCGCAGCCACCACGGACCGAGCGCGGTAGCGATCGCGCCGATCAGCAGCAGGATGCCGCCAAGCGGCCGCAGCAGCTGGGTGCTCTTGTCGTGGCCGCCCAGCAAGGCCGCGAGGCCGAGCAGCAGCAGACCGAGGGCCAGCAGGATCCTGAGCCAGCGCCTGGACCGGGTGCCGGATCCCGTCTTGGCTACCGGGTCTGCGAGGCCGCGCAAGACATCCAGTTCTGCCTGCGGGGCGTTGCGCCAGATCAGCGCCAGGCCGACAGCGCAGACGATCAGCGGTACCGCCAGCGAGGTGATCCAGGCCGCGTTCAGCGCCGACGCGATGATCAGGCCAAGCACGAGGATCGAGGTCAGTCCAGCCGCGAGCCCAAGGCCGCGCTTGTCGGTCAGCGCCCTGGTGCCGATGCTGGACTTGGCACCTGCCGCCGGGATGAGCAGCCACCCGACCACGTAGGCGGCAGCGCAGAATCCGCTGGTCGCGAGCGTGGCGATGACGATGACCGTGCGCACCATGCCGACCTCGAAGCCCGTGCGCTTGGCGATGCCGGCCGCGACGCCGCCGAGCAGGGACCCGTCGATCTCACGGCGCATCGGGCCGTCGCTGCCCGGCCCGCGGGTCACACGCAGTCCTAGCGCCTCCAGCCGGCTCAGCAAGCCGCTAATACGGCCCGGCTGCCCGGCCGGCGGCCGACCGGCGCTTCGCGCGTCGTCCGGCGAGCTCTGCCACGACGGGCCGGGCCGAGTCGTGCCGTCGGCGTGGACTGGCCCGGCCTCTACTGGCCCGGCCTGGACCGGCCCGTCGGCCTGGACCGGCGCGGCAGACGAGGCCGGACCCCTGCCCCGGAACGGCCCGGCAGACGACGCCGGAGCGCCGCCTGGGAACGGCCCGACCGCGGCTGGACGCGCCGGATCGCCGGCACGCAGCTGGCCATATGCCCGCGTGGCAGCGTCCGCCTGGTCTGACGTGGGCAACGCGTCAGCGGCGGCGGTGCCCAGGCTCGCTGCTGGGTTGGCTTTATCCCGCATGTGCCCATCATCGCGCCTGAACCAGCTAGTCGCTATCCGGGCACGCCCTGGTCATGGCGCTAGGCGCTTAGGGTCCGGTCAGGGTTCTTCCCGATAGTCCGCCGGGTTGCGAGCGGGCAGGCTGAGTTTATGAACACCACCACATCGCCTCCGCAGGAGGACCTAACCACCCAGGCTGGCGGCAGCCGCAGGGCAGGACTGCCGAACCGGTCACGGACTCTGACCCGTAGCCGGGACGACCGGATGATCGGAGGGGTCGCATCCGGGATCGCCGGGTATGTCGGCGTCGACGCGCTGTTTGTGCGGATCGCTTTCGCCGTCCTCGCCATCGTCGGCGGTCTCGGCATCCCGCTGTACGTTGCCTGCTGGCTGCTGATTCCCGACGACGGCGCTACGCAGTCCATCGCCACTGACTTCGCCAGCAGCATGCACGAATGGCGGAACTGACCAGGGAGGGCCAGTACTCAATGTCCAATCCGGAGAGCCCGTCACAGCCAACGGTTCCGCCGCGGCGGGCCGGCTGGCCGGGCGCCGACATGCGGGTCGGCGATGCCGAGCGAGCCGAGATCGCGGATCGCCTGGCCCGGCACTTCAGCGACGGGAGGCTCGACGAGGCCGAGTTCGGCGAGCGCCTCGACCGGGCGATGCGGGCCAAAACGATGGCCGACCTGTCCGGACTGCTCTCCGATCTGCCCGGAGAGGAGCCGGCGCCGCCGCAGCAAGGCGGTCGTCGGCACGAGCGCAAGATGCGGAAGATCCAGCTCGAGCGGGAGCGCCTTGCGCTCAGGCACGAGCAGCGGGCGCACCGGCGGGAGGAGCGCGAGGTGCGCTGGCGGACGCTGCGCTGGATCCCGTTGTTCGTCGGGGTGCTGGTGGGAGCCGTGATCGTCGCGCACACGCTGATGCACTCGTTCGTTGCCTGGCTCGTGATCGGGGTGATCGCGTTCTTGTGGGTGCGCCGCAACGCTATGGGCAGCCACCACGACCACAGCCACCACGGGGACAGTCACTTGGCCGACCACCAGGACGACGGGGACCACGTGGACCACGGGGACCACGGGGACCACGGGGACAGCAACTAGCGGGCATCAGGGAGTGGCGATGGCCTCGAGCCACTCCCTGATGTACCAGTTCCTGACGACGCCATTCAGGACGAACGGGTCGCCCGCGACGAACTCCTCGGCGGCGGCCCTGGTCGTAAAGACGGCCATGGCACCGGTGCGATCGGTGAAAGGGCCGATGAGCAGCAGGCTGCCACGCTCGCGGAACTCGTGCCACCGGGCCTGGTGCGCCGCGAAGTGCACCGGCGCCGTCTCTGCCACGTCCTCGGCGGACTCGTAGATGAGCACGTATTTCATACGACCTCCTAGCTCAGTGCGACCACTCGGTCGATGCCGACACCGCTGATGAGCAGGCGTTCCTTGTTGCTCGCCGTCAGCCGCGCGGTCCAGTCGGTGAACCCGCCATCGCCGACCTCGGCCCACTCAGCCCCAGCCCTGATGTTGATCTTGAAGCACAGTTCGCGGTAGTAGCCACGGCCTGCCTCGCGGTCGTTGTCGATGATCACCTGGACTGGGAGCGGATCGCCTTCGAGCAGTTCGCCGATTGCGGCCGCTATCGTCTCCCCCGCGGGCGTCAATGGCGTCAGCGCCAGCTGGATCGCAGTGAACCCGGCCGCTTTGAGCCCGGCCGCAACGGTGCGCACATGCTCGGCGACGACGTCCCGCTCGAACCGGTGACCGCCGGCATCGCGCCCGGCGGTGACCAGACCAAGCAGGCTGAAGTGCGCAAGGTACCCGGCCCGCTCGATCTGCTGCGCACGCACGACGCGCTGGAACGCGGCGAGCCGCACAGGCGCGCCGCGGCGGGCGAGCCGGCGGGCGGCCGCTTCGAGCGCCAGCGCGTTCGTCGGGTCGGCGGCAGTCTCGCATGCCCGCATCGCGGTCACGACTTTGTCCTGGCTGACCGGCCCGAGCGCCGAGTGCGTGCCAAGGGGCACCAGCGGCGCCAGCGTCAGCACCTCGAAGTCGGCCCGCACGCACCCGCTGAACAGGTCCTCGGTGCGGCGCAGCCGGAGCCACGGCGTGCTGGCTGGCTGCACGAACCGGTCAGTGCGATACCTCCGTAGCACCGTCGCTGCCGTCTGGGCTGCTGCGCGCCGCCTGGCTACTTCGAGCATCACCGTGGTGAAGTCGCTGCCGCTGAGTCCCGCCAGGCGCTCGACGACCTCGATCCCGCCCACCGCCGGCAGCACGCGGCCTAGCGCGCCCGATAGTGGTTTCTCACTTGCGTCAGTCAACACGCCGCCATTCTCCACCGCGAGACCCTGATGGCTCCGCAGGTATTAACCGTATAAACCGGACGTACTAGGAACGATTGAGGACGGCCTCAAGCGCGGTCCGGATTCGCTTCTCCGAGACCGGCCCCGGCGTGCCCAGCACCTGCGCAAACAGGCTGACCCGCAGTTCCTCGATCTGCCAGCGGATCGCGACCACGTCGGCCCGCGAGCGGGCCGCAGGTGGCAGCTCCCGGCGGGCCGCTTCATACTCGGCGGCGACCCGGCGCACGCTAGCCATCCGTTCAGCGTCCCTGGCCTGGTCGCCGCCGAGCTTGTCCAGGCGCCTCAGGATCGCCCGCAGGTACCGCACCAGGTCGGGCAGCCGCGCGGCCCCGGCTTCGGCGATGAATCCGGGGTAGATGAGGCCGGCGAACTGGGCCTGCATGTCTGCCAGGGCTGTCGCCAGCAGCGGGCTGCCCGGGCCGGCACTGGCCAGTCGCAGCTCGATCTCGTGGGCCTCCGCCAGGATCTGGGTGACGGTATCCAGCACCGTCGCCGTGCGCGGTGCCAGCGCGTCGCGCGCGGCCTCGATCAGCCGGTCAAAGCCGTCAGCATCCCACGCCGGACCGCCTGCGTCGGCGATGACCTGGTCGGCCGCGCACGCGGCGCAGTCGTCGAGTAGTGCCTGTGCACCGGAATACGGGTGGCGGCTCATGGCCATCTTCGCGTTCATGGGCAGCCGGCCGGCGATCGAGCGCACACCTGACGGCACGGCGAGCAGCAGCAGCCTGCGCGTGCCTAGCCGCATCGAGGCGGCCGCTTCCGCCTCGGTATCGAACAGCCGGATATCCACTGAGCCGCCCGCGTCAGCGAGGGCAGGATAGCCGCGCACCTGGCCGCTGCGGAACTCCCGCGGCAGGCTGCCGAAATCCCAGCGGGTCAGCCCGGTCCGGGTCAGGCCAGCAGCCGCCTCGTCGAGTTCGGCTGCCAGCCGGGGCCGCAGTTGTGCGCGCAAGTCGTCCAGGTCCTTGCCGGCCGCGAGTTGCGCGCCACCGTCGTCGAGGACCCGGTAGGTGACACGCAGGTGGGCGGGCAGGCCAGTGAGGTCCCACGCCGAGCGCGGGATCCGCACTCCGCCGAGACGGCCGAGCGCGCCGCCCACCGCATCGAGCAAGTCGCCGCGCGGCTCACCGAGCGTCGCGATGACCGCCCTGGCGGTATCCGGAGCCGGGATGAAATGGCGGCGCAGGTCTTTTGGCAGCCCGCGAATGAGCTCTGTCACGAGTTCCTGCCGCAGTCCCGGCACCTGCCAGCCGAGGCCGAGGTCGGTCCGGTCATAGAGGTCGTGCAGCGGAACGTCCGCCGTCACGCCATCGCTCGTCTCGCCGGGCGCGAATTCGTAGGACAGCGGGATGGCACCCCAGCTAGCCGGATAGTCCTCGGGCCGGATCTCGTCCGCAGCTGGCCCCGCAAGGTCAGCGAGACTCAGGTCGAGCAGGCCGGGATCAGCATGGCGAGCCTTCTTCCACCAGGAATCGAAGTGCCGTGCCGAGGTGACTGTCTTAGGTATGCGCGCATCGTAGAAGTCGAAGACCGCCCGGTCATCGGCGACCAGGCCGCGACGGCGGGCCTTGTGCTCGAGTTCTTCGGCCTCGGCCCTGGCCTCCTGGTTGCGGGCCAGGAACGGGTGATGAGTCTGCCAGTCGCCCTCGACCAGCGCGTGCTGGATGAACAGGTCTCTGGCGGTCGTCGGATCGATGGCGCCGTAGTTCACCTGCCGCGCGGCCACGATCGGCAGACCATAGAGAGTGACCTTCTCCGTGGCCATGACAGCACCGCGGCGCGCGTCCCAGCGCGGCTCGCTGTAACTTCGGCGGACGAGGTCCCCAGCCAGGGACTCCGCCCATTCAGGCTCGATCCGTGCGACCGTCCTGGCCCACAGCCTCGACGTCTCGACAAGCTCCGCCGCCATTACCCACGGCGGCGGCTTGCGCGCGTGCGGCGAGTCAGGGAAGATCGCAAACCGCGCGCCGCGCGCGCCGGCGAACTCGACGGGCCCGCGCCGGCGGCTTCCCGCGGCATTGCGGTCAGCAGGTCCGCGGTCGCCGGGCTTGCGGTCGCCGTCCTGCATGCCGATGTGGGAGAGCAGCCCGGCCAGCAGCGACTGGTGGATCCGGTCGGCCAGCTCACCGGGGTACCGGCCGGAGCTGTCGGCGCCGGGGGTAGCGCTGGCGCTGGTGCGGCCGGAACCGACCTGGGTGCTGGCGCCGGTGTTGCGGCCCCCCGGGCCCCGGCGGCGGTTGCGGCCCCCGCTGCGGCCCCCGCCCGGCTGGTCCGCGTGCGGCGACCGGCCGACGAGAATGCCGAGGTCCCGAGCCGCCTGCTGGAGCTGGCTGTAGACGTCCTGCCACTCACGCACGCGAAGGTAGTGCAGGTACTCGCGCTTGCACAGCCGGCGGAACGCGGATGACGACAGCTGGCGCTGCTGTTCGCGCAAGTAGTCCCACAGGGTCAGGAAAGCCAGGAAGTCTGAGCCCGGCTCGGCGAACCGGCGGTGCATGGCGTCGGCCGCCTCCCTGGCATCGGCCGGGCGCTCGCGGGGATCCTGGATCGCCAGGGCCGCGGTGATGATCAGCACCTCGCGAACACAGCCGTTGTCGCCGGCCGCCAGGATCATCCGGCCCAGGCGCGGATCGACCGGAAGCTCGGCCAGCTTGCGTCCGGTGTCAGTCAGCCGAGTGGCACTGCCAGCGCCGCCTCGGCCGCCCGCCGCGACGGCACCGAGCTCTTCGAGCAGCTTCAGGCCATCGGCCACGTTCCGGGCATCGGGTGGGTCAACGAACGGGAAGTCCGCGACGACGCCCAGGTCAAGGGCCGCCATCCGGAGGATGACGGAGGCGAGGTTCGTGCGCAGGATCTCTGGATCCGTGAACTCCGGGCGCGCCTCGTAGTCGTCCTCGCTGTACAGCCGGATGCAGATGCCGTCGGCCGTCCGGCCGCAGCGGCCCTTGCGCTGGTCGGCCGAGGCACGAGAGATGGGCTCGATCGGCAGCCGCTGCACCTTCGTCCGCTGGCTGTAGCGCGAGATCCGGGCCGTACCCGGGTCGATCACGTACTTGATGCCGGGGACAGTCAGCGACGTCTCGGCCACGTTGGTCGCCAGTACTACCCGGGTGCCCTGATGCGGCTGGAACACCCGGTACTGTTCCGCGGCCGACAGCCTGGCGTACAGCGGCAGGATCTCCAGGCCCGGCTCATCGGCCAGCGCGTCCGCAGTGTCCCGGATCTCCCGCTCGCCGGACAGGAACACCAGGATGTCGCCCGGCCCGGCCCGGCGCAGCTCGGTGACGGCGTCGGCGATGGCCTGGATCTGGTCCCGCGGTTCGCTGCCATCGTCGTCTGGTCCCGCCAGCGGGCGGTAGCGCACCTCGACCGGGTAGGTGCGCCCGGACACCGCAACGATGGGCGCCCCTGCGCCGTCCTGGCCTGATTCGCCTCCGGCACTCTGCCCGTTTGATTCGGCTCCGCCAAAATGCTCGCTAAACCGCTCCGGGTCGATCGTCGCCGAGGTAATGATGACCTTGAGATCGGGGCGGCGCGGCAGCAGCTGCTTGAGGTAGCCGAGGATGAAGTCGATGTTCAGGCTGCGCTCGTGCGCCTCGTCGATGATCAGCGTGTCGTAGCGGCGCAGCAGCCGGTCGCGCTGCATCTCGGTCAGCAGGATGCCGTCGGTCATGACCTTGATCAGGGTTTCGTCGCTGGCGGTGTCGGCGAAGCGGACCTTGTAGCCGACTGCCTCGCCGAGCTCAGTGCCGAGTTCGGCGGCGATACGGTCGGCTACCGTGCGCGCGGCGATCCGGCGCGGCTGGGTGTGGCCGATCTGGCCGCTAACACCGCGCCCGAGCTCCAGGCAGATCTTGGGCAGCTGCGTCGTCTTCCCCGAGCCCGTCTCCCCCGCGATGATCACGACCTGGTGGTCGCGGATCGCCGCTGCCAGCTCGTCCTTGTGCTGGCTGACCGGCAGCTCAGGCGGGTAGCTGATAGCCGGGACACGGCTACGGCGACCCTCGATGCGCTGCTCGGCGGCCGTGATTCCGCCCTCGACCTCGGCGATGGCCCGCTCGCGCGCCTCCGCATCTGCCACGGCGACCGCCCGGTCCGCGCGCCTGGCCAGCCGGTACTGATCGCGCAGCATCAGCCCAGGCAGGCGGGCTCGCAGCTGAGCGAGCGTGGCGGTCACGGCAGGGTCTCTTTCTCGAAGGTGTCAGGGTTCCGGATTCGTTCGGCCGGGATTGTCCGGCTTCCGGCGAGTGTCCAGGGCGGCCGATTAAGGATGACTGGCCGCCGGCCCGCAGTGCTAACGCTTTTACGGTCCGGTCGCATCCCGGCCGCTCGCCACCCGCCCTGGCCAAATGTCGCGGCCCGCACAGATACTGGAAGCCTGCAACGACGCATGCCAGCCAGGGGGTCGTGATGGCGGACCTGAACTCGCCGAACCAGCAAGGCCAGGACGCGGCCGAGAATCTCGCCGGCGCCCTCGACATGCTGCTCGCTGACGGCGCGCTCGGAGTGCTGCGCAGGTTCCGGCCAGATGGCGCCGGGCTGCGGCTCGCGGCAAGCCTGGCGAAGCGACCGCAGCTAGTCAGCCAGCAGATCGGCGTGCTCGGCACGGAGCTAGCCAAGATCGTCACCGGCTCATCGCAGCTGACCCCGGAGCGGAAGGACCGCCGGTTCGCTGACCCGGCCTGGAGCCAGAATCCGCTGCTCAAGCGGGTCCTTCAGGCATACCTGGCCACCGGCCACACCGCCGCGGAGCTGCTGGCAGGCGCCGAGCTGGACTGGCGCGATGACGAGCGGCTGCGGTTCGTGCTGGCCAACCTCGTCGCGGCGGCAGCGCCGAGCAACAACCTGCTGCTCAACCCGGCCGCGATCAAGACGCTCGTGGACACCGGCGGGCTGAGCGCGCTGCGCGGGATCCGCGCCCTGCTGGCGGATCTGGCAGAGCCACCGCGGGTCCCGGCAATGGTCGAGCCGGGTGCGTTCGAGGTGGGCCGCGATCTGGCCGTCACGCCGGGCTCGGTCGTCTTCCGTACCGAGATGCTCGAGCTGATCCAGTACGCGCCGACCACCGGGCAGGTCCACGAGTACCCCGTGCTGATCGTCCCCCCGATGATCAACAAGTACTACATTACGGACCTCGCACCCGGCCGCAGCATGACCGAGTACCTGGTCAGCCAGGGACATCAGGTCTTTGCGGTCAGCTGGCGCAATCCGGACGCCCGGCACCGCGACTGGGACCTGGACAGCTACGGCGCCGCCGTGGTCCAGGCGCTGGACGCGACCATCGCGATCAGCGGGGCAGCCAAGGCCAGCATCTGCGCGCTGTGCTCAGGCGGCATCGTCTCTTCCATGGTCGCCTCGTACCTCAGTAGTACTGGCCGGCTGGACCGACTGGCCAGCCTCTTCCTTGGTGTCACCGTGCTCGACCAGGAGCGGGCGGGCACCGCCGGGGCGATGATCGACGAGGCCACCGCGGCGGCCGCGGTCGCGGCATCGAGCGCCCGCGGCTACCTCGACGGCCGGGCCCTGGCCGAGGTCTTCGCCTGGCTGCGGCCCGACGACCTCATCTGGAACTACTGGGTCAACAACTACCTCCAGGGCCGCACTCCCCCGCCGTTCGACATCCTGTACTGGAACGCGGACACCACCCGGCTGCCCGCTGCGCTGCACCGCGACTTCATCCGGCTCGCGCTCGCCAACGCCCTCACCAAGCCGGGTGCGGCCACGATGCTCGGCTCACCGGTCAACCTGGAGAAGGTCGACACGGAGACGTACGTGATCGCCGGCATCGCCGATCACCTGTGCCCGTGGCAGTCGTGCTATCGCACCACCCAGCTGCTCGGCGGTCCGGTCACCTTCGTGCTGTCCACCAGCGGCCACATCGCGTCGATGGTCAATCCGCCCGGCAACCCCAAGGCGACGTTCCAGACCGCGGCTGACAACCCGGCCGATCCGCGCGACTGGCTCGCCAGCGCGCAGACCGTCAGCGGCAGCTGGTGGCCGCACTATTCCGACTGGCTCGCCGCCCGCAGCGGCCCGGACCGCAAGAGCCGGACAAAGCCCGGCCGCAAGGGCTTCGAGGTACTCGCCGCAGCGCCCGGTACGTATGTTCACGACCGGTAGCCTCCGGACGGTTGCGGTCGGCGACCAGCTCCTGCGGACGTCCGTACGTCCGGGCCGCACGGCGGGCCGCGGCCCCCGTGCGGCGGTGCCGCTGCTGCTCATCAACGGCATTGGCGCCAGCCTGGAGCTGCTCGAACCGTTCGTCGACAAGCTGGACCCGGCGATCGAGGTGATCCGGTTCGACGTGCCGGGAGTCGGCGGGTCGCCGCTGCCAGCCCGGCCCTACCGCTTCACCGGCTTGTGCGGGCTGATCGGCGCGATGCTGACGCAGCTTGGCTACGACACCGTCGACGTGCTCGGTATCTCCTGGGGCGGGGGCGTGGCGCAGCACTTCGCCGCGGTCCAGCGGACGCGCTGCCGTCGGCTCGTGCTCGTCAGCACCGCGACCGGCGCGCTGATGGTGCCGGCCCGGCCGAGCGTGCTGGCCGCGATGGTCACGCCGCGCCGCTACACCGATCGCGCCTACCTGGAGCAGCACGCCGCCCGCCTCTACGGCGGCAGCGCGCGGTCTGATCCCGGCCGCGTCGCCGCCGCCATGAACGCGCACAACCGGGTCGGCTCCGCGCGCGGCTACCTCTATCAGCTCGCGGCCGGCGCCGGCTGGACCAGCCTGCCGTTCCTGCCGATGCTGGCACAGCCGACGCTGATCGTGTCCGGCGACGACGACCCCATCATTCCGCTCGCCAACGCTCGCCTCATGCACCGGCTGATCCCGCACTCCACCCTGCATGTCTTCGATGGCGGGCATCTGGGCCTCGTCACCGAGGCAGCCGAGGTCGCGCCCGTGATCAGCCAGTTCCTGACCGCGCCCGAGGCCGCCGAAGAGCCGGCCGTGCCAGCCCAAGCCCGACGGAGGTCCTGAGAGTGGATCCGGCCATCGACGCCGACTTCTACGCGCTCGAGCAGCTGCTCGACGCCGACGGGCGCCAGCTGATTAAGACGGTGCGGGACTTCATGGAGGAGTCCGTCGCACCAGTGATCAACCACTACTGGACCAGGGAAGAATTCCCCTACGACCTGATACCGGGGCTGGCCGGTCTTGGCATCGCCGGCCTGGCCTGCGCCGGGTACGGGTGCCCCGGTGGCAGCAGTGTGCTTGACGGCATGATCGCGCTGGAACTTGCGCGGGTCGACCCGTCGATCGCCACCTTCATGGGCGTTCACGGTGGCCTGGCGATGGGCTCGATCTACCTGTGCGGCTCGGAGGAGCAGAAGCAGCGCTGGCTGCCGGCCATGGCCCGGATGGAAAAGATCGGCGCATTCGCGCTGACTGAGCCCGACGTCGGCTCCGGAGTCGCCGGCGGCCTCACCACGACCGCTCAGCGCGACGGCGACGTCTGGGTGCTCAACGGCCGCAAGAAGTGGATCGGGAACGCGACGTTCGCCGACCTGATCATCGTCTGGGCCCGCGACGTCGCTGACAATCAGGTCAAGGGCTTCGTCGTGGCGGCAGGCACCGAGGGGTTCACGCCGGAGAAGATGCGCAACAAGATCGCTCTGCGCGTTGTCCAGAACGCCGAGATCACCCTCGATAACGTGCGCGTGCTCGAGGCGGACCGGCTGCAGCAGGCCACGACGTTCCGTGACACGGCGAAGGTGCTGCGCCTGACGCGGGCCGGCGTGGCCTGGCAGGCGACCGGCTGTGCGCGCGGCGCCTACGAGCATGCCCTTGCCTACGCCAAGCAGCGCGAGCAGTTTGGCAGGCCGATCGCCGGCTTCCAGCTCGTCCAGGACCTGCTGGTGCGGATGCTCTCCAACGTGACCGCGTCGGCCTGCCTGTGCGTGCGGCTGTCGCAGTTGCAGGACCAGGACGAAGCCAAGGATCATCACTCGGCCCTGGCCAAGGCGTTCTGCACGGTCCGGATGCGCGAGACCGTCGGCTGGGCCCGCGAGCTGCTGGGCGGTAACGGCATCCTGCTCGAGAACCAGGTCGGCAGGTTCGTGGCCGACGCCGAGGCCATCTACTCCTACGAGGGCACCCGGGAGATCAACACGCTCATCGTCGGACGCGCCATCACCGGCCTCGGCGCCTTCGTCTGATCAGCGCGCACGCCGTCACGTCACGTCACGCCACCGGCCCGAGCCGCACCAGCCTGCCGCCGCCGTACGCCAGCGACGCCACGCTGCCATCCGGCAGGCGGCGGAACTCGACGGCCTCGCCCGACGAGCGGACCCCTGGCGCGACGACGAATCCACCGGGCTCACCCGCCCGGTTGAGCACGACCTTGTCGGCGGGGTCCGACATATCGATCAATGTCAGCTGGCCGTCGCGCCATTCCAGTGTGACCAGGAAGCTGAAGTCCGGCGGCGCATAGACGCCGAGCAGTGGCGCCAGGTCGGCGGGCGTCGCGACCAGCGGGCGCGGTTGCGGCGCTGCCGCGGCAGCCAGACCGCGCCCGGCCGCCGCCAGGCTCATCGCCAGTCCCGAGGCATCGGCGACGCCATTCACCAGCACGATCGCGCCGACGCCCGTGCTGCGGTCGAAGCATGCGTTCGAGGTGAAGCCCGGCAGGCCACCGGAGTGCTGGACCCAGGTGACGTCGTCCTTGCGCACCGAGTACCAGCTGATTCCCCAGGCGCTCGACCACTCCTCGTCGCTGAGATACCTCGGCTTGTGCATCTCCCGCCTCGTGGTGCTGGACAGCACGGCCGACCCGGCCTGAGCGGACTCATCAGGCGCTGCGCCAGCAGACTCGGGCCCGGCATACTCAGCCTGATCTGCGTGCGCGGCCACCTGGAACGAGAGCCACTTACCGAGATCCTCGACGGTCGACCACAGGCCGCCTTCGGCCCACACCGGCGGCATGACCGGCGCGACGGCCAGTTCGTCGGAGAATGCGCGGCCGGCGTAGCCAGTCGCGCGCCGTCCGGCCAGCGCCGCCGGCAGCGGCTCAAATCCGGTAGACGCCATGCCAAGTGGCGTCAGGATGCGGCCGGCGACGTACTCCGGGTACGGGATCCCGCTCGCCCGCTGCACGATCTCGCCGAGCAGCTGGTAACCGAGGTTGCAGTACTTGAGCTGGGTGTTCGGCGGGACTGCGGTAAAGATCTCGGCCACCCGGGCCAGGTTCTGTGAAGCGCGTCCCTCGTAGCTGGGCTCGCTGGCCAGGAAGTCGGTGCCGGGTGGCTCGCTGACCAGACCCGACTCGTGCGATAGCAGTCGCCTTATCGTCACCCCGCCGATGGTGGCTGGGCTCGCGCTGTCCGACAGCTCGGGTATCCACTTGACCACTGGGTCGTCAAGGTCGAGCGCGCCGATGTCGCGCAGCTGCATGATCGCCGTGCCGGTGAACGTCTTGGTGATCGACGCGATCCGGTACAGCACGTCAGGCGCGGCGGGCTGGCCAGCGGCCAGGCTGGCGAATCCGGAGCCACCCGACCAGGCGAGCTCGTCGCCGTGCACGAGGCCGGCGGCCGCGCCATACAGCCGGTTCTCCTTAACGAACGAGGCCAGCTTCGCTCCGAACTCCGCTGCACCAGCTGCCACCGGACTAGCCATCAGCCTGCTCTCCCATCGCGTGACCACCGTCACCGGGTGCAGACAGCAACGGCTGTCCTGCTATGCCTCGATGACTAGCTTGACTGCACATCACCCGGATTATCCCATCCGCGCGTCCTGATGTCGTCCCGCACCGGACCGCCGCCAGCCGCCGCGCACACCAGGTCCGCGCGCTCCTGCAGCGGGCCAGCCGGCACGTCGATCAGCTCGAACCCGAGCTCGCGATAGGTCCGCTCGTGCACGTCCTCGAACACCAGCGAGTCCTCGAAGCTGATCCGCCGGGCCGCCGTCGGCTCGACGAACCCCTGGTTGCGCACAAAGAACGCCAATGTCGCGGCCCGGTCCGCCACGACCCGGTCCACCTCAGCCGCGAGCAGCGGTGACACGGGGAACCCGAGGTACCGGCTCAGCGCCAGCGTGCACACGGGCCACCTGTCGAAGAAGATGCCATCGACGCCCGCGCCGTCGCGCTCAGCCCGGTCCTGCCGGCGCCGCTGCAGAGTCACGATCGCATCGACGAAGTCGGGGCCGGTCCACGCCTCAGGCTGGCCGAGCGCCCGCCGGAGTGCGATCACGTCCGTCGCAGCCTCCTCGACGACGCGGTACCCGGCAAGCTCGAGCAGCCGCAGGATGGCGGTCTTCCCTGACCCGGGCGCGCCGGTCAGCACATATCGAGCCATGTCTATTTCCTCCACCAGATCAATGACGGGAACGGGGTCGCTCAGCCTCGCCACCCGACGACACGCCGCGGCCTGTCGCTACGCCGCGGGATCAGCGGGCGGCGACGCCGCGGCGGCAAGCCGGGCGAGTTCGGCGATGACCGAGTTGGCCAGGCGCGCGATCCCCCAGAGGGCGGCCATGACGGCCACCGCTTCGATGGCGATGCGGAAGCCTCCGCCGCCGACATGCTCGTGGTAAATGAACAGTCCCAGCAGCGCACCGACGACCGGCTCGAGCACGGCGAAGGCCGGGAGTGAGGCCGCCAGGCCGGCTGCCCGGAATGCGTTCTGCTGCATCGTGAACGTGAGCAGCCCGACCAGCGCGAGCAGGTAGAGGCGCACATCGGCGAACAGGCCCAGTCGCGCAACGCCGGCCAGCCCGGCCACAGTCTTGGTCAGCGCATCAGTGACGCCAGCCCCGATGCCACCGCCGACGCTGATCACGAGCGCCCGGTGCGCTGGCTTCGCCTTGATCGCCAGCAGGCAGCACACGACGGCGACCGCAACTGCCCCGGCCGCGGCCAGCCCGAGCGACCCCGCTGGCGCAGTGCGGCGCCCGCCGGACGGCTGCGCCGCTACCAGAAAGATGGCAAGCCCGCCCACCGCCGCCACGGCGGCCGTCCACTCGGCGTGGCGCAGCCTCCGGCCCTCGGCGCGGGCGGCCAGCAGCAGGGCGAACAGCAGGCCGATCGGAAACACCGGCTCCACGACAATGAGCCGGCCAAATCCGAGGGCGGCCGCCTGGAACCCGTAACCGCCGAGTACAGCGATGAGGCTGATCAGCCACCGGCGCCGCCGGGCGAGCCGGAACAGCACGGCCGGGTCGAAGGCGGCGGAAGATGGAAGTTGCGAAGCCGCCCGCTGCTGGCCGACCGAGGCGACGGCGTAGCTGAACGCGCCGGCGATTGCGAACGCCACCGCCAGGACTTGTGCGGGTGCCCCGGTCATCGAGCCGGCCACCTGCCTTCCTGGCCGTTCGAGCCGCGGTTACCAACAAATATCGACTAACGCGACGGTCGCACACAGATCATCGGGTTCGCTAGTCCCCCACCGCCGATAATCGCCCGTTACGATCACCGGCTGGCCGGGTTTCCGGCCGCACGCTGGTTGGCTGCACACTTTCTGACTGCACAGTGTTATCGCGCGCCGCTCGCTACTTGGTACAGACGGCCTGCGGCCAGCTAGCCGTCGGCCAGGATCGACTGGCGCACCGCTGACCAGCGCAGCGAATCGGCGATGCCGTCGGCGATGGAATAGCGCGGCTGCCAGTTCAGCAGCCGCCGAGCGCGGTCACTACGCGTAAATGCGCCGATCACGTCGCCCGGCCGCCGCGGCGCCTCGACAGTCTCGACCGGCTGCTCCACGACGTCGTTGAACGCGGCCACCAGCTCGCGGACCGTCGTGCCGGTCCCGCTGCCCAGGTTGATGGCCATCGAAGTGGCCGGGCCGAGTGCCTGGTCGAACCCCGCCAGCGCGGCAACGTGCGCGGCGGCGAGATCCCAGACGTGGACGTAGTCCCTGATTCCCGAGCCGTCCCTGGTGGCGTAGTCGGTCCCGGTGATCTGGAACGGCTGGCCGGACTCGCGGGCCTGGATCAGCATGCCCAGCGCGTGCGTGGGATACCGGGTCTGCAGGCCCGTGCGCAGCTGCGGATCGGCGCCGATCGGGTTGAAGTAGCGCAGCGACACCACCCGCAGCGGCGTGCCCGCGGCGATGTCGGCAAACATCGCCTCGCACACCGCCTTGGTCCGGGCATACGGGCTGCCGGGCGCGATTGCAGAGTCCTCATCCACGCTGCCGTCGGCACCCGGCTGGTAGAACGCTCCGGTCGAGCTGAACAGAAGACGGCTGCAGCCGTTGCGCAGCAGATGCTCCACGAACTCCAGGCTCTTGACGACATTGCCCTGGTAGTAGCGCACGGGCTCGGCGACGGACTCGGGCACGACGATCAGCGCTGCGCAGTGCACGACCGCGGCGATGTCCGGGTGCTCGCCGAAGATCTTGTCGACTACGGCCCCATCGGCGATGTCGCCCTCGTAGAAATGCCGCCCCTGCCCGAACTCGCGGCGCCCGGTCACGAGGCTGTCCAGGATCACGGGGGTTAGGCCGGCGTCGATGCACGCCGAGGCCACCGTGCTGCCGATGTACCCGGCGCCGCCGGTAATGAGCACCTTCACGCTGCCCCCTGCTCCGCGATATCCGATTAGCGGCATTTACACTAGCACATCAAGATCATCATGTAGAACGCGTGTACCGGAGGTACGAAGGCTTCGTACCTCCGGTACACGCATTCGCGGCGCCGGTCGGTCAGGCTAGTGATACGGCTGCGGAGGGGCGGCTGGCTAGCCACGGCAGCTCGGCTACGCCCATCGGCGTCGTCGGCGGCGCTTGCATGAAGGGCCAGATCTCCTCGGCTATGGCGCGCCAGTTGGCCGTCGACTTCATCTCGCCGAGCAGCGCGAAGAGGCCGAGGTTGATTCGCTGCAAGACGACGTACGATCGCGGAATCCGCGCGTACTGGGCCACCGGGCTGCGCACGTCGAAGAAGCGCCGCACCACGGCGGAGGCGTACTCGCCAGTCACCGTGACGGTCCGTCGCTCGCGGATCAGCTGGTAAAACACCGCCAGATGATCGGTGACCTGGTCATCGCTCAGCGGGGCACCAGGCACCAGGAAGCCGGCCTCCTCCAGGCTCGCGCGGAACTCGGCCGGATCGGACTCCACGCACAGGTTGCGCGCCATCTGCATCAGCGGCAGCAGGTCGGAATCGCTGAAGTGCTTCACCATGCCGAAGTCGAGGAACGTGATCTTCCCGTCCCCGTGGAAGATGTAGTTGCCAGGATGCGGGTCGCCGTTGAACGCGTGCACCTCATAGAGGCTGCGGAAGACGAACCGGTACAAGGTTTCCCCGGCCAGGTCGCGCTCGTGCTGCGACCAGCCGACGACATCAGCGAACCTCGCTCCGGTCACTAGCTCGCTGGTGACGACGCGCTGAGCCGACAGGCCGGTCACGATAGCGGGCACGCTGATCGTCGGGTGCCCGGCGAAGTACTCGTGCAGCTTCTGCTGATTCGCCGCCTCGCGCCGGTAGTCGAGCTCTTCGAGCACGCGCTCGCGGAGCTCGGCGATCAGGCCGTCGACGTCCTGGCTCGGCGCGGTCACCCGCAGCATGCGGCGCAGCAGCGAGACGTTGGCCAGGTCGGCCGTCATCATCTCGGCGATGCCCGGGTACTGCACTTTGACCGCGACCGCGAGGCCGTCCTTGGTGATGGCCCGGTGTACCTGGCCGATCGACGCCGCGGCGATGGGCTCCGGATCCCAGCGGGCGAACAGCTGGTCGGGCCGCAGGCCAAGCTCGGCCTCGATGACGCCGGCCGCCAGCTCCGGGCTCATCGGCGGGACGCTGTCCTGGAGGCGGCTCAGGGTGCGGCGGACCGACGGTGCTAGGCCCTCGTCGACGTAGCTGGCCATCTGGCCGAGCTTGACCATGACGCCCTTCATGGTGCCGAGCGTCGCGGTCACGTCGTCGGCGGTCTGCATGGCCAGGTCGGTCCGCAGCTTCTGCCGGTTCTCGCCGGCGGCGACGAACAGGCGCGGCGCGCTGCCGGCGTACCGCAGGCCACCGCGGACGGCGAGCTGAGCGGCGGCCAGGCCACGCTCGAATCGCAGCCGCCCGACACGGCGCCGGACCAGCGCCAGCCCGGCGGCAGCCGCGACCGTGCCCGCCAGGAGCGCGACCAGCGCTCGCCACAGGCTCCTCATGCGCGCACTGCGGCGCGCATCCGCAAGGTGATGCGCTGCCTGGCCTCCAGGACTCCCGGCTCGCCAAGGAAGACCGCGTCGAGCACGCCTAGCGCCTGCCGGATTTCCTGCCGGCGCGCGTCGGTCAGCTTCGGCGCGGAGTAGCCGTACATCTGCCTGGCCCAGTCCGGCAGCGAGATCAGCGTCGCTTCCCTGATGTCCTGCCAGATCTCAGCGATCTCCGCGTCGAGGCCAGGCGGGTCGAGCAGGTAGGCCATCGACTCCCTCGCTGCGGGGGTGCAGAGCAGCTGCGGCTGCATCCAGGCCAGGTACTTGGCGAGCCCAGTCCGGCTGTCGGGCACGAGCTCGGCCGGCACCCCGACGAGCTCCGCCGCGACCACCATCTCCTCGACGTAGCTGTCGGCCTCGTCCGGCGTCAGCGGGGTACCGAAAATCTCCCTGGCCGCGACGTTGGAATCGACGAGCGCTGCGTGCACCCACAGCAGCAGCTCTGGATCGCCCGCCGCATAGGGCTTACCGGTCTCGTGATCGACGCCTGTGACTCGCTCATGGATCCGCCGGACCCTGGCGGCGGAGCGCTCCGCAGCAGCGCGTTCCCCGAATGTGATCGTTGCCAGGTAAGCCGAGGTGGCGGCGAGCCTGCCGACCGGGTCGGCGCGCCAGTCGCTGTGCTGATCGACGCCAGACATGGCCAGCGGGTGCAGCGCCTGGATCATCAGCGCCCGCAGCCCCGCGACCGGCGCCGACAAGTCGCCGCTGATGCGCCACGCGACGCTCGACGGGCCGAAGAAGCCGTCGTCGGCCGGATCGTCGGGAATGCCGTTGACCAAGGCCGCTGCCGAGCGCTCAACCAGCCCGGCCGCGTCTGCGTACTCGTTCATATCGTCACGTTACCTCTCGCGGCCGTGTCCGCCCGCGCTCTGGCCGACCGCGTCAGCGCCCGGACAGGTGCTCCCGGCCAGACGGCGCGGTCCAGTCGAGCACCGGGCCGTCCGGCACGATCCGGGATGGGTTGAGCTGCGGGTGGGTGGTGTAGTAGTGCCGCTTGATCTGGTCGAATTTTGTCGTGTTGCGGAACGCGGGCAGCGCGTACAGGTCGCGCGCGTAAGCCCACAGGCTCGGGTAGTCGGTGATCCGACGCAGATTGCACTTGAAGTGCGAGTAATAGACCGCGTCGAACCGGGCGAGGGTCACCCACAGCCGCACGTCTGCCTCGGTGATCGCGCCGCCGAGCAGGTAACGATGCTCGGACAGGCGCGCCTCGAGCTGGTCCAGCGTCGCGAACAGTGCGCTGACGGCCTCGTGATAGCTCTCCTGCGTGGTGGCGAAGCCAGACCGGTAGACACCGTTGTTGACCGTCGCATAGATCAGTTCGTTGAGCTCGTCGACCTGCGGTCGCAGGTGCTCGGGATACAGGTCGTAAGCGGGATTCGCCCAGGCGCCGAACTGGGTCGCCAGGTCGATGGTGATGTCGGGGAAGTTGTTGCTGACGATGCGACTGGTCTGGCGGTCCCACAGCACCGGCACCGATACGTGCCCGTCATAGCCCGGCTCGGTCGCCTCGTAGGCGTCCCGGAGAAGGGCAAATCCGTTCACCGGGTCGAGTGCGTAGCCATCGCCAGCCCGGAACGCCCAGCCCCGGCCGTCCCGCACCGGGTCGACCGCGGACAGCGATATGACGTCGGTGAGACCGAGCAATTCGCGCACGATCGCCGAACGATGCGCCCACGGGCACGCCCACGAGATGTAGAGGTGATACCGACCAGGCTCGGCCTGGTAGCCGCTAGATCCGTCGGCTGTGATCCGGCCCTGGAACGGATAGGCAGCGCGGACGAACTCGCCGGGCTTGGAGTCGGAAGGCGATGCGACCTTCTTGGGCTTAAAGCTCCCATAGTCGCCAAATGTCACGAAGTCCACCGGGCTTGCGCCGCTGGCCTGCGTCGTGGTCGTCATCGGACCTCCATGCTCTCGCCTGTCCGCAGCAACCACGCACGCCGCGGCGCCATTCCGGCCAGGCAGCCGGACTGCCGTCCAGATCATGCGGAAGGATGGCCTCGTGAGCACAGACGCCGCCGCCGCCGAGCCGCAGGCGGTCATCGCACCGCTGACCGGCGCGGCGATCTTCCTCGTCGTCGTCATCAACCCCGACGCGGCCAGCGCGGATACGGCCCGCGACCTCTGCGCCGACGTGTCCGCACTCGTCCGCGCTGTCGGATTCAGGGACCTGACCGGACACCTGAGCTGCGTGACCGGGGTCGGGGCGAGCGCGTGGGACCGGCTCACCGGGCTGCCCTGGCCTCGTGGGCTCCATCCATTCCCTGAGTTCCGGGCCGGCCGCAGGCATGCGGTCAGCACTCCCGGCGACTTGCTGTTCCACATCCGCGCGACGCGGATGGACCTGTGCTTCGAGCTCGCCGAGCAGATCATGACGCGCCTCGACGGCGCGGTGAGCGTAGCCGACGAAGTGCACGGCTTCGCCTACTTCGACGAGCGCGACCTGCTCGGCTTTGTCGACGGCACCGAGAACCCGACCGGCGAGGCGGCGGCGCGAGCCGCGCTGATCGGGGCAGAGGAGCCGGCGTACGCGGGCGGCAGCTACGTGATCGTGCAGAAGTACCTGCACGACCTGGCCGCCTGGAACGCCGTCCCGGTCGAGGAGCAGGAAAAGATCATCGGGCGGACCAAGCTCTCGGACATCGAACTGGAAGACTCGGTCAAGCCGACCAGCGCGCACAACGCCCTCACCACCATCGTCGTCGACGGCGATGAGATCGACATCGTCCGCGACAACATGCCGTTCGGCCAGATCGGCGCCGGCGAGTACGGCACGTATTTCATCGGCTACGCGCGCTCGCCGGCGACGACGGAGCAGATGATGGCCAACATGTTCATCGGCTCGCCACCGGGTAACTACGACAGGATCCTGGATTTCAGCCGGGCGGTGACCGGGTCGCTGTTTTTCGTGCCGTCGCAGACGCTGCTGGATGACTTCGACAGCCTCGGCCCCGGCCAGCCTGGGGCCGGCGAGTCCGGGGCCGGTCATCCCGGCGACAGTCAGGCTGGCGACAATGGCGACGGTACGTCAGCAGCCCGGCCCCCGGCCGGGGCCGGCTCCCTGAATATCGGCAGCCTCCGAGGAGTTGCATCGACATGAACAACCTGCACCGCGAGCTCGCGCCCATCTCCGACGAGGCCTGGGACGAGATCGAGCAGGAGACGACGCGCACGCTGAAGCGCTATCTGGCCGGCCGCCGCGTCGTCGACGTGGACGGCCCCGCGGGCTCGACGCTGTCGGCCGTCGGCACCGGCCACCTGGCGAGCATCGATCCGCCTGCGCCCGGCGTCCAGGCTAGGCAGCGCCTGGTGCTGCCTCTGGTAGAGCTGCGCGTCCCGTTCACGCTGGACCGGGGTCAGATCGACGACGTAGCGCGCGGGTCGGCGGACTCGGACTGGCAGCCGGCCAGGGAGGCCGCGCGGCAGATCGCGTTCGCCGAGGACCAGGCCATCTTTTCCGGCTATCCGGCGGCTGGCATTGGCGGCATCACGGCGGGGGCGAGCAACCCGCCGCAAATGCTGCCCGCCGAGATCGCCGACTTCCCGATGGCGTTCGCACAGGCCGCCGGCCAGCTGCGCGCGGCCGGAGTCGACGGGCCCTACTCGGCTGTGCTGTCCGCTGAGGCCTATACAGCGGTGAGCGAGGCCAGCGACCACGGCTATCCGATCATCCGGCATCTGCGCAACGTGCTCGATGGCGAGCTGATCTGGGCGCCGGCCATCAGCGGTGCCCTGGTGGTCACGGCGCGCGGCGGTGACTTCAGCCTCCACCTGGGCCAGGACCTGTCGATCGGCTATCTGTCCCACACCGATTCGACGGTCGTGCTGTACCTGCAGGAGAGCTTCACGTTCCAGCTCCTGACCGCCGAGGCAGCGGTGGGCCTGACGATGGCGACCGCGCAGAACCGCAAGTCCTAGTTCTGGCTGTACGGCGAGTAGCGCAGATCCGGCGCGGGCGTCGCGGTCAGCGACCGCAGCATCTGGGTCTCGTGCGCCAGCAGCCGCCGCTCGGCCGCTAGCCTGCGGTCCGCGTCCGGTTCTTCCAGCAACTGCTGCTTGACCGGCACGTCAGCCACGACCGCGGCGGCGACGAGATAGGACAGCAGCACCGGCTCGGCTGGCAGGTCCGGAATCGTGATCTGCGCTCCGCCCCGTTCAGCTAGCACGTTGAGATAGGACCGGAACGCCCTCTGCACAGCCGGGACGACTGCCGCCGCCTCGGCCTCGTCGCCTACGTCGTCAGGCAGGAACTCGACCTCGCCGCTGAAATACGGCGCCTGGTCGCCAAGCGCCAGCAGCGTGAACCGCCGTCCGCCGACGGTGACCAGGTCGTAGCGGCCGTCGTCGTACTGCTCGACCTGCCGCAGAACCGCTGTGCAGCCCGTTTCGTACACGTCCGTCACGCCATCGACGCCCGTCTCGCGTCCATGCCGGATTGCGATCACGCCGAATTCCTGCGGCTGCGGCCCGTCGAGCAGATCCGCGACCAGCTGCCGGTACCGCTCCTCGAAGATATGCAGCGGCAGCACCAGGCCGGGATACAGCACGCTTCCCAGCGGGAACAGCGGCAGCGTCGTGCTCATGCTCCGAGACTATTGCGGCCAGCCGCGGGCCGAACCCGGCAGGACCCGGCAGGACCCGGCAGGACCCGGCCCGGTTACCGGAACCGGCGGACCCGGAAGTACATCGTCGGGTGCCAGTACGCGTTCATCCGGTGGAACCCGATGACCGTGCCGGTGTGCAGGGCTCCGAACGTCCAGGGCCCTCCCTCGAAGAGCTCGACGTGACCGTCGCCGAAGAACGCCAGGTCACCGGGCCGAGCCTGCGACTTGGAGATTCGAACCAGCCGCCAGCTGTCCAGCATCTCGTAGGTGGTCCGCGGCAGCATGACCCCGGCGGCCCGGTAGGCGGCATAGACCAGGCCCGAGCAGTCGAACCCGACGGGGCCGGTCCCGCCCCAGATGTAAGGCTTGCGGGCCTGGGCCAGTGCATAGTTCCAGGCGTGGAGCCGCATTTGCCGGACGGCAGCAATAACGGCGCTGGACGGTCCGGTCGAGGCCTGGGCCGTCGCCGGGGCAATAAGCCCGGCCGAGGTAAGGAGCACGATAACGATAGCGAGCGTGGCCTGAACCATGCCGCGCACCCGCGCGGTAATTGCAGCAGGTGCGCGGCGAGGAATGCCTTCGATCACAGATGACCTTTTGCCGAAGTTGCGCCCGGACGGGACACAGGCGCCGGAAAAGGCGCGGCAGGCCGCGCCTGCGAAGGTAAATCGGCTAACGCGCCGTAATCAAACCTGTTCCGAAAGCAACTTTGCGGCTAAATAATCGCGAGAAAATTATCGCTTTACCATTGCTGGCCGCAGGATGGCGATTGTCCGGCTTTATAGCAGATATCCGGATTCAGGTAGCGCTGCCGAGGCGCCGGAGGCCTGACTCAGGACTTTCCGCGGTTCTTGGCGGCAAGGATGATCTGCGTTACGAGGTGGCTGGTCACGCCCAGTTTGCCCGCTATCTCGGCAGGCCGCAGTCCCTGCTCGTTGTACAGCAGGGCGAGCTTCTCTTGTGACCTGGTCCATGGCTGGCGGACCGCAGTCCGCGCAGGCACCCTGGCGCGAGCCTGCGACCGCGCCTGGCGAGCAGGGCGGACTTCACCGCCCGCGGCCGCCGGTCCGCTCCCAGCCGCCGTCCCGCCGGCCGGCCTGGGCGCCGCGGGCCCGAAGGATCCCCGCCGCTGATCACGGAATTTGCCGTTAGCCATGTCCTCGCGGGTTCGCTCATCGAGAATGAGGAATTCCTCCGCGGCCTTGTTCATGCCGACGGCGACCATGGTCAGGCCCTTGAGATTCTTCTCCTGGCACTCCGGTGCCAGGCAGTAGTTATATTTCTGCGCTCTCTCCGGATGCAATTCCGTCCCGCAGGTGATGCACTGCGCCACTAACCCTCGCTCTCCGGCAATTACCTCACCACGTGTCTAAACGCCGGTGACCGCGAGGCTGTTCCTGACTGCGTGCACGTCGCGCCGCGCGGAGACACGGAATACTCGCGAGCCAGGCGGCGCTGACTCTGGCTACACTTGCTTCACACGGCGTTGATCCGGCTATCACCGGGGAGCTTCCGGAAGAAAGGGCCCGCTGCTCAGCCCGCCAATCGGCGGGAGGCAGGCCTGACTAGACCCGGGCGGGTCCGGCCCGTCACAGCCGGCCAGATGAGCGGTCGCGGGCCGGGTCTTCGGATCTGGACCGCGGCAAGCGAGGTGGTACCGCGGTACGTCCGTGCAGGAACGGGCGCGTCGTCCTCGCGCGAACTGCCCCAGGCCCTGCAAGCCCAGGCGAGCCCAAAACGGGCAAGCCCAGCCCAGGCAAGCAGAGCACAGACCGCGCCGCGAGGACGTACCACCAGATGAGCGTTTACCCACGGGCCGAAACCGCCAAGGCTGCTGGCCAGGCCGCGAGCGGAGTGCCAGCTCTGCCGAGCTTCCCCGAGCTTGAGGAAGGCGTGCTGGCCTACTGGGCGGCGAACGACACCTTCCGCGCGTCTGTCGCGCAGCGGCCGGCCGACAGCGAGTTCGTCTTCTACGACGGGCCGCCGTTCGCCAACGGCCTGCCGCACTACGGGCACCTGATCACGGGTTACGTCAAGGACGTCGTGCCAAGGTTCCGCACGATGCAGGGCCGCCGGGTGGAGCGCCGATTCGGCTGGGACACCCACGGCCTGCCGGCCGAGGTCGAGGCCGAGCGACTGCTCGGCATCTCGGGCAAGGCCGAGATCATGGCAATGGGCATCGAGAAGTTCAACGCAGCCTGCCGTGAATCGGTGCTGCGCTACACCAGGGAATGGCGAGATTACGTGACTCGCCAGGCCCGCTGGGTCGACTTCGACAACGACTACAAGACGCTCGACACCTCCTACATGGAGAGCGTGATGTGGGCGTTCAAGCAACTGTGGGACAAGGGCCTGATCTACCAGGGCTTCAAGGTCCTGCCGTATTGCTGGCGCTGCGAGACCCCGCTGTCGAACCACGAGCTGCGGATGGACGAGGACACCTACCGGGACCGGCAGGACCCGTCAGTGACCGTCCAGTTCAGGCTCGAGACCGGTGAGTGGCTGCTGGCCTGGACCACCACGCCGTGGACCCTCCCGTCGAACCTGGCCGCCGCCGTCGGCCCGGACATCACCTACACGGTGCTGGAGAAAGACGGCGAGCGCTACATCCTTGCCCGGGACCGGCAAGCCGCCTACGAGCGCGAGCTGGAGGGCGCCGTGACCGTCGGCGAACTGACCGGGACCGAGCTGGCCGGGCGCCGCTACGAGCCGCTGTTCGACTACCTGACCGATGACGCGAAGTTCGGGACCGCCGACGCGTTCCGGGTGATCTTGTCCGACGACGTCACCACCGAGGACGGCACAGGCGTCGTCCACATGGCCCCCGCCTACGGCGAGGCGGACGCGCTGGCCTGCAACGCTGCGGGCATCCCGACGGTACTGACCGTGGACGAGCACGCGCAGTTCACCTCGGTCGTGCCTGACTTCGAGGGGCAGCACGTCTTCGACGCCAACGCCGGCCTGACCGCCAAGCTGCGCGACCAGGGCAGCCTGGTCCGGCGCGAGACCTACACCCACTCCTACCCGCACTGCTGGCGCTGCCGGAACCCGCTGATCTACAAGGCCGTGTCCAGCTGGTTCGTCGAGGTGACCAAGTTCCGGGACCGGATGGTCGAGCTGAACCAGCAGATCACCTGGGTGCCTGCGCACGTCAAGGACGGGCAGTTCGGGAAGTGGCTGGAGAACGCGCGGGACTGGTCCATCAGCCGGAACCGGTTCTGGGGTTCCCCCATCCCGGCATGGCAGAGCGACGACCCGAACTACCCGCGGACCGACGTGTACGGGTCGCTGGACGAGCTCGCGAGCGACTTCGGCGTCCGGCCGGACGACCTGCACAGGCCCGGCATCGACAACCTGACCAGGCCGAACCCTGACGACCCGACCGGGCGCTCGACGATGCGCCGGGTGCCTGAGGTGCTGGACTGCTGGTTCGAGTCGGGGTCAATGCCGTTCGCCCAGGTGCACTACCCCTTCGAGAACGCCGACTGGTTCGAGAGCCACTACCCCGGTGACTTCATCGTCGAGTACACGCCGCAGACCCGCGGCTGGTTCTACACGCTGCATGTGCTGGCGACTGCGCTGTTCGACCGGCCCGCGTTCCGGAACTGCGTCTGCCATGGCATCGTGCTCGGCAGCGACGGGCTCAAGATGTCCAAGAGCCTGCGCAATTACCCCGATGTCAACGAGGTCTTCGACGGCTTCGGCTCGGACGCGATGCGCTGGCTGCTGATGGCCAGCCCGATCCTGCGCGGCGGTGACATCGCGGTCTCGCTGCCCGGTGTGCGGGACGCCGTCCGACAGGCGATCCTGCCGCTGTGGAACTCGTATTACTTCTTCGCTCTGTACGCCAACGCCGAGTCGTACGAGGCGAAGTCGTCGACGGCGAGCCCGCACGTGCTGGACCGCTACATCCTGGCCAAGACCCGAGCCGCAGTGACCCAGATGGAAGAGCTGCTGGACGTCTACAACATCGGCGGCGCGTGCCAGGAACTCCGCGAGTACCTCGAGGTGCTGACCAACTGGTATATCCGCCGGTCGCGGGACCGGTTCTGGGCCGGCGACACTGACGCGCTGGACACGCTGTGGACAGTGCTCGAGGCGGTCTGCCGGGCAGCCGCGCCGCTGCTGCCGCTGACGACCGAGGCGATCTGGCGCGGGCTGACCGGCGAGCCGAGTGTGCACCTGGCCGACTGGCCGGTGCTGTCGTCCTGGCCGGCGGACGCCGAGCTGGCGACCGCGATGGATCTGGTCCGCGCCGTCTGCAGCACGGCGCTCGGCCTCCGCAAGGCCCGTCAGCTGCGCGTCCGGCTCCCGCTGGCGCAGCTCACCGTCGCGCACCCGGACGCGCTCGCGCTCGCCCCCTACGCCGAGCTGATCAGGGACGAGGTCAACGTCAAGGACGTCGCGCTGTCGGCGGACCCGGCCAGCCTGGGCACGTTCGAACTGGCGGTCAACCCCCGCACTCTCGGGCCACGGATCGGCGCCAAAGTGCAGGAGGTCATCAAGGCGGTCAAGGCAGGGAACTGGGAACGTGTCGGCGACTCAATCCTCGCGGCTGGCATCGAGCTTGCGGACGCCGAATACGATCTTCGCCTGGTCGCGGCCGACCCGGACTCGGTCTCGGCCCTGCCCGGCAACGTCGGTCTCGTCGCCCTCGACACGGCGGTCACGCCCGAGCTGGCCGCCGAGGGCATCGCGCGCGATGTAGTCCGGATCGTGCAGCAGGCCAGGCGCGATGCGGGGCTGGCGGTGTCGGACCGGATCCGGCTGACTGTCGGCGCCGACGGCGCGGCGGCTGACGCGGTGCGCGCGCACGTCGATTTCATCGCGGGCGAGACGCTCGCGGTGGAGCTGGCTGTGCTGCCGGAGGCCGAGGTCAACGCGGGTGCGCAGTCCGTCGGCGACGGCGGCTCAGTCAAGGTGGCCATCGTGGCGCAGTAACCTTGCCGGCTCCTGTAGGGGGCGGCTGCGGTTGCGGCCCCGTTCCTGTCCTTGTAAACTCATTGGTTGTACAACCAGTGAGTCTACATAGGAGGAGCCAGTCATGCTGGATGTCATCGCAGCGCACCGGCGGTCGCTCGCCGACGCCCTCAGCGAACTCACGACCGGCCAGTGGCGGGGGCCGTCGCTATGCGCCGGGTGGACACCCGCCCATGTGCTGGCCCACCAG
>DATHPF010000084.1:0-4530 GCA_035484155.1 Streptosporangiaceae bacterium
CCATCACCAACGTCTCCTCGGCCAGCCTGGAGATGACCTACACCATGACGGTCGTGGAGCAGGGCGGCACCTGGTACGTGCGGTCCATTGGCTCATCAGCCCAGTCGCCCGGGCCGCCCTGATGTCCGGCCCCCGATCGGCCGGACTCCCGATAGCCGCGCTCACTTACCCCCGGAGTACCCGATGTCCTCGGCGCACATGATGTTCCTGGCCTCCCCAGCCGCGCTCAGCACGTCCGGGCTCGTCAGCTACCTGCAGAGCCTCTTCGGGCCGCTGTTCCTCGGAATCGTCGGCATCGTCGCCATCTTCTTCCTGTTCACGCGTGAGATCCTCCGCTTCGTCCAGTTCCTGGTCCTGGCCATAGCGATCGCCGTCGTCTTCTACACGCCGAGCATCGTGCAGACGATCGCGTCCGGCATCGCGAATGCGCTCGGCGTGCACTAAGCCCGTGCCGGGTTGCGGTCGGTCCCGCGATAGCGGACGGAAGGAGGCAGCACGTGGAACTCCCGACCTATACCAACATCTGGAAAATCGAGAAGCGGCTCTACAAGCTGTATGACTTCCGCCTGCCGATGCCCCTGCCCGTTGGCCAGGTAGCAGCGTTCCTGGCGATCGCGATCCCGTACATGGTCATCCTCACGATGGCGGGGATGCCGTTCAGCCACACGTGGGTGTGGCTGTACGTGCTGCCGCCCGGAGTGCTGGCCTGGCTAGTGACCAGACCGGTGCTGGAAGGCAAGCGGCTGCCCGAACTGGTGGTATCCCAGCTGCGTTACCTGTCCGAGCCGCGCACCTGGTGCCGGATGGCGGCCCTGGCGGAGAAAGACCAGATTTTCGTCACGGCCAGGGTGTGGCGCCGGTCAGGCATCGCTGCACCGGCAGTCCAGGCGACCAGCGCCGCAACCGGCGATCGGTACGTGCCGGCCGATGCCCGCCCGGCATCGCAGCCCAGTGTGGCCGAAGCGCACGCGGTTCACGCGGAAGCTCAGCCGGCCGACGCCATCCGGCCAGTGTGGCCGACTCGGCCTGCGATCGCCTCGCGTCGAAGCGTGCCTGCGTCGCAGCCGATCGCGGATACCTCGGCCGTCCCAACGCAGGTGCAGGTGCCTGCCTCGTCAGCGCGAGCAATGTCCGCGCGGGCGACGTCGGCGCCGGCCGCGCAGGTGGCTCGAGCCCAGGCAGCCCAAGCCCAGGCAGCCCCGGTCCAGGCAGCCGAAGCCCAGGCAGCCCCGGTCCCGGCACCCCCAGCCCAGGCAGCAGCGGCCCAGATGCCCGCACCCCAGGCGCCCGCACCCCAGGCACCCGCACCCCAGGCACCCGCACCCCAGGCACCCCCCGCTCAGGCACCCCCCGCCAAGGTGCCATCGGACCAGCGGCCGACCGGGCAGGGCGCGCCAGCCGCGGGCCAGCCGCGCCCGCTGGGACGGCCCGTTGTGACCGTGCGCTCGGACGGCAGCCCATCGCGCCCGCTGCCGGTCGTCGAGCGCGCGCTGCGCAACTCGCCGAGCGACCGGGCGGGCTGGCACGAGCGTGTAGTCGTGGTTCCCGGTGGCCACCGCCCCGGCAAGCCGGACCAGCTGCAGCGCGATCAGGCGCGGGCCAGGTTCCCGCTGGCGGGACCGGTCCGCATCGTCGTCCTAGGCTGCACCGCGGGCGCGGGCCAGACGACGACAACCCTGCTGACCGGGCAGCTGCTGGCGACCCTCCGCGGCGAGGCGGTGGCCGTCCTGGATATCGGTGCCGGCCCCGGCTCACTCACCGAGCTAGCGCGGCAGGTCCCGCGCCTGCTGCCCAGTCACCGCGACGTCGGCGGCGCAGGATCAGCAGGCGAACGGGGTCTTCAGGTCGTCACCGCCGACGCTCCGGCCGATCAGCCCGCAGACGCCGGAAAGCTCATCGATGCTGTCGTCGCCCGGTACCGGATCACCATCGCCGATCCCGCCGCGGCACATGTGCCGCGTGCCGCGCACGTCGCTGACCAGCTTGTACTCGTCGCCCCGGCCAGCGCCGATGCCGCCGGATCGCTGGCGATGACGATGGAGTGGCTGGAGGTGCACGGCCACGCCCAGCTGGCCCGTGACGCCGTCGCCGTGCTGAACGGCGTCAGCGCTGCGACTGCCGCGTACGTAGGCAAGGCGGCAAGCGTGGCCGCCGGACGGTGCCGCGCTGTCGTCCAGGTGCCGTGGGACGACAGGCTGACCGAGGGCGGCGCGCTTGGCCCGGCAACGGTGCATGCGTACACGGCGCTGGCTGGCGTCCTCATCGCCGGTCTTGCAGACCCGGCACGCGCGCTCGGCGCGCCAGCACCGAGTGGGCGCCGATGAGCGCGCGCACGACCGGCCGGACCAGGCTTTCCGTGCGGTATTTCGACGACCGGATCGTGATGACCGACACGCACGCTTGGGCCTACTACCGGGTGCCCACGGTCTCCTACGAGTTCACCACCCCGGTGGAGCGCGAGGCCTTGGCGGCCAGCATCACCGTCGCCCTCGCGGCGATCCGGATGGCCGACGCCGAGGTGCATCTGCGGATCGCACAGCGCCCGTACCTGGCTGCGGAGTGGGCGACCAAGCTGGATGCCACGTCGGATGGCGGACCTGGCTGGGTTGGCTACCTCGAGGAGATGTACCGGCACGTCTGGGCCAAGGACTTCTGGACTAAAGAGGTCTACCTCGGGGTGCGGCTCGGCCAGCGCGGCATGCGTGCGCAGCTGGCTGGCGGCCTGCTGGCCCAGCTCACCAACTCCTACCGAGCCGCCGAGCAAGCCTTCGGCCTGACCGACGAATCAGTTCCGGCCGCTGAGATCACCCGGTGGACCGAGCAGGCGGAGCGACTTGGCCGGGCGCTCGGTTCAAGCGCCCTCGGCGCCACGCATGCCACGTCTGACGATGTGGCATGGCTGTACCGGCATGCGCTCGCCGGGACCGTCACCGAGCAGCCGCCGTCGGCCGCCCGTCGTCGCACCTGGGGTGCCGGGGAGATCGAGTCGCTGCTCGAGGGGGAGATCGGCAATGGCCGGACGGTGCTGCGCCTGTCGCACCCGACCGGCGAATCATGGGCCGCGTTCCTGTCCTTTGCCCGGTTCCCGGACGTCATGTATTTCCCGGAGGGCGAGCCATGGCTGCATTACGCCGACGCCCTGCCGTTCCCGGTCGAGGCCAGCCTGCGCATGAAGCTGATCGCGCCCGCCCGGGCGAGCAAGGACGTCAGCCGGCGGCTAGCGCACGCCAGGGACATGGATGCCCACATCAGGGAGGCCGGCGCTGACCTGCCGATCGCCCTGGCTGAGCAGATCGAGTCCGCCAGGATGCTAGAGCACGGCATTACCAAAGAACGGCTGCCGTTCGTCTACGGATGGCATCGGCTGATGGTGACCGCGCCTGATCGCGACATGTGCGTTCGCCGGTCCGAGGCTGTCATCGAGCACTACCGCGACGTAGGGATCGACGTCGTCAACTCGACGGGAGATCAGTTCTCGCTGCTCTGCGAGTCGCTACCAGGTGACCGCGTGCGGCTCACTTCTTATCTCCAGCGCCAGCCGCTGTACACGGTCGCTGGCGGGATGCCGACCGCGACCGTCGACCTCGGCGACCGCATCACCCCGGATGCGGGCTGGATCGGCCCGTACATCGGGGAGACGCTAGGCCGCGCCCGGTCCGTCGTGCACTTCGATCCGCTCGTCGCGGCAGCCAGGAACCGGCCTACCGCGGTGGCCATCACGGGCGAGCCGGGCGGCGGCAAGACAACCCTCGCCCTGCTCATGATCCTTCAACTCGCCCTCCGAGGCGTGACGGTCGCCGTGATCGACCCGAAAGGCGACGCCGAGTCGCTGGCCGCGTGGCTGGCGCAGCGTGGACGCCAGGCCAGAGTCGTACCGCTAGGCAGTGCCGCGCCTGGCCTGCTCGACCCGTTCTCGTTCGGCGACGACCTGGCCGAGCGGCGCACGATGGCGACCGAGACGCTCCGGCTGCTGCTGCCGCGCATGAGTGAGGAGCGCGAGAGCGCCATGATCCAGGCTGTCGCCGCGGTGGCCACGGGTGAGCAGCCCAGTCTGGGCAAGGTGGTCAGCCATCTGGAGAACTCCGACGATCCGGCGTCGGTCAACCTCGGCGCCGTGCTCCGGTCGATGTCGGAAATGCGGCTAGCGCGCTTGTGCTTTGCGCCGTCGGGCGGCGAGCGCATCGACGCGGCAGGCTGGACGACCGTGTTCACTCTCGGCGGGCTCACGCTGCCGGACACCACAGTCGGCCGGGATGACTATTCCTACGAGCAGCGTCTGTCGGTTGCGCTGCTCTATCTGGTGTCGCAGTTCGCGCGGCGGCTGCTGAACGGCATGGACAGGCGATTGCCGAAGGCGATCTTCCTGGACGAGGCCTGGGCCATCACCTCGACGCCGCAGGGCGCCAAGCTGATACCGGAAGTCTCCCGCATGGGCAGATCACGCAACACGGCGCTGATCATGGTGTCGCAGAACGCCGGCGACCTGCTCAACGAGCAAGTCACTAACTGCATCTCCAGCGTCTTCGCGTT
>DATHPF010000085.1:0-7981 GCA_035484155.1 Streptosporangiaceae bacterium
ACGCCGGAGTACATCGGCAAGAAGATCCGGCCCACCGAGATGAAGTACGCGGCCCTGTATTTCCTGGTGCTGCCGGTGGTCATCCTGACTGCGGCGGGCCTCTCGATCGGCACCCACGAGGGGCAGGCAGCGATCTTCAATCCGGGACCGCACGGCCTGACCGAGGTGGTCTACGCATTCGCGTCGATGGCTAATAACAACGGCTCCGCGTTCGCAGGCCTGGGCACCAGCGCCATGTGGTACCAGGTCAGCGGCGGCATCGTGATGCTGCTCGGCAGATTCGCGCCGGAAATATTCGCCCTCGGCCTCGCCGGGTCCCTGGCTAGACAGCAACCCGTGCCCGCGAGCGCGGGCACGCTCGACACCAGGACGCCGCTGTTCGTCGGCATGCTCATCGCCGTCATCCTCATCCTCGTCGGCCTGACCTACTTCCCCGCGCTTGCGCTGGGCCCGTTCGCAGAAGGACTGCACTGATGTCTGTGACAACGACACCCGGAGCTCCCCTGGGCCCGGGCAAGACTGTGGCTGAGGGCCTGCCGCATCGTGTCAGCGGTGGCCTGATGTCGCCGAGAACGCTGCTGAAGGCAACTCCCGATGCGTTCAAGAAGCTGGACCCTCGAGTCCAGGTCAAGAACCCTGTCATGTTCGTGGTCGAGATCGGCGCCGCGCTGTGCGTCTACACTGCGATCGCGAACTCGTCGATCTTCAACTGGACGATCGTGGTCTGGTTGTGGCTCACCGTGGTCTTCGCCAACCTGGCGGAGGCCGTGGCCGAGGGCCGCGGCAAGGCACAGGCTGAGACGCTGCGCAAGACCAAGCGGGAGACCGTCGCGCGCCGGCTAGTCGGCTGGCAGCCAGGCCAGAAAGAGGTGCGCGAAGAGTCTGTACCCGGCGCCCAGCTTCAGCTCGGCGACTACGTGGTGGCCGAGGCTGGCGAGACCATCCCCGGTGACGGCGACGTCGTCGAAGGCGTGGCCTCGGTGGACGAGTCGGCCATCACCGGCGAATCCGCACCGGTCATCCGCGAGTCCGGCGGCGACCGGTCCGCGGTCACTGGCGGCACGAAGGTGCTGTCCGACCGGATCGTGGTCAAGATCACGTCCAAGCCGGGCGAGACCTTCATCGACCGGATGATCGCCCTGGTCGAGGGCGCCAAGCGGCAGAAGACGCCGAACGAGATCGCGCTGAACATCCTGCTCGCCGCGCTAACGGTGATCTTCCTGCTCGCCGTGGTCACGCTGCAGCCGATGGCGTTCTACTCCCACGCACCGCAGAGCACCGTCATCCTCGTCGCGCTGCTGGTCGCGCTGATCCCGACCACGATCGGCGCCTTGCTGTCGGCGATCGGCATCGCCGGCATGGACCGGCTCGTCCAGCAGAACGTGCTGGCCATGTCCGGCCGGGCGGTCGAGGCAGCAGGCGACGTCAACACGCTGCTGCTGGACAAGACCGGCACGATCACCATCGGCAACAGGCAGGCCACTGAGTTCCTGCCCGTGCAGGGCGTCACGCCTGGCGAACTGGCCGACGCGGCGCAGCTGTCCAGCATGGCCGACTACACGCCGGAAGGCCGTTCCATCGTGGTGCTCGCCAAAGAGAACTATGGCCTGCGCGAGCGGGCCGAAGGCGAGCTGCAAGGCGCGGAGTTCGTGGAGTTCACCGCGCAGACCAGGATGAGCGGTATCGACCTGGCTGACGGGCGCGAGATCCGCAAGGGCGCGGCCGCCTCGGTGGCGGACTGGGTCCGGCAGAACGGCGGCAATCCGCCGGACGAACTCGGCGCCATGGTGGACGGGATCTCCGGGGCCGGCGGCACCCCGCTGGTGGTGGCCGAGAAGGAAGGCGGCACGGCCAGGGCACTGGGCGTGATCTACCTCAAGGACATCGTCAAGGAAGGCATCGCCGAGCGGTTCGCCGAGATGCGCCGGATGGGCATCAGGACCGTCATGATCACCGGTGACAACCCGCTCACCGCCAAGGCCATCGCAGACGAGTCCGGCGTGGACGACTTCCTCGCCGAGGCGACGCCGGAAGACAAGATGGCGCTGATCAAGAAGGAGCAGGAAGGCGGCAAGCTGGTCGCGATGACCGGGGACGGCACCAACGACGCCCCGGCGCTTGCGCAGGCCGACGTCGGAGTGGCCATGAACACCGGTACCTCGGCGGCAAAAGAGGCCGGGAACATGGTGGACCTGGACTCCAACCCGACGAAGCTCATCCAGATCGTGGAGATCGGCAAGCAGCTGCTCATCACCCGCGGAGCGCTGACGACGTTCTCCATCACGAACGACGTGGCGAAGTACTTCGCGATCATCCCCGCGATGTTCGAGGGCGTCTTCCCGGGCCTGAAAGAGCTGAACATCCTGCACCTGCACAGTCCGGAGTCGGCGATCACCTCGGCGATCATCTTCAACGCGCTGATCATCGTGGCGCTGATCCCGCTGGCGCTCCGTGGCGTCCGGTACAAGCCGTCGTCGGCGGCGGCCATGCTCCGCAGGAACCTGTGGATCTACGGCGTCGGCGGCCTGATCATCCCCTTCATCGGGATCAAGCTCATCGACCTCATCATCCAATTCATTCCCGGATTCCGGTGATCTGATATGAACCATCTGCCCAATAGTCTCCGGCAGCTCATCGCTGCGCTGCGCGGACTCCTCGTCTTCACCGTGATCTGCGGGATCATCTATCCGCTGGTCATCTGGGGCATAGCTCAGGGTGCCTTCCACAACCAGGCCAACGGCTCGCTAGTCAGTTACAAGGGCCGAGTGGTCGGCTCCAGCCTGCTCTGCCAGGAATTCCTGGACGCCAAGGGCAACCCGCTGCCGCAGTACTTCCAGCCGCGGCCATCGTTCGCGGTCGTCTCCACCGTTAAGAATGACCCCGGCTGCGACCCGCTGAATTCAGCCGCGTCGAATTACAGCTCGGACAACCCCATCCAGGTGGGCCTGGTCAAGCAGCGGGAGAAGCAGATCGCGGCGTTCGATCACGTCAAGATCTCGCAGATTCCGCCGGACGCGGTGCAGGCATCTGGCTCCGGGCTTGACCCGGACATCTCGCCTGCGAATGCGGCCATCCAGGTCGACAGGGTCGCGGCGGCTCGGCATATCAGCCCGGCAGCCGTCAGGGCGCTGGTCGCGCAGAACACCTCGGGCAGGCAGCTCGGGATCCTGGGCGAGCCAGTCGTGAACGTGCTGCAGCTGAACATCGCGCTCGATGCAAAGTATCCCGTCTGACGCTGGGCGCATCCTCATAGTCGAGGATGAGCCGGCCCTCCTGCGGGCGCTCCAGATCAACCTGCGCGCCCGCGGTTACGAGGTCACAACCTCGGTGGCCGGCCAGGATGCCCTGGTCGAAGCAGCACGGCGCCCCCCCGACGCCGTGCTGCTCGACCTGGGCCTGCCGGACCTGGACGGTACGCAGGTGATCCGTGAGCTCCGCACCTGGTCCGCTGTGCCGGTCATCGTCCTGTCCGGCCGGGCCGGGTCGGGCGACAAGATCGGTGCGCTGGACGCGGGCGCCGACGACTACGTCACCAAGCCGTTCTCGATGGAGGAGCTGATGGCCCGCCTGCGTGCCGCATTGCGGCGGGACTCCGCCCGACCGGCCGGCCTGGTGTTCAGCATCGGCAGCTGCGAGGTCGACCTGAGCGCCCACACGGTTGTCCGCAAGCACGGCATCGACGGCACTAGCCCGGACGCTGAGCCCGTGCACCTGACCAGGACCGAGTGGCGAATGCTGGATGTGCTCCTGCGCTCGGCCGGCCAGCTCGTGCCCGCCAACCGGCTGCTCGCCGAGCTGTGGGGACCGGGCGCCGAGAACAGCACCCACTACCTGCGATTTCATATGGCCAGGCTGCGCCGTAAACTTGAGGATGACCCGCCGCGCCCGCGCCACCTGCTGACCGAACCCGGTATGGGCTATCGCTACTCCCCATGAGACGCTCGGAGCAGGGGTTGACGCCATGAATGCCGAGGGCCTCGCGGACGTACGCGCTACCAAAAAGCCAGGCAGCCGCGGCCAGCTGCGGATCTATCTCGGGTCCGCGGCCGGCGTCGGGAAGACTTTCGCCATGCTCAACGAGGGCCACCGTCGCCACGAGCGGGGCACTGACGTGGTGGTCGGTTACGTCGAAGCTCACGGCCGCCCGCACACCATTGAGCAGATCGGCGACCTGGAGGTCATCCCCAGGGCCACGATCGGGTATCGCGGCACCTTCTTCGAGGAGATGGACCTGGACGCGGTCCTGGCCCGCCGCCCCGACGTCGTGCTGGTCGACGAGTTCGCGCATACCAACGTGCCGGGCTCGCGCAACGAGAAGCGCTGGCAGGACGTCAACGAGCTGCTGGACGCCGGCATAGACGTTATCTCCGCGATGAACATCCAGCACCTGGAGTCGCTGAACGACGTCGTGGAAAAGATCACCGGGGTGCCGCAGCGGGAGACGGTGCCCGACGCCGTCGTCCGGGCCGCCGACCAGGTCGAGCTGGTCGACATGACGCCGGAGGCGCTGCGCCGCCGGATGGCCCACGGCAACATTTACAGGGCCGAGAAGATCGACGCGGCGCTCACCAATTACTTCCGTATCGGCAACCTGTCCGCGCTACGCGAACTGGCACTGCTGTGGCTGGCCGACAAGGTCGACGAGGGCCTCCAGCGCTACCGGGAAGCGCACGACATCCACGCCACCTGGGAGGCCAGGGAGCGCGTCGTCGTCGCGCTGACCGGCGGCCCGGAGGGCGAGACACTGATCCGGCGTGGCGCCAGGATTGCGGCGCGCTCATCGGGCGGCGACCTGCTGGCCGTGCACGTGACGAACTCCGACGGTCTCGTCGGCGCCGACCCGGCCGCGCTGGCGCAGCAGCGGCGGCTGACTGAGTCGCTAGGCGGCTCCTACCACCAGATAGTCGGCGACAACGTGCCCGACGCCCTGCTGACCTTCGCCCGGGCCGAGAACGCGACTCAGCTCGTACTCGGAGTCAGCCGGCGCGGCTGGCTCGCCTCGCTGCTGACCGGGCCGGGCGTCAGCATGCGGACGATGCGCGAGTCGGCCGACATCGACGTGCACATGGTGACGCATTCCTACGTCGGCCGCGGTCGAACCCTGCCCCAGGCCCGCGGCGGCCTGAACCGCCCGCGCCGATTGGCCGGCTATGGCCTGGCAGTCGGGCTCATGCCACTGCTGACGCTGCTGTTGGCCAACGTGCGCGGGGGCCTCAACCTGACCAGCGACGTCCTGGTCTTCCTTGCTGGCGTCGTCGGCGTGGCACTCGTCGGCGGGTTCATCCCCGCGCTGATCGCCGCGGTGGCGGGCTCGCTGCTGCTCAACTACTACTTCGTGAAGCCGATCTACCGGTTTACTATCGCCGACCACAACAATGCCTTCGCGCTGCTCATTTTCGTGGCGGTCGGGCTCGCGGTCAGCTCCGTAGTCGACACGGCAGCGCGGCGGACTAAGCAGGCCTCACGTTCCGGTGCTGAGTCCGAGCTGCTCGCCACCACCGCGGGCAGCGTCCTGCGCGGGCAGCGCGCCCTGCCCGCCGTGCTGGACCGGGTGCGCGAAGCCTTCGGCATGGAAACGGTGACCTTGCTAGAACGGCAGTCCGGCACCTGGGCGCCAGTGGGCACGTCGGGCGAAGGGCCAGTCAGCCGGCCAGAAGACGCTGACGTCGAGATGCCGGTTGGCGACAACCTCGTCCTCGCCATGCGCGGCAGGCCGCTGCCCGCCACCGACCGCCGGGTGCTCGGTGCCTTCGCTGCCTACGCGGCCGCGGCGCTGGAGCAGGGGCGGCTCACGGCCGCCGCCGAGGCCGCCCGGCCGATCGCTGAGGCCGATCGCGTCCGCACCGCGCTGCTGGCGGCGGTCAGCCACGACCTGCGCACGCCCCTTGCCTCGGCCAAGGCCGCGGTCACCAGCCTGCGCTCGAGCGACATCGAGTGGGACGCCGAGGACCACGACGAGCTGCTGGCCACCGCCGATGAGTCGCTCGACCGGCTGGCCCACCTCGTCGACAATCTGCTCGACATGAGCAGGCTCCAGGCTGGCGCGCTCGCGGTGTTCCCGCGTCCTGCCGACCTGTCGGAGATCGTCGCACGGTCGCTCGATGACCTCGGCCCGGCCGCCCGGATCGTCCACGTCGACCTCCCCGACGACCTGCCGGAAGTCGCCGTCGACCCCGGCATACTCGAGCGCGTCATCGCCAACCTGATCGCCAACTCCCTGCGCTACTCGCCGCCCGGCATGCCGCCGGTGCTGACCGGCAGCACCCTGGGCGATCGAGTGGAACTGCGCGTCATCGACCGTGGTCCTGGCATTCCGGAAGAGCACCGGGACCAGATGTTCGTGCCGTTCCAGCGGCTTGGCGACACCGACAACACCACCGGCGTCGGCCTCGGGCTGGCGCTGTCACGCGGCCTGACCGAGGCCATGGGCGGCTCGCTGGAACCGGAGGACACCCCCGGCGGCGGACTCACGATGGCCCTGTCCCTGCCGGCGGCCCCGTTCCCTTCTGAACCTGTGCCCGGCAGCCACGAACGCGCGGACCGAGCCGCCGCCAGCGACGCCCACGCGCCCTGATACCGCGACGTGAGACCGCCACATGGCACCCTGGTCCCGTGACAACGGTCCTGGTCGTCGACGACGAGCCGCAGATACTCCGGGCCCTCCGGATCAACCTCCGGGTGCGCCATTACGACGTGCACACCGCAGGTAGCGGCAGCGAGGCACTGGAGGTCGCCGCCAAGTATCCGCCTGACCTGGTGATCCTGGACCTGGGCCTGCCGGATCTGAATGGCGTGGATGTCATCCACGGCCTGCGCGGCTGGACCGAAGCCCCCATCATCGTGCTGTCCGGCCGCGCTGACAGCACCGACAAGGTCGAGGCGCTGGATGCGGGCGCGGATGACTACGTCACCAAGCCGTTCGGGATGGACGAACTGCTCGCCCGGATGCGGGCCGTGAGCAGGCGGGCGGGCGCCGAGGGCGACGTGCCCCAGGTCCGGCTCGGCGACCTGGTCGTTGACCTGGCCGCCAAGCGGGTCGTGCGCAGTTCCGAGCAAATGAACAATGATGAAGCCCGGAACGGGGACGTTCGCCTGACTCCCACCGAATGGCATCTGCTGGAGGTGCTGCTGCGCAATCCCGGCAAGCTCCTCAGCCAGCAGCAACTGCTCGCCGAGGTGTGGGGACCTGGCTACGCCGACGCCAGCGGGAATCTCCGCTTGTACATGGCGCAGCTACGGCGCAAGCTGGAGCCCGATCCGGCCCGGCCGCGGTGGCTGATGACCGAGCCGGGGATGGGCTACCGGTACCAGCCCGACCCGGGCACCGTGTGACGGCTACTTTGGCCGCTGCTGACCGGGCGGCGGATTCACCGGCGGGAGTTCCGGGCCGGTCAGTGCCTGCGCGCCGTCGTCAGCTGAGCCGCCGCCGGCCACCGTGGACAGCCGGTAGCGCAGTCGGCAGATCACGACGTTCTGCGTGCCGCGCTGGATCGCCTGCTCGAGCACGAAACCGCGCTGGTTGTGCAGGACTCGCTGCCACGGATGAGCCTCCAGCACCTCGGGGATGAGCACGACGAGCTGATCGTGGCCGGGCTCCGCTTCCAGTTCCTGCAAGTAGTCGACGATCGGCTGACCGAGCGAGCGCTGCCGGCTGTGCAGCGTCACGAGCGGTACGTTCGGGTGCCACTCGTCCCACTGCTGGCGCAGGTGCTCGTCGGCCTCGTGGTCCTCAGATTCGTCATAGCAGACGGTCACCGCGATCACCTCGTCGCCGAGCGACAGAGCGGCCGAAATGCCCGCCTGCACCAGCCTCGACATGCTGCCGACCGGGACGACGACCAGGGCGTTCCTGCGTTCTGGCGCCGGTGGTATCTGCCCGATCTCTAGCGCCGCGCCGATGCGCCGGTAGACGGTGTGCACCCGGCTGAACATCAAGACGAGCAGCGGCACCACGAGCACGACCAGCCAGGCGCCCTCGGTG
>DATHPF010000086.1:0-2821 GCA_035484155.1 Streptosporangiaceae bacterium
CCAGGCTCAAGAACGGGAGGAACAGATGCGCCGCATGCTCAGCATGCTGTTACTACTGACGGCAGCCTGGACGCTGGTCCCGGCAGCTACCGCGTTCGCCGCGACACCGGGTACGCAGCGATTCGGCGTCCGGCTCTTCGATGTCCCGGTCGCCGATGCGCATAACCCTCGCGGTCTGCGCTATATCATCGACTTCGTCCATCCCGGGAGCGTTATTCGTCGCAGGATCCTGGTCCTCAACCAGGAGACACGCAGATCGCACTTCGCCGTCTACCCCGACGCCGCCCAGATTACGCACGGGTTGTTTATTGGCGACGCCGGCGAGACCCGTAGCGAGCTCACCAGCTGGATTAGCCTGCAGAGCCACGCTCTCGCAGTCCGTCCCTGGGCCAGCGTCCTGGACATGGTCACCATCCGGGTACCGCGCGGCGCTACCCGCGGCGAGCACTACGGCATTGTCTGGGTCCAGCAAACTGCCCGCATTCATCGCTCCGACGGCACAAGCATCATTGAGGTGAACAGGGTCGGCATCCGGATTTACCTGGACGTAGGCCTCGGCGGTGCCCCGCCGACGAAATTCGTTGTCACTTCCGTGACCGGACGCCGGTCCGCCAGCGGTCAGCCAGTCATCGTCGCCCGCGTACAGGACACCGGTGAGCTGGCCATCGACCTCAGCGGCCAGGCTCGCCTGTCGGACGGCCCAGGGGGGATCACCGCCGGCCCGTTCCGCGAGCAGCAGGTTGTGACGCTCGCGCCCGGCCAGTCGGGAAACCTGGTCTTCGCTCAGAGTAAGCAACTGCCGGGCGGCTCGTGGCGAGCCACAGTCACGCTGGTCAGCGGGGTCACCACGATTACCGCCCAGTCCGACATCCGGTTCCCCGGCGGCAGCGGGGCATCGGTCTGGAGCCGGCTGTCCTGGCTCGTCTGGGTACTCGGCGCCGCTGCCGGAATCCTCATCCTCGTCCTGACGCGACGCCGTCGGCCGCCCCGCACTTCCGCTGCCAGGCGCAGGACGGAACCTGCGAGACGCGGGCTCGGCTTCCGGCGAGGCAGCCATGTCGTCGGCGGGTAAGCCGGCTGGCCGCAGGAAGGTCAGCCTGCACCCGGCGGCGATGGCAGGCTGCCGGCGCACGGTGCGAGCAGCGGGCGCGTCGCAGCGGATTGTGTCGCGCGTTACGGTGGCAGCGCTGCTGGTCACCGGAGCCACGGCCGCAATGACGGTTGCCGCGCCAAATGCTTTAGCGGCGGGAACGGTGTTATTCAGCCAGCCATTCCACGACAACACCGTGGACGGCCCGGCCGGGTCGGTGTCGCTACCGACGGGCGCCAATGCCGCTTGCCTGACCGCCGCAGGTAACCCCACCGCCAACCCGCTGGCGAGCTGCCCCACGGCAACCGATGCGCAAGGCTCAGGCAAGCTGCGCCTAACGCCGGACACTGGCGGGAAAGTGGGGGCGATCTTCGCGAGCACCAGCGTCCCCACATCGCAGGGCCTGGACGTAACTTTCAACTCCTACCAGTACGGCACCGCAACACCCTCCGGAGCGGACGGCATCGGGTTCGTGCTCGCCGCCGTTAATCCAGCCAACCCGGCGACACCGGCGGCTGCCGGGCCAAGCGGCGGATCGCTCGGCTACTCCGCCCAGGCCTCGAGTGCACTCAGCGGCCTGAGTGACGGCTACCTGGCAGTCGGTCTCGACGCGCACGGAAACTTCAGCCTCAGCAGCACATACGAGGGGACGGGCTGCACCAACCCACCCAACATAAATGCGACTATGCCCGGCCAGGTCGTCGTGCGTGGCCCCGGCAACGGGGTCGTCGGCTACTGCGCATTACAGAGCAGCGCGGCGACGGCGACGTCGTCGCCACTGACCCTGAGGGCCACGACACGGGCTGCGTCGGTGGTCCCAGTCGAGGTGGTCTTCAACCCGACCTCCTCGACGATAACGACACCTTCCGGGCTGGTGGTGCCCGCCGGCGATTATGACGTCACGTTCACGCCCATCGGCGGCACGGCCCGGAGCCTGGTCGGTGCCTTGCCGGTGGTGCCGGCTGGCCTCTACCCGGCGAGCTGGGTCAATGCGAGCGGGATCCCCAAGCAGCTGGCGTTCGGCTGGGTGGCCTCCACTGGGGCGTCTGTCGACTACCACGAAATTGACAACGTGGTAGTCAGCAGCCTGAAGCCGGTTCCCACGCTCGCCGTCTCGCAGAGCAGCTACGCAGCCGCGACGCTGGTGCCCGGCAGTCCGGTCACCTACACCGTCACGGCCAGTTCCTCGGGCGCGGCCGAGAACTTCCCGGTGACGGTGACTGAAACCCTGCCGGCGGGCGTGCTGCCGGCTGGCGCCTCGGGCCCTGGGTGGGTGTGCGGGGCACCAGCCGGGCAGCAGATCTCGTGCACGAACAGTACGAGCCCGTTCACCAGCGGCACGATCACGGTGAACGCAGTTGTGAACTCCGCTAGCGTCACCCCGGCGGTCATCCAGTCCAGCACCACCGTGGTGGCGTCCTCGGGCGATGCCAACCCCGCCATGTCGTCGAGTGCTCCGGCCGGCGTGGTGCCCGCCGCACCGGTCGTCCTAACTGTCACCCCGACCAACGGCCCGGCCGCGGGCGACATTGACGTTACGGTCACCGGATTGAACCTGGGCGGGGCTACGGCAATCGAGATCGGCACGGCCGCCGAGTTCGCGGCGGGGACGCCAGCCACCGAGGTCCTGTGCTCTGCCCCGGCGTCGGGCTGCTTCACCATCACCAGCGGCATCAGCCTCGATATCTCCGACATGCCCGCCCACGTAGCGGGACTGGTTACGGTCAAAGT
>DATHPF010000087.1:0-10013 GCA_035484155.1 Streptosporangiaceae bacterium
GCCCTAGTGCCCGCCGCGCCCGAACCGCTGACCGAGCAGACGCCATGGCGGAGCGAGGGACGCAGCAGCTTCCTCGGGTTCTGGCGCAAGCGCGCCATCGTGCACGACGCGACCACCTCGATGGTCAGCTATGACACCGAGCTACGGCCCACCCTTCAGCATCTGCTTGCCGCCAGGCTGGCCGAGCGGCACAGCGTCAGCCTGTATGCCGACCCGGCGGCGGCGCGGCGGCTCGTGCTGCCCGGCTCGCGCGACGATGCGCTGTGGTTCTGGCTGGACCCGGCGCGCCCAGCCGAGACAGAGCAGCGGCGGTCCGGGATACCGCCGCGCACGCTGGCCGTCATCCTTGACCGACTGGAACGCCTGTGATTGGAGTACCTGTGACCGAACCGACGTGGACCCCTGGCCAGACGGCAGAGCGGAGCATGGCAGTGCTGGCCGAGATCGAGCGGGCCGTGGTAGGCCACCGCCGGAGCCTGGAGCTGGTGCTGATTGGCATCCTGGCAGGTGGTCACGTGCTCCTGGAGGATCTGCCCGGCCTCGGCAAGACGCTGATTGCCCGGTCTTTTGCCGCCGCTCTGGGCCTGGACTTCGCCAGGATCCAGTTCACGCCCGACTTGCTGCCCTCCGATGTCGTTGGCGCGCCGCTGTACGACCAGCGGACCCACGAGATGATCTTCCGGCCAGGCCCTGTCTTCACCCAGCTGCTGCTCGCCGACGAGATCAACCGGACGCCGCCGAAGACGCAGGCAGCCTTGCTGGAAGCCATGGGCGAGGGCCAGGTCAGCATGGACGGCGTCACCAGGCCCCTGCCGCAGCCCTTTGTCGTGCTGGCAACCGACAATCCGATCGAGTACGAGGGCACGTACGAGCTGCCGGAGGCTCAGCTCGACCGGTTCCTTATGCGGCTGCGCCTCGGTTACCTGGCAACGGCCGATGAGGTCGCCATGCTCCAGCGCCGGCTGGACCGGCGCCAGGAGACGGCCGCGCTTCAGCCAGTGACGACGGCGGCAGAGCTGCTGGCCATGCGTGGCTCGCTGGAGCAGGTCGAAGTATCGCCGGACATCCTGGCGTACGTCGTGGCGATCATCCAGGCCACCCGCAGCCACGCGCAGATCCAGGTCGGCGCCAGCCCGCGCGGCGGCCTCGCCCTCGTCCAGCTGGCGCGCGCCCAGGCCCTGCTCGAGCAGCGTGATTACGTCGTCCCCGACGACGTGAAGAGCATCGCCATCGCGGCCCTCGCTCACCGCATCACGCTCCGTCCCGAGCTGTGGGTACGCCAGGTCAGATCCGACGACGTGATCGGCAGCATGCTCGCGACGGTGCCAGTCCCCCGCACAGATCCGGCCGCGGTCGTTGGCTAGCTCTGCTGACCGCGCTGGCCTTCGCCAGCTTCCTGCCGACCGCGCGGGCCTTCGCCAGCTCGCGCTGCGCTGGGGCCTGTCGGCGCACGCCCGCAGGCTCGTTACTCTCGCCCTAGCTGGCCTGATCATCGCGATCGTGACCCGCCGCGCCGAGTTCGCCGGCCTGGCCGCGCCGGCGCTGCTGATGCTCGCGACGTGGCGGTCGGACCGGGCAGCCGAACTGACCGTTCGGGTCGGCCTCGACACCGCGACTGTGGTGGAGGGCACCGAGGTACTCGTCACCGTCGAGCTCCACGGCCACGACGATTGCGAAGTGCGCCTGGCGGTCGACCCTGGCGATCACATCCTGGCGGGAACCGACGTCGTCCTGCCGGCCGGCCAGCCGAGGCGGATCGCACGGCTTGCGCTCGAGCCGACCCGCTGGGGTAGCCGCTCGCTGGGCCTGCTGGTGATCACCTGCACTGATCGCTACCGGCTCACCGAAGGCAAGGCATTGATCCAGCTGCCAACGATCCAGTGCCGGCCGCTGCCAGCCGCACTGGCCAGCAGCATCGTGCTGAGCCGACTACCGAGCCGGCTCGGCGAGCACCCCGCCAGGTCGACCGGCGAGGGCGGCGAGTTCGCCGGCGTGCGCGAGTTTGTGCCAGGCGACCGGCAGCGTCGCATCAACTGGCCCGCCACGACGAGGCAGGGCACCCTGCATCTCACGACGTTCGCTGCGGAGCGCACGCAGAACGTCGTTGTCATCGCCGACGAGACGACCGACGTAGGCGACGCGGGGTCAACGTCGCTGGATTTCGTCTTGCGGGGCGCATCTGGTGCCGTCACCCGGTACCTGGCGGCACGCGATCGAGTCGGCCTCGTCATCTTCGCCGGCCGCCTGAGCTGGATCGGCCCGGGCCAGGGGCAGCGGCACTATCAGCGCCTGCTTGATCTGTTGATGGCCACGCCGGGCGGCTGGGAACGGGCCATCGGCCTGACCCGGCTCCCGCGCGCGGCCCTGCCGCCGGGGTCGCTGATCGTCGTATTCAGCCCGCTGCTCGATCCGCGTCTCATCGAGGCGCTGCGCGATGTGCGCGAGCGCGGATTCAGCGTGCTCGTTGTCGACGTGCTCAACTCCGCGCCAGGGCATGACGGGAGGAGGCTATCCAGCCTGGCCAGCCGGCTGTGGCGGCTCGAGCAAGACGCCATCAGGTTCTCGCTCACTCAGATCGGCGTGCCCGTCGTGCACTGGGACGGCGTCAGCAGCCTGGACGAGCCGCTCGCTCCGTACACCAGGCGCGTCCTGGTGGCGCACCGATGAGCCGCGAGGGCACTGCGCGGGCACTGGCCCGCGTCGGCCCGCGAAGTCGTCGCGGCCTGAGCCTGGCCGCGGGCGCGGCGCTAGCAGCCGCCGTGATCTGGTGGGCCGCCGTCCCGGTCTCCGGCGGCGGCAGCGGGACGAAGCTCACGCTGGTGATCGCCATCGCCACTGGCGCGATGAGCGTGGCCCAGCTGGCGGTTGCCGCCACCGTGACCCGCCGCCCGGATGGCTTGAACGCGGCCGACCGGATCGCGCAGCAAGTCACCGGTCTGGTCATGATGCTCCCCTGGGCCGAGCTGATGACCGTGGCGGCGCTCGTGCTGGAGGCGCTGCACAGGTCCCGGCCATGGCACACTGCCGTGCTGGCCCTGGCCCTGACGGGCTATCTCCTCGCCGTGCATCTTGCCGAGACGGACGCCAGGGCCAGCACGCTGCGCGCGCTGTTGCCCCTGCTCAGCGCGGGCTTCGGGCTGACGGCGCTGTCGGTCGGCAGTGCTGCCTTGCCCGGCCTGCCCGCCGGGCTGGTCGTGACCCTGATCAGGATCGGCGCAGTCGTCCTGGCCGCGGTGGCCGCGGGCCTGGCCGTCCCGGTCTGGCTCGGCCGCGGGCAGTAGCGCCGGTTACCGGCCGACCGCGTAGCCCTGCATTCCGCGCGGGTTGGCGGCCGCGTACAGGAAGCCGCCGGAGCTGGCGACCGCACTCATGCGCCCGAGCGACCAGGGCGGCCGGACACTGACGTCGTGACCGCGAGCCCGGAGCGCGGAAACCACCTCCGTCCCCGCCCTGGACTCGATCGCCAGTGACCTCGGCACCGATTGGCGCGGATAGAACGAGGACGGGAAATGATCGGTATGGAAGGCGGGCGCGTCGATGGCTTCCTGCAGGTTCATCCCGTACACGACGTGGTTGAGGAAGAACGCCAGCGACCACTGATCCTGCTGATCCCCGCCGGGTGTGCCGAATGCCAGGTACGGCTCGCCCCCCCGTAGCGCGAGGCCTGGAGACAGCGTGGTGCGCGGCCGTCGGCCCGGCGCGAGGGTGCTCGCCAGGCCAGGCGTCAGCGTGAACATCTGCGCCCTCGTCCCCAGGCAGAAACCGAGACCAGGAATGACGGGAGAGCTCTGCAGCCAGCCGCCGCTCGGCGTGGCAGCGACCAGATTCCCGAACCGGTCGGCGACATCCAGATGGCACGTGTCGCCAGGGCCAAGCTCTGGCGCCGAACTGCCAGCCGCGGGCTCACCAAGACCCGGCTGGCCGGCCCGGCCCGGCGCGAAGGCCGCCTGGGCAAAGTCCGGCAGCCGCGGCGCCAAGCCGTCCGGCGCGCCCGGCCGCAGCTCCGCCGACGCCGTCTCGCCAACAAGCAAGCGGCGCTCAGCCGCGTAGTCAGCGGACAGCAGCGCCGCGAGCGGTACCTCCGACTGCCGCGGATCGCCGTACCAGGCCTCGCGGTCGGCGAAGGCCAGCTTGGCGGCCTCGGTCACGGTGTGGATCAGCGCCGCGCTGCCGGGCTCGGCCGCGTCGATGCCGAGTCCATCGAGCAGGAGCAACTGCTGCAGGAACACCGGCCCTTGTCCCCAGGGGCCGGTCTTGCAGACGGTGAGACCGCGGAACTCAGCAGTGACGGGCGCCTCGCTGCTTGCCCGCCAGGCTGCCAGGTCGTCGGCGGTCAGCAGGCTGCGGTGGCGGCGGCCAGTGACGTCCATGACCTCGGCGCTGGCCGTGTAGGCGGCGATCGCCTCGGCGACGAAGCCCTCATAGAACGCGTGCCGGGCCGCCTCGATCTGCCGTTCCCGGCCCGGCCCTGCCTGCTCCGCCTCAGCCAGGATGCGCCGGTAGACGGCAGCCAGCGGCCGGTTCGTGAACCGACTACCAGGCGCCGGGACTCCTCCGGCCAGGTAGATCTCGGCCGATCCCGGCCAGTGGTCGCGGAACGTGCCGGCGACTGCCCCGATCGCGGCGCTCGCGGTCGGCAGCATCGGGTAGCCGTGGTCGGCATACCCGATCGCGTACTCCATCACCACTCGCAACGGCATCGTGCCGTACCGCTCCAGGAGCAGCATCCACGTGCCGAAGGCGGCCGGCACGCAGGCCGCGAGCAGGCCGGTTCCGGGCACGAGGTCGAGGCCTAGGGCGGCGAACGCCGCCAGCGTCGCGTCGCCCGGCGCCGGGCCCTGGCCATCGAGCACGAACGGCTGCCCACTGCTCGCGTCGAAGCCGATGACGGGCACCTCACCGGCCGGACCATTGAGGTGCGGCTCGACGACCTGGAGCACCAGACCAGCGGCGACCGCGGCGTCGAACGCGTTGCCGCCCTGCTCCAGCACGGCCATCCCCGCAGCGGAGGCAAGCCAGTGCGTCGAGGCGACCATTCCGTAGGTCCCGGCTAGCTGTGGCCGCGTGGTGAACTCCGGGCTCGCTGTCATCCTTGCCTCCAGTGACCTGACTCTGGCTCGGGGCCGGAGAGCAGGACAGCCGCGCGGGCTTGCGGCCCGCGCGGCTGTCCTTAGACTGGCCGGCAGTTACTGCAGTGGCACGGACCGCGCGTCGTCGCTGACCGGTGCGCCCACCGGGATCTCCAGCGGGAAGTGGCACGCGGCGAAGTGGTCCTTACCCGCGAACGGCGCCATCGGCGGCTCGACATCAGCGCAGATGGCTTGGGCCTTCGGGCAACGGGTACGGAACCGGCAGCCTGAGGGCGGGTGGATGGCGCTTGGCAGCTCGCCGGTGACGCCCTCGTTGACCTTAGCTCTCTCGGCCACCGGATCGGCGACTGGCGCGGAGTCCAGCAGGCCTCGGGTGTACGGGTGCGCCGGGCGCAGGTACACCTCCTCGGCCGGGCCGATCTCCACGAGCTTGCCCAGGTACATCACGCCGATCTTCTCGGACAGGTACCGCACGACGCCGAGGTCGTGCGAGATGAAGAGGTAGGTCAGCCCGAGGTCGCGCTGAAGCTCCTTCATCATGTTGAGCACCTGTGCCTGGATGGAGACATCCAGGGCCGAGACGGGCTCGTCCGCGACAATGAGCTGCGGGTTTAGCATCAGCGCACGAGCGAAGCCGAGCCGCTGGCGCTGCCCGCCGGAGAACTCGTGCGGATAGCGGTCGGCCGCCGAGCGGGGCAGCCCGACCTTGTCGAGCATCTCACCGACCCTGGCGAGCTGCTCCTGCTTAGTCCCGATGCCCTGGATGACGAGCGGCTCGCGCAGCAGCGTGCCGGCCCGCATCCTGGGGTCGAGGGAGGCGTAAGAGTCCTGGAACATGAGCTGGATGTTCCGGCGCTCCCGCCGGTACTCCTTGCCGGAGCTCTTAGCCAGGTCCCTGCCCTCGAAGTCGATCACCCCGCTGGTGGGCTTCTCCAGGCCCACGACCAGCTTGCCGATCGTGCTCTTGCCGCAGCCAGACTCGCCCACCAGGCCGAACGTCTCGCCACTGCGGATCGAGAAGTTCACGTCCGCGACCGCGCTGAGTGAGCCGACTTTCCGCTGCAGCACGGCGCCCCTGGTGACCGGGTAGTCCTTGACCAGGTGATCGACCTTCAGCAGCTCGGCGCCGATACCGGGGCCTGGCAGCGCAGCTTCGAGAACAGTCTCGTTGTAGTCGACGACCCTGCCGTTCTGCCTGCGCTCCGACGGCCCGACGGGGAAGAAGCACCGGTACTCGTGCCCTGGGACCTCGCCGGTCAGCATCGGCTCCTCGTCCCGGCACCTGTCGGTCACATACCGGCACCGGGCCGCGAACCGGCAGCCCTTGGGCGGGTTGACCAAGTCCGGCGGCAGACCCGGAATGGAGTACAGTCGCTCGCCAGCCTCCGCCGCCTTATCCGGCAAGGCCTGGAAAAGCGCCTCGGTATAGGGGTGCCGCGGCCGGGCATACAGCGTCTCGGTGTCGGTGAGCTCCGCGATCTTGCCGGCATACATCACGGCCACCCGGTCCGCGCGACCCGCGATCACGCCCAGGTCGTGGGTGACGAGGATGACAGACATGCCAAGCCGCAGTCGCAGGCCGTCGATGAGCTCGAGGATCTGCTTCTGGATCGTCACGTCCAGCGCCGTGGTGGGCTCGTCCGCGATCAGCAGCTTCGGCTCGCAAGCCAGCGCCATCGCGATCATCACGCGCTGCCGCATGCCACCTGAGAACTGGTGCGGGTATTCCTTGATCCGCTCCCGCACGCGCGGGATCCCGACCAGGTCCAGGACCTCGGCTGCGCGGTCCATCGCCTGCTCTTTGGACACGTCCCGGTGCAGGCTGACGACTTCGGAGATCTGCTTGCCGATGGTCATCGTCGGGTTGAGAGAGGTCAGCGGATCCTGGAAGATCATGCCGATCTCATTGCCCCGGATGTGGCGCATGGCCTCTTCCGAGAGCGTGCTCAGTTCCTGGCCATCGAGCTTGATGCTGCCGCCGACAATCGAGCCGCCACCCGGCAGCAGATTCATGATCGACAACGCCGTCATCGTCTTGCCGCAGCCGGACTCGCCGACGATGCCGACGGTCTCGCCTGGCTCGACCTGGAGCGTCACTCCGTCGACGGCATGCACGACACCCTGACGCAGCCTGATTTCGGTGCGCAGGTCACTGATGTCAAGTAGCGGCGCCACTAGTCACCTTTCCTACCGGCGCTGCAGCCGGGTCTCGAAGGCGTCGCGGAGCGCGTCGCCAATGAAGTTGAATGCCACGACGGTCAAGATGATGATGATTCCGGCTGGGTAGATGAGCCACCAGTAGCCGAGGGTCAGGAATGAGAGCCCTTGCGAGAGCATCGAGCCCCAGTCCGTCTGCGGCAGCTGGACACCGAAGCCCAGGAAGCCGAGGCTGGACAGGATGATGATCGCGTCGGCCACGGCAAACGTGGCCTGCACGATGATCGTGCCGATCGCGTTGGGCATGATGTGCCGCAGGACCGCGCGTGAGCTCCGGCCGCCAGCCACCTTCACCGCGGCGACATATTCCCTTGTCCGCAGCGACAGCGTCTCGCCCCGGACCAGGCGGGCCGGCTGCGGCCAGTACGTCGCCGCGATGAAGCCGATGAAGGCCAGCCGGCTGGGGTGGAACAGCACGGCCAGGATGATCAGCACGAAGATGAACGGGATCGACAGCACCGCGTCGACGATGCGCATCATGAACGCGTCCACGAGGCCGCCCGCGAATCCGGAGACGGCACCGTAGATGGAGCCAAACAGGCACGAGATGAACGCCGCGGCCAGGCCGACCTCCAGCGAGCTCTGCCCGCCCTGCATGAGCCTGCCGACCACGTCGTAGCCCAGGTTGTCACAGCCGAGCAGATGCTGCGCGCTCGGCGTGCAGTACGCGTCCGCCAGCGTGACACTGACCTGCTGGGTCTTGTAGATCATCGGCCCGACGAAGCTGAACAGCAGCACGAAGATCACGAAACCGAGGCCGACGAGCGCCAGCCGGTTCTCGGCGAAGACCTCCCAGCCGCGCTTGAACATGCTGCGCGGCTTCTCCCCGGCCTGCGGGCCGCCCGCGACGTCTGGCGGCGCCAGCAGCGTGCCCGACGAGCCGAAATCGGCGGCGATCTCGGGATGCGGCGTCATGGCCATCAGCTGTACCTCACCCTCGGGTCGAGCATGGCATAACCAATATCGGCGAGCAGGTTGCCGAGAATCGTCAAGATGGTGGTCAGCACAGTGATCGCCAGCATCATCTGGATGTCGGTGTTGAGCGCCGAGTTGAAGAACAGCAGCCCCATGCCCGGATAGTTGAACACGACCTCGATGAAGATCGAGCCGCCGATGATGACCGGGAGCTGCAGGCCGAGCAGCGTCACGATCGTGATCAGCGAGTTGCGGAAGATGTGGCCCCACAGCACGCGCTTCTCGCTGGCGCCTTTCGCCCTGGCCGTCCGCACGTAGTCCTGCACGATGTTATCGAGCACCGACGACCGCATGAACCGGCTCCACAGCGCGAACGCCACGAACGCGTACGTCGCGACCGGCAGGATGAGGGCGACCGGGTCGGACAGGATCCCGATGATCGACGTCGACTGCGGCGCGAACGCGGGGAAGATGTGCAGGTCGACCGCGAACCAGTTCACCAGCATGAGGCCGACGAAGAAGGTGGGCGACCCATAGCCGATGAAGCCAATGCCCGTGATGACGTGGTCAACGGCCGTGTACCGGCGCACCGCCTGCAGGATGCCGAGGGGAACGCCGATGAGCAGGCCGACCGCAGTGCCGATGAAGGCAAGCACGAGCGTCCGCGGGAACGCGTTCCACAGCAAGGTCGACACCGGGGCGCTGTACTTGATGTCAAAGCCGAAGTTGCCGTGCAGTAGCTGCCACAGCCACTTCCAGTACTGAACATAAAGCGGCTGGTCGAAGCCCCACAGCCGCGAGTCGGCGGCGATCTCAGCCTTGCTGGCCCGGATGCCGAGAACCGCTCGCACCTCGCCGCCGGGCACAAGATGCAGCAAGACAAACGTGATAATGGTCACGATAATCGTGACGATTATCGTCTGGATCACGCGCCTGATCAGGTAACCAGTCACTGCCCCTACTCCCGTCCGTCCGGCTGTCCGGCGAGCTCAGCCTGGATGGCGGCCATTCTCAGCGCGGACGGCCGACAGCCGTGTGCCCGCGCGGGATCGGTGCCGACGGCTCTGGCGACAGATTGCATCGGGCTTCCTCCATAGTGCGCCGACCATTCCCTACCTACAACACCCTGGGTTTCTGCAACACCCTGAGTTTTCTGCAACACCCTGGGTCTCCGGACCGGCCGCCGCGCTGGCTGGGATGCCAGCGCGGCGGCCGGGGCCGGGCCTACGGTTTATCTCAGGACTGGCGTCAGCAGGTCTTGTCGCTGCACGTCCAGTACTCGGGGGTGAACATGAGCAGCGGGTTCTGCGTCACGTTGTGCAGGCCAGTCTTGACGGCCTGGATCCCCGTACCCCACGGCATCCACAGCGCGGGCACCTGCGTCGCCGTGTAGTTGGCGAACGCGTCGAAGGCGCTCAGGCTGTTGCTGGTGTGCGTGGCGTTGACGAGGCTGTCCATCGTCGGGTCGCTGTAGCTACCCGAGTTGCTGGGCACGCCAGTCTGGTACAGGGCCTCGCCGGTGGGCTCGAAGCCAGGACCATTGAACAGCCAGCCGCCCAGGTACAGGAACGTCCACTTGCAGGCCGCCTGCGTGGGCGTGCAGGGCACGGTGTCGGCAAGCAGCGTGTCGAACGTCTCGCCATCGGCGGTCAGCTGGATGCCGGCCTGAGCCAGGCCCGACTTGAGGATGTCGACGTCGTCCTCCTGGGTGGAGATACCCGACGTGTAGGCCATGGAGAACGAGGCCTGCGTGCCCTTCGGGATGCCAGCACCACAGTCAGCGGCGCCAGT
>DATHPF010000088.1:0-1580 GCA_035484155.1 Streptosporangiaceae bacterium
ACGGTCGTGATGCTCGGTGCCGGGTCGGCTGGCATCGGAGTCTGCGAGCAGGTTGTGCGGTCAATGGTGGCCGACGGCTTGTCCGAGCAGGACGCCCGCGCCAGGATCTTCCTGGTCGACATCAACGGCCTGCTCACCACAGACCGCCCGGATCTCGACCCTGCGCAGCGCGGCCTCGCACAGCCGCCCGCAGCCGTGCCGGGCAGGGAACCTGGCCGGCCAGCCGCCCTCACCGATGTGATCGATGCCGTGCATCCCACCGCACTCATCGGCCTGTCCACTGCCGCCGGCGCTTTCACCGAAGATGTCGTTCGCCGCATCGCCGCGCACGTGAAGCGGCCGATCATCATGCCGCTGTCCAATCCGACCAGCCGCAGCGAGGCGCGGCCACAGGATCTCGCCGACTGGACCGAAGGCCGTGCTCTTGTCGCCACAGGATCGCCGTTTCCGCCTATGCGGGTCGGCGATGCCAGCATCCCGGTCGCCCAATGCAACAACATCTACATCTTCCCCGGAGTCGGCCTGGCCGTGACCGCCGTGCGGGCGACCCGCGTCACCGACGCCATGATGACCGCCGCCGCCGCGGCCGTCAGTGACGCCGCCACAATCCGCCGCGACCCGTACGGGACGCTGCTGCCCGACCGCGCCCACCTCGCTGACACCGCAGCGGCTGTGGCGAGCGCCGTCGCGAAGGCCGCAGTCGCCGGTGCCGTCGCGCCCGCGCTCACCGGCGACCAGGTCGACCAGGCCATCCACCGCACTAGGTGGCTACCCCGTTACCAGCTCTGACCGGCACCAGTCCTCCTCGACGGACGTGATCCGCGACCGGGTACCCGGTCGCCATTCGCGGCACCGGTGACCAGTCCCGTAACTAGTAGATTGCTGTTTCTAGAAAAATATTGCTAGTTTTCCGCTTCAAGTGTAGGCTCGTGGCAGACACAGGGAACAGCTGCCAGCCCCGTACCGGCGGCTGCCTTGCTGGTCGTCGCTGGTTCCCCGATGGAGCGACGACATGGAAACGCTCCGCCAGGCCTGCCCGGCAGCATCGTCCCCGTCGAGGCGATCGATGTCCTGCTCGGCGACATCGAAGAGTTCTCATTACCGGCCGGGACAACCTTCACTTCGTCACCCGCTCCCCCAATCTGCGTCTCGCCGGGAGCACCCGGCGAAAACGTCCTTACTCTCCACCTCTGAATGGAGCACACCATGAGAGCCGCAGTTGTCACCGATTTCCATTCGCCCCTGCAGGTACAGGATCTGCCGATCCCCGCGCCCGGCGCGGGTGAGGTACTGGTCCGGATCGAGGCAAGCGGGCTGTGCCACACCGACATCCACGCCGCGCACGGCGACTGGCCGGTCAAGCCGGTACCCCCGTTCATTCCTGGGCACGAGGGCGTCGGTTACGTCGAGAAACTCGGCGCGGGCGTGAGCACTCGCGCGATCGGCGACCGGGTCGCGATCGCGTGGCTCGGTTACGCGTGCGGGGAGTGCCGCTACTGCAACAGTGGGTGGGAGACGCTGTGTGAGAAGCAGGAGAACTCGGGCTATTCCGTCAACGGCACATTCGCCGAGTACGCCGT
>DATHPF010000089.1:0-23399 GCA_035484155.1 Streptosporangiaceae bacterium
CACGTCTACGTCGAGCGGTTCTGCACCGACGGCACGAGCGCGGACGACGTCGTGCAGGAAACCTTCATCCGGGCCTGGCGTCACCTGTCCAAGCTGGGCGCCGACGACCGGCCGATCCGGCCATGGCTGTTCCGGGTCGCGCGCAACTTGCTTATCGACGCTGACCGGGCCGCACGGGCGCGTCCCGTCCTCGTCCAGGCGCTGCCGGACGAGGATGCCGGCACCGACTCGGCCCTGGACCAGGTACTGGACCGAGAGCTAGTGTGCGCCGCACTACAGCACCTGTCGCCAGCGCACCGAGCAGTGCTGATCGAGGCCTTCTACAACGGTGGCAGCCTGGCGGCGGTCGCCAGGGAACTCGGCATCCCGCACGGCACGGCCAGATCACGCATGCACTACGCGCTGCAGGCGCTGCGCCAGCAGCTGCACGAGAACGACGCGATCGCCTGCTGATGCCCGGCCCTGCACGCAGAGACGTCCCGGCTGCTGCTGGGGCGCCCGGAACGGCGTCTCGGGCGCCCGCGGGCCGTCCGACTGCTCTGCAGCTGATTGCCGCCATGCTGATCGCCGCCGCCGCCCTGGATCTCGCCCGCTGCAGCCTGGTTCTGATGACATTCCGGCATGTTGCCCCGGCCGTCGGGCTGGTCGCGGCCGGGATGAGCGCGGCCGCAGTCAGCGTGACTGCAGCGCGGGCGTACCGGGCCGGCCGGCGCTGGGCGGCCTGGCCAGCGCTACTCATCGGCGTCGCGTCGGCGCCGCAAGCGTCCGCGTCCGGCTTCCATAACCCGTACACGATCCCGGACGTGGCAACCGCCGCCCTTGGAGTCCTGCTGACCGTAGCGATCCTGGCCACCGTCGGCCGCACCGGGCAGCCTGACCAGCACCTCGAAAACCCGTGCGTGATGTCGGGGACCGTCGGCTCACCAGCAGCCGCGCGTGGCCGAGCGCACGCGGCGCAGGTGACGGCACCTAGCGCAGGTGAAGGCACGGGGCGGGTCTTCATCGACCGTCGTGGAGTTCAGAGAATCGCTCACAGGCAGCAGGCCGGGGGTAGGTGAGCCGGCCAGGTTAACCGGCGAAAGAGGACCTCAGGACGACGCGCCGTTCCGGCCCGGCCGCACTGCCAGGGCACCGGCGGCGCCGGTCAGGGCCGCGCTGCTGGCAGCCGCAATGACCAGCCACCGGCCTCTCCGCGGTAGCTCCCGCCACGACGACAGGCTGGCTGCCACGTCCAGTGCGTCGGATAGGGCGCCCGCTGCGACCCATGCGCAGGCTGGTCCCCGCTCGGCAGCTGGGCGCTGCAGCGCCGTCAGCGCTCCGAGCCCCAGAGCGACATCACGCGCTCCCAGAGCGCGCCCGAATACTCGTGCGGCCAGATCATCCGCCGCTGCGCCAACCCATGGACGGGCCGGTACCGAGGGCCAGGCCAGTGCAGTCAGGCCGAGTACCACGCGCCCGGCCGCCACCGCCCTGGCACCATGCCCCAGCAGTGCCGGGATAGCCCCCGGTGTCACTTGCGCTCTTCCCTTCCAGCTGGCCAGTGTTGCCAGTCCCGGGCATTTCCGCACCCAATGATCGTAGCCGCGGGCGTCATCACTCCGTTCGCCGTCGCCCAGCCACGCGCCCGCGATCGCAGCCTGTCCGATCCTTCGCAGCATGCCCTCGAAGATCAGGTGGTGAACCGGGTAGAGCGCGTACCAGTACGCGAGTCCGGCGAGGCCATGGGGATCGAAGATCGCTGTCTGGCATAGTGTCGCTCCGGCTTGGTCGCCATCGACCTCGAACTGCAGCCAGATGCGCCCTGGGGCCTTCATCTCTGCTCCGAGCCGCAGGAGCCGATCCTGCTCGAAGGCCTCGACCCGCCAGAAGTCGACCGTGTCTCGCACCGCCAGCCGAATGGGGTCCCGGCGCCCGCGGCGAAGACCGACGCCGCCGACGACCTTGTCCATGAGGCCGCGCAGCCGCCAGAAGCCGTTTGCGTAGTACCAGCCCGTCGTGCCGCCGATCCGCTGAATCGGCGCGAACGTCTGCTTCGGCGACGCAGCGACTCTCATCCTTCGGGACGCGACGGCCCGCTGGCCGAGCGTCACACCGCCCCAGTTTCGCCCTTGGTATGCCGACAGCGCATCCGACCACCGGGTCTCGGCGAACTCACGATCCTCGTTCGCGAGCGCGCGCTCGATGGCCTGACGGAAACCTCGCGGGCGGAGGGGAAACACCTCGCGGGCCGATCCGTCGCGAACGAGTGTGTCGTTACGCAGGCTCTCGATGAGTTCTCGGCCGATGCTCGCATACACGGGCGTCACCATGCTCAACCAGAGCCCTGAGACGCGCGGTGTCGCGAGAGGGACGCGAATCACAGCGCGCCGGAGGCCAGCCTGCCGCGCGTACTCCCGCATGAGGTCGGCGTAGGCGACGCGGTCGGGACCCCCGATCTCGAAGAGCCGGCTCCCCTCGAGCTCGAGGTCAAGAGCGGCCAGCAGGTACGCAATGACGTCCTCGATTGCGATCGGCTGCGTGCGCGAGACAACCCAGCGCGGAATCAGCAGGACAGGCGACCGGTCAACGACCGAGCGCACGATCTCGAAGGAGACGCTTCCAGAGCCGATGACGACGGACGCGCGAAACTCGATCGTCGGGACGCCCGACTCGCGCAGGATCCGCCCGACCTCATGACGGCTCTCGAGGTGAGTGGATACATCGTCCTCCGCGCCCAGGCCACCCAGGTAGACGATCCTGCCCACGCCCATCTTGCGTGCGGCGGCTGCGAAGTCTTCCGCCCCGCGACGATCGGCGTCCGCGAACGGCCCAGACGCGCCCATCGAATGAACAAGGTAGTAGGCGGCCGTGACACCCGCCAGCGGCTCGTGCAAAGAGTCGGGATCAAGGACGTCTCCGCGAACGATCTCCGTTTGCTCAGCCGTCCGTCCCGACAGTGCCTCGGGTCTCCGCACCATGCAGCGCACCAGTCGCCCCGACTCCTCGAGCTTCCGCAGCAGCCGACCGCCGATATAGCCGTTCGCCCCCGTGAGCAGAACACGGCCGGCTGTCTGCTGCATCCGCATCGATACCGGGTCGTGGCAGATTCGCACGCGTCACCCCTTTGTCGCGTAGCGGCTTGAGGTCGTCCGGCCGGACGGCGTGTGAGACAAGCGCGGGCCTGGTGTCACCGCCAGCCTTCACCGGGCGACCATTACTCAGGCGGATCCCGCTCTTTGGCAGTTTACAGCGCCTCACCAGAGCCCTCACTTCGCAAGCGCTGTAGCCGCGCCGTCGCGATCTGCTCGCCTCCATCTCACCGGCCCAGGAACTGGCTTTCGATTACTCCGCCCCGCTGCGCGAGGAGGGAATCGTCCGGGAAGAGTTCCGGCCGACCTCCGGACAGGGCGTCATCGGCACGCTCGAGGAACTCGCCACTCACACCCCTGGCCTGCGGGGTGCTGGCATACTGACGTCCTGCGGGGTGCTGGCACACCAATGGCGGGGTGCTGGCTCCCTCCAGTATCCCGCGCGGAAACGAGATACTGCGACCATGCGAGGTGCGGACACTTTCCGGGTCGCGTGGTACAGGTTCCGGTGCACGTGGCATGAGCGCTGGGCCGGATACCTCGCGCTCGTGCTGCTGCTCGGCCTGCTCGGCGGCCTCGCGATGGGCGCGGTCCTCGCCGCCCGGCGCACTCAGGCCGCGTTCCCCGCCTACCTGGCCAGAACCAAGCCATCCGACCTGACAGTGCTGACCGGCCTGTACGGGGTGGCCGGGAGCAAGGGCTACGACCCGGCCATCATCGCCAAGGTCGCTGCCTTGCCCGGCGTCCGGCATGTCACCAGCTACGAAGGGCTGAACGTGGCGGTGCTCGGATCGGGACAGCACCAGCAGGAAGAGGCGGGCAGTCAGGGTCTGTACGGGAGCTTGGACGGCGAGTACTTCACTACCGACCGGGTGACCGTAGTCCAGGGCCGGATGGCTGACCCCGGCAAGACCGACGAGGCGGTGATCGACGCCAAAGGGACCACCGGGCCGGTCCACGTCGGCTCGGTCGCACCTCTTGGCTTCTTCACGAACGCCCAGGTGGCGGGGCCGGGCTTCGGCACGCTGCCGGTCAAGCCACACCTGACCATCGCCATGAAGGTCGTCGGCAAGGTGGTCTACAGCTCGGAAGAGACCCAGGACGACGCCGACGTCCAGCGCGACGGCGGTGCGTTGTTCACTCCCGCGCTGACGCAACTGCTCGCCAAGTGCTGCGCCAACTTCACCGAAACCTCCGTGCAGCTCGACCCCGGAACCAGCGTGGCCGCCGCCGAGGCCAGCATTCAGCAGGTGCTGCCGAAGGGTTTTCCCATCGAGTTCTACATCACTTCGCTCACCGTGGCCAAGGCGGAGCGGGCCATAGAGCCGACCTCCATCGCGCTCGCGGTCTTCGGCGGGATCGCTGCGGTGGCCGCGCTGCTCATCGCGGGCCAGGTCATCGGCAGGCAGCTGCGCCATGGCGCCGGCGACCTCGGCACGCTGCGCGCGCTCGGCGCGAGCCCGGTCGTGACGACCGGCGACGGGCTGCCCGGCGTGCTGGGCGCCATCGTGGTCGGCGCGCTGCTGGCCGTCGCGGTCGCCGTCGGCCTGTCGCCTTTTGCTCCGCTCGGCTCGATTCGCGCCGTCTATCCGTACCCGGGCGTTGCGTTCGACTGGACCATCTTGGGCGCCGGCTTCGCTTTGTTTGTCTGCCTGCTGGTCGCGGCCGCGACGGTGATCGCGTACCGGCAGGCGCCGCGCCGCGCCCTCGCCAGCGGCGTGCCGTCCCGTGCCACCGGCTCGGCCGTGGTGCGTGCCGCCTGGGCGGCCGGGCTGCCTCCGCCGGTCGCCGAGGGCGTCCGGCTGGCGCTCGACCCCCATGCGGACCGCGACAGGGCTCCGGTCAGGTCGGCGATTCTTGGCACTGTGCTAGCTACCGTGGTCCTGGTGGCCACGGTCACCTTCGGCGCGAGCCTGACCACGCTCGTGTCCCATCCGTCGCTGTACGGCTGGAACTGGACTTACGCGCTGAGCTCAGGGGTCATCTACGTCAACCACAACCAGACGACGGCCGTCCTCGACCACGACCCGCAGGTCGCCGCGTGGACGGGTGTCTGGTTCGGCACTGCGCAGATCGACGACCTGACCGTCCCCGTTCTCGGCACGGACACGAAGGCGCCGGTGGCGCCCCCGCTGCTGTCTGGGCACGGTCTGCAGGGGCAGGGCCAGGTGGTGCTCGGCGCGACGACCCTTGCACAGCTGCATAAGCGTGTGGGGGACTTGGTCACGGTGACCGACGGCGGCCCGCACCCGTTCCAGCTGCGGATCGTCGGCACCGCAACCCTGCCCTCGATGGGCGTCGCCGCCACCCTGCATACCGAGATGGGCACCGGCGCGGTGCTGCCCTACCAGGACATCCCCGGCACCAACGGCAACCAGCCGAACAACATCCTGGTCACCCTGGTCCCCGGCGCCAACCTCGCTGCGCAGCAGAAGGTACTCCAGACCATCGTCCCGGCCGACGTAGGCGGCGTAGTGCTGCCCGTGCAGCGCCCGGCGGAAATCGCCGATTTCCAGTCGATGGGTACAGCGCCTGCGATCCTCGCCGGCGCCCTCGTGCTCGGCGCGCTCAGCTCGCTGCTGCTGACCCTGATGTCATCGGTCCGCCGCCGCCGCAGGGACCTGGCGCTGCTCAAGACCCTGGGATTCACCCGGCGCCAGTTGTCCGCCACCGTGGCCTGGCAGTCCACTACCGCGATCACTGCCGGCGCCATTTTGGGCGTTCCGCTCGGCATCGCGCTCGGCCGAGCGCTATGGGACCTGTTCGCGCGGCAGATCAGCGTGGTGCCCGAGCCGACGGTCCCGGTGCTGACCGTCGTCCTCATCGTGATAGGCGCGCTGGTCATCGCCAACCTGGTGGCCCTGCTACCGGGCCGGCTAGCCGGCCGCACCCCCGCGGCCGCGCTGTTGCGCGCCGAGTTATCCCGTCACCAGCGCGCGCGAGACAAAGTTCGCATCGGCAGGTGTTTCGCCGTGCAAGGGTTACTCATCGCGGCCAGGCCCGTGGGCACTGACGAACGGAATGGTCTGCGGACCGTCAGGGAGCACGCAGATCCGCGCGTCCGGGCCGACCGCCGCCAGTTCCTGCTCTGCCGCCTTCGCGATATCAGGAACGCTGAACAAGTGGGCGCTGCGCAGGTCGGCATCGGAGAGCGTGGCGGAATGGACGCCGACCCGAGCCCGGCAGAGCACCCGTGCCAGCACCTGCACCTGCCACTGGTCGGGCACCGTCTGCGGCCGCGCTGCGATCGCGGCTAGCAACTGCTCGGGCGAGGACTGCGACGCGAGCACCTCGCGGAACGAGCCGTGGTCAGGGAATCCGTCGGCGCATTCCGCTGCGCAGATGATGAGCCCTCCAGGCCGGACGATCGTTGCCGCCGCCGACATGCCCTTCACCGCCTGATAGAGATTCTGATCGAGTGGATAGCCGGAGTTGGTCGTCACGACGACATCGAACTGCTGGGGAACCGGGCGCATCGACACCTGCCGGACAGCCGCCCGCGCGGCGGCATGCATGGCGAGAATCTCGCCGCCGAATGCCGCGACGATGCGCTGATCGCGGTTGAGCACTACGTCGAAGGCGAAGTCGACGCCGGTAGCGACCGCAATCGCGCGCACGTCGTCGTGTACTGGGTTACCCTCGCAGACTCCCCAGGTGGCGAGTTCGCTGCCGATGCGCGCGGCGTCATGCAGGGTTAGTACTGTCTCCAGGCCAGCCAGGCCGGGCGCCACCAGCTTCGGCCCGCCGCTGTACCCAGCGAAGAAGTGCGGCTCCACGAATCCGGTGGTGATGCGAACGTCGGCTTCGACCCAGTGCCGGTTCAGCCAGACGGGTACGTCCTCGCCGAGGCGGCCGCACCAGGTGAGCGATGCCTGGTCGCGCGCGTCGTGATTGATGATCCGCATCGTCGCGGCTAGATCGGCGCCGAGCATGTCACGCAGCTCGTCGTCCGTGCACGCCCGGTGCGTTCCGGTCGCCACAAGCAAGGCCAGGTCGTCTCGGGTGACGATGCCGGAGAGCTCGTCCAACAGCGCAGTGATCATCGCCTGCCGGGGCTGCGGCCTGGTGACATCGCAGATGGAGACGGCAATGCGCTGACCGGGTCGCACGACCTCCCGAAGCGCAGGTCCGGCCACCGGGTGGCGGAGCGCGTCCTGGAGGGCGGCGGCCTCGTCGGCTGCGGCCGGCGGATAGGCGGGCGCCACCACCGACGTCCGGTCAGCGGGCAGATGTATCCGGAGTCCGTCCCGGCCATACAGCAGGTCAATGCCTGCCTGTTGTCCAGAAACGTCGCTCATGGCTGGCACTGTACATTCAGCTCGGCCTGCGGGGGCACCCGTGCGCGGCCTTGCAAGATCGCTGCTCAGGCCTCGGCTGCGCTCGCAGCCAGCCGCGCGTCTGTATGCGCCAGGCTCGAATCAAATAGCCCGAGACCAGGATTCTGGGCATGGCCCGCAACAAAATCAGTTCGCGAGGCATTGAGTCTTGGGTAGCCCGAGGGTCGACGATGGTGTCATGAACGACCTCATGGAGATCGGCAAGTTCGCGACGGCGTCGGGACTGTCAGTTGACGCGCTGCGGCACTACGACGAGGTCGGCGTTCTCAAGCCGGCCTCGGTTGACCCGCGGACGTCGTACCGCCGATACGACGGGGCCCAGCTCCGTGACGCCCGGCTGATCTGCCAGCTTCGCGGCGTGGACCTTCCGGTCGACGAGGTACGGGCCGTGCTGCAGGCAGACGGTCCGGAGCAGGTCCAGGGGATCCTCCACCGGCACCAGCGGCGGCTGGCCGAGCGGGCACACGCGCTGGAGAAGATGCTGGCTACCTCCGAGACCTATGTCGAGAAGGGCGTTCCGCTGCCGCCGCGGCGTGCGTGTCGCGTCGTCCAGGTCATGGTCTCTACCCGGGACCACGACGAATCGGTGCGCTTCTACACCGAGGCGTTCGGGCTCGAGTTCAACCCCGACGTCTCGTCGTTCGCGCTGGGCGCCTACAACACCGACTCCTTTTTCCTGCTTACCGTGGAGAACTGGCTGGACGGAGGCACGCCGTCGTCGTTTGGCCTCGTCGTGGACGACGTCGACGCGCGGCACGCGACAGCCCTCGCTCTGGGCGCCACCGAAATCAGCCCGCCCACCGACTACAGCTGGAAGCCGCGGTGTTCGGTGATCGACGACCCGAGCGGCAACCGCATCCAGCTCTCGCAGGGATAAGAGCGGGCCGGCCCAGCCCAGGTTGGCCGGACGGCTGGTGGTGCACAGCCCAGTCGCCTGCGGATACTTGGCTCGCGGTCGTCACCGGATGCATGCGCTGCAGGACGACCACGTCCGGCTTTGAATTTCCGTATCACGCGATGTATGTTGCATGTTATGCAATCACCTGCTCCGCCACTGCTGCCGCTGCTGCGGTCTCGATTGCAGGCTGAGCTGCTGACCTTGGTCTTGCTGAGCCCGGGGCGGGAGTGGACGCTAACCGAGCTGGCCAATCGAGTCGGCGCCTCGGTGTCATCTGCGCAGCGGGAGGTGAGCAAAGCCGAGCAGGCAGGGGTGGTCGCCTCACGACGGTTGGGCAATACCAGGCTCGTCACCGCGGCGCCATCACCTCTGACGGACCCGCTGACTGAGCTGTTGCTGCGCTCGTTCGGGCCGCGCCAGGTGGTGGCCGAGGAACTCTCGGGTCTGGATGACATTCAGGACGCTTACGTGTTCGGGTCCTGGGCGGCTCGTTATATGGGGGAGGGCGGACGCCCGCCCGCGGATGTTGACGTGCTTGTCATCGGTGAGCCTGATCGTGACACGCTCGATGATGCCGCTCAGCGGGCAGGCGAGCGGCTAGCCCGCGAGGTCAACGTGACCGTCCGGTCGGCGCAGTGGTGGGAGCACGGGACTGACGGGTTTCATGTCGAGATACGGCGCCGGCCGCTTGTGCCGGTCTTTGGCCAGGCGAGTGGCCGGTGACCTGGGAGCCTGGGCGCGACAAGATCCGTCAGCTGCTCGAAAGCGGCGAGCTTGGGCAGGTTACCGTCGACGAGGCCGTTGCCAGGCGCCTGCTGGCAGATGCTGGCAGGCACGTCCAGAGCGCGACGGCTGTTGCAGCTAGTGGTGATCTGGCTGGCGCCTATCAGCTTGCCTACGACGCATTCCGCAAGAGCGCCGCGAGCCTGCTCGCGGCGCAGGGCCTGCGAGCCACTAGCCGCGGCGGTCACATTGCGGTCCAGGATGCCGTCACAGCGCAGTTTGGCGCCTCCGTGCGAATAGTCCGATCGTTCGGTCGGATCCGGCGCGCGCGCAACAACTTCGAGTATCCCGATACCGACACAGCCGGCCCGTCGGACGCCGACGTGGCCGACGCGATCAGCGCGGCAATGCAGGCATGCAGCGCCGCAGTCACCATCCTCGATAACGGCGTCCTCACGCCTTGGTGACGTCTCGTCACGTCGGGCACGCGGTCGCCAACGCCCAAGCGCCAGTGCTGTTCGGGGCGCCCGGTCATTAGCAGGCGGAGTGGCACGCGTCGGGCGGCGTGACTCGCGTGGGCGGAAGGAGCTGGCCTGCATCAGTTGGGCTGCCTGGCGTAGGCCTCGATCATCTCCAGGACAATCCGTTCCGACTGCGAGCGGTCGAACTGCATGTCGCGACGCAGGAGCTTCCACACGAGCACGTCAGTGGCGATGACGATGGCGGCAAGCCGCCGCTCCCTGGAAGCGGGCGGCAAGCCGGACAGGACCGGCTCAAAGACACGGCTGGCCCAATCGCGGTGATAGTCCCTTCCCCTGTCGGTCATTTCCCGGACCGCGGGGATGCGGTCCTCTTGCGAGAGCATGCGCAGGATCGCGGTTCCGTGTGCCTCGTAGTGGTCGAACACGTTCGTTACGGCCTCGGGGAAGCGGCCAACGGGTGCCGCGTCGCGGCGCGAGATCTCCCTTCTGCCCCACCACCGGTATGCGGCGGCAAGGAGGGCGTCCTTGGAGTGAAACCGGGCGAGGAGTGTCTGCTCGGTGACGCCCGCGTCGGCCGCGATCTCGCGCAGGCGGACCTCCTCGTAGGCCTGGGTGCCGAAGTGCTTCCAGGCGGCCTCAAGCAGCCGCTCGCCGGTCGCGGCGGCGGCCTCGGCACGGGCGGACATCCGGTAACGGCGTTTGGAACTCGAGGCAGTTGACATATTCATCTTAGTATAGCCAAGATGAATACATGAAAGTCTTCCAGACGCTGCTGGCGTTCAGCGGCAACGCTCCGCCGCAGCTGGCGCTCACGCGTGAGCTCGTCGGCCGGGGTCACCAGGTGCGGGTACTGGCCCATCGCGCCGCGCGCGAGCGGATCGAGGAGACCGGGGCGGAGTTCGTCGCCTTCACGCAGGCGCTCCCCGACCTTGACATCACCCGCCGGGAGACCGATTCGATCCGCGACTGGGAGGCGCGCACGACTCTCGGCGGAGCGAAGCGAATGCGTGACGCTGTGATCGCGCCAGTGCCCGATGCGACCCGCGAGATCATCGGACTGCTCGACGACTGGAACGCCGATGTGCTGGTGTTCGACTGGCTCTTCGTCGGCGCGGCGGTTGCTGCCGAGTACGCAGGCATCCCGGCGGTCGCACTGGTTCACTGTCCTTACCCCCTTCCGGCGCCTGGTGCACCGCCGCTGTTCAGCGGCCTGAGCCCACTGGCGGGTCCGGTCGGTGCCACCCGCGACCGACTGCTCAACAGCCTGATGAATCGCTTCTCGGCGGCCGGGCTGCCGGTGCTGAACGAGGTTCGCGCCGAGCATGGGCTCGCGCCGCTGCAGAACTGGAACGACCAGGTCCTCGGCGCGCGAGCGATCTATGTCATGACCGCGCCAGAGCTCGATTTCTCAAGCAGAGCCGAACTGCCGGCCAATGTGCACTACGTCGGACCCGCGTTCGAACCTTTCGAGACGGACTGGGAATCGCCCTGGCCGGCGGACAATACCGATCCGCTGGTTCTGATCAGTTTCAGTACCAGCTATATGAACCAGGGCAGGCTCGCGCAACGCGTCATCGACGCGGTAGCGGGGCTCAGGGTCCGCGCGCTGCTGACAGTTGGGCCCGCGCTCGACACCAGCCAGCTGCGGATCCCCGACAACACGTACGCCGTGTCCTTTGTCCCGCATCGAACCATCCTGCCGCATGCGTCGCTTGTCATCACCCATGCGGGATGGCAGACCGTCAACGCGGCGCTCGCCGACGGCGTTCCGCTCGTCTGCGTACCCGACAGTCGTGACCAGCCCGACAACGCTGCCCGTGTCGTCCTCGTCGGCGCTGGCGTCCGCGTCAGCAAGAAGAGCTCTCCCGCGCAGCTGCGGCGCGCGATCGTCGGGGCGCTCGAAGATCAGTCCTTGAAGCACTGCGCTGGCGTTATGGCCGAGGCCCTCGCGCGCAAAAACGGCGCAACGACCATCGCCGACGAACTCGAGCGCCTTCCAGCACGCAGCGCGCTCCAGACAAAGACGCCCGCCGGATCCGCCTCAGGAACGTGACAACAGCTCGACCGGGGCGCCGTCGAAGCACCGCAGGCGGTGGATGAGTTAGGTCACCAGTGAGCGGCGTGAATGAATTCGGCGGCGGGCCGTCCGAGCCACTGCGTGACGTGCATCGTCAAGCCCATGTCCGCCGTGCGAGCGGTCCGCAGATTGGTCAATCGACTCGGTGTGCAACCGAGCTCCTGTGCGAGCTCCGACCACGTAAGGCCACGCTGGTGTCGCTGCTCGTTGAGCGCTGTGTGGAGCTGGTTCAGGTTCCACCGGAGCCGGCTATCGGGGCCTGGCTCGGGCAACTGGAGGTTGCCCACGTCGACGACCGGACCAGTGAGGAACTCCTCCGGGGCCCGGCCGAGCCAGCGAAGCATGAACAGCGCGTACTGACACGAGGTCGCACCGCGCGCTCCCAGCCTCGATACCGCTCCGCCGCAGAGCGGATGATCCATGCGCTGCGCGTTGAGCTCCGACGATTGCTGCCATAGCTCGGCAGCGAACTCGTACCAGCCCAACCCTCGATGACGACGCTCGGCATCGAACGCGGCGAAGAACGCCGCGAAGTCGAAATCGGGCAGGGCCGTCACGCCACGCAAAGTACCACTCGCAGAGCACGGCGTGAACTGTGCGGAACTCACTGTGCGGAACTCACAGGGCGGGGCGGCGCTCGGGCCGGTCGAGCCACGGGCAGCGCCGTTCGTGAGCTGCGGCGACCCGGAATGCGGCGACGTCGTCGTACGTCTTGGCGACGACGGACAGCCCGGTCGGCACTCCGTCGCGCGAGAGTCCGGAGGGGATGCTCAGCACCGGGCAGCGGCTCGCGATATTGAACGGCAACGTCATCATGACGTCTAGCCAGTGCGCGGACGGCTGGCCGTTGACCGACAGCGGATCGCCGATGTCGTACTCGGCCGGCAGCGCGGGCACCGCGAATGTCGGGCAGATCAGCGCGTCGTACTGGTCGAGCAGCGCGCCGAGCGGCGCGTAGATCCGGCCCTCCAGGTCGAGCCCGGTCACCATATCGTCCTTGGAGATCTCCGCGGCATCGGCGACGAAGTTCCGCGCGTAGGAGGTGAGCTCGTCGCCGTGCTGCTCGTAGATCTCCCGCATCGACGGGCCGAAGATCATCCCGAAATGGATGCGCGCGGCACGCTCGATCATCTCCAGCTCCCACGGCAGCGAGACTTCCTCCACCGTCGCGCCAGCCTCGCGCAGCCGGTCGGCCGCGGCGCGCGTGTTGGCGGCCACGTCCGCATCGACGTTGTAGCACCCGAGGTCAGGGCTGAATGCGATGCGCAGCCCGTCAACTGTGCCCAGGTCAGCGGGGATCTCGAGTTTGGGCCGGATCGACGCGACGTCGCTGGGGTCCGGCCCGGCGATGACGTTCTCCAGCAGTGCGCAGTCCGACACGGTGCGGGCCATCGGGCCCTCGTGGCAGTAGTGGTCGAGGTTGAATACCTCTACTTCCGGGACCCTGCCATACGGCGGCTTGAAACCGACGACACCGCAGAACGAGGCGGGGACGCGGATGGAGCCCCCGATGTCGGAGCCGGTCGCCAACGTCGTAGTGCCGGCGGCCAACGATGCTCCGGACCCGCCGCTCGAGCCGCCGGGGGAGAAGGCGGCGTTCCACGGATTGCGGGTCACGCCCCACAGCTTGGTCCAGGTGACCGGGGCGCAGGAGAACTCGGGCGTGGTCGTCCTGGCGTGGATGATCCCGCCGGCGTCGATGATGCGCTGCACGAAGACCGCGGTCTGGCTGGCGACGACGTCGCGCAGCGCCAGCGAGCCGAGGGTGTTGAGCTGGCCGGCGATCGGCGCTTCTTCCTTGACCGCGACCAGCAGGCCTTCCAGCGGCCGCGGCGGCTCACCGCGGCCCGCGTACCGGGCCTCCGCTGCGCGGGCCACGCCGAGCGCCTGCTCGTAGAACGTCTCGGCGAACGCGTTGATGACCGGCTCCAAGGCCTCGGCCCGGGCGATCACCGCCTCGGTCAGTTCCACCGGGGACAGCTCCCGTGACCGGAACAGTCGCAGGACCGTGGACGCCGGCAAGTAGCACAGCTCCGTCATGCGACCTCGCCTTCGGAGTGGGCAGGTACCAGCTGGCGCCTGCTAGGTTTCCAGCCCGGCCGCGGCACGCTGGCGCGCAGCCGCCGCGTATAGGGGTGCTGCGGGTCGTCGAGGATCTGTGCGGTCAGCCCGCGCTCCACCAGCTGCCCGCGGTGCATGACAATCGCGTCGTCGGTGAGCTGCCGCACCACAGCAAGGTCATGGCTGATCAGGACGTAGGAGACAGCGGTCTCGTCGCGGATGTCGGCGAGCAGGTTCAGTACCTGCGCCTGGATGGACACGTCGAGAGCGGCCACGGACTCGTCCAGGATGAGGACTCGGGGCTGCGCCGCCAGCGCCCTGGCGATCGCGACCCGCTGCCGCTGACCGCCGGACAGTCCCTTCGGCAATGCCCTGGCCTGCCGTGAATCCAGCCCGACGAGTTCGGTCAGCTCCTCGATCCGCGCCCTGCGCTGGTCCGCGGGCCAGCCATGATGCAGCCGCAGGATCTCGTCAATGGCTCGCTCGGCCGTTTGCCGCGGATCCAGGCTGGTGTAGGGATCCTGGAAGACGATCTGGATCTCGCTGCCGCGCCGCCGCCGGTCGCGCGCCGACCGGGCCGGCCTGGACCGGTCGCCGCCGCACGCGGTGATCGTCCCGCCGGTCGGGCGCTCCAGGCCGACGATCATGCGCGCGATCGTCGTCTTGCCGGACCCGGACTCGCCGACGATCGCCAGCGACCGGCCTGACGGGATCGCGAACGAGACATCGTCGACGGCGACCAGGCTGCCGAACTCCTTGCGCAGCCTGGCCACCTCCAGAACGGGTGCGATGCCGCCGTCCTCAGCTTCGGGCTCAGACATGAACAGCCTCCAGATGCCCGCGAAGTTCGGCGGCCCGGCTGCACCGCGACAGGCCGTCGTCGAGTTCGGTCAGCTCCGGAACCGCCGTTAGGCAGGTCGGCTGGGCGTACGCGCACCGGGGCGCGAACGCGCACTCGCCGGCAGGCGCCTCGAACGCCGACAGAGGCCGGCCGGGGATGGCGCGCAGCCGGCTCGCCTTCTGCGCGATCTCCGGCCGGGCCGCCGCGAGCGCCGCGGTATAGGGATGCAGCGGATCGCTGTGCAGCAGTTCTGACCGGCGGATCTCGACGACCTGCCCCGCGTACATGACAACGGTCCGGTCGCAGATCGCCGCGGCCAGGTCCAGGTCATGGGTAATGAACAGCATCGCCAGGCCATAGGAGCGGCGCAGCTCGTCGAGTATGGCCATGACCTCGGCCTGGGTCGTCACGTCCAGCGCGGTGGTCGGCTCGTCCGCCAGCAGCAGGGCCGGCTCGGTCAGCAGCGCGGCGGCGATCATGACGCGCTGCAGCATGCCGCCCGACAGCTCGTGCGGGTACTGGCGCAGCCGGCGCTCGGGGTCCTCGATGCCGACCTGAGTCAGCATGTCGACCGCCCGCCGCCGCGCGTCGGCGGTCGGTACGCCGAGGTTGGTGCGCAGCGCTTCGGTCATGAAGTCGCCGATGCGACGCACCGGGTTCACGTGCGCCCGAGGATCCTGGAAGATCATCGCGACCTTGTTCCGGTAGCCGCGCAACTGGCTGCCGGACAGCGCGCTGACGTCGGCACCGTCGAAGTAGATCTGGCCTTGTACCTCCGCGCCCCTCGGTAGCAGCCGGTCGATCGCACGGGCTGTCATCGACTTGCCTGAGCCCGACTCGCCAACCAGGCCGACCGCTTCGCCGGGGCGGATCTGCAGGCTCACGTCCCGCAGCACCGCCCGCTGCTGCCCTTCCACTGGCAGCAGCACGGTCAGGCCGTCGACCGACAGCAGGGGCTCCTGCCTGGCCGGGGCAGCGGCCGATTCCGCGCCGGTCACCGGTGCGCCGCCTGAGCCCGCTCGAAGAGCCGCTCGCCGAGCACGTTGAAGGCGATGACCACGCCGACGATGCACAGGCCGGCCGCCAGCGACGGCATCGGGTAGCCCTGCAAGATACCGGGCTGGTTCTCCGAGATCATCACGCCCCAGTTCGGGGCCGGCGGCTGCACGCCCAGCCCGAGGAAAGAGATGGCCGCGAGGTCGACCATGGCCCAGCCGAACAGGATCGTTGCCTGGGCCACGATCAGCGGCAGCATGTTCGGCACGATGTGCCGCAGGCAGATGGAGGTGCCCGACGCGCCTTGCACTTCGAGGGCGGCGACATAAGGCTGACCCCGTTCCCTCAATGCAGCACCACGCAGCACGCGCGCCACGTAAGGCATGTAGGCGATCGCCAGTGCCGTCGCGGCGGCCGTCAGGCCGGCGCCGAAGACGGCGGCGGCCAGCACCGCGAGCAGGATGCCGGGGAATGCGAACAGGATGTCCAGACCGGAGGACGCGACGGTGTCGGTCAGGCCCTGCCGCCAGGCCGCGACCACGGCGATGAGCGTGCCCAGCACCATCGCGCCGATCACGACCGCCAGCGGCCCGACCATCGAGGACTGCGCGCCGGCCAGCAGCCGGGACAGCACGTCCCGGCCCTCGAAGTCGTAGCCGAGCAGGTGGCCGCCGGATGGCCCGATCCAGGCCAGGCCCAGGCTCGGCAGGTCGGGGTTGTACGGGGCCAGTAGCGGCCCGAATGCTGCCAGCACGGTGGCAACCGTGATGACGACGGCCGACGCGATCCCGGCGGCCCCGGTGGAGCGCAGCAGGCCCAGCGCTCCGCTGCGGGCAGGCGGCCGGGCCGGCCGGGTGCTGACGCCGATCACGGCGCTCACAGTGCCCCCCTCATTGGGCCCGGCTTCCGAGCGCGACGCGCGGATCCAGCGCCGCGTAGAGCACGTCGACCAGGGCGTTGATCAGGACGAACGCCGTGACCAGGACCAGTGAGATGCCCTGTACAACGGCCAGGTCCTTCGACTCGGCTGACTGCACGAGGTAAGCGCCGAGGCCGTTCATGCTGAAGGCCGTCTCCACGACCGCGGCCACCGCGATCAGCGAGGCGATCGTGATGCCGGACACCGTCGCGATCGGGATGGCTGCGTTGCGCAGCACGTGGCGGCGAATCAGCTGGCGTGGTGGGATGCCCCGGCTGATCGCTGTCTGCACGTGCTCGCGGTCGGCTTCCTCGCGCACTGCGGCCCTGGTCACCCGGGCCACGATCGCGAGGGAGGAGACGGCCAGCGCGATGGCGGGCAGGGTGAAGTGCCGCACGTTGGACCACAGGTCCGTCCCGTTGCCCAGCGCGGGAAACCAGCCGAGCTTCACCGAGAACAGCAGGATCAGCACGATCGCGGCCACGAACGACGGGACGGCCGCGGTGATCGCCGTCGAGACCAGCACGCTCGTGTCGGCCCAGCCGGGCCGCAGCGCGGCGATCACCCCGCTGCCGATCCCGACTACCAGGATGATCAGGGCCGCGTACAGTACCAGGCCGCCAGTCGTCCACATCCGGGCGGCGATCACCGCGGAGACGTTCTGCTGCAACGTGATCGAGATCCCGAGGTTGCCGTGCAGCGCGTTGTCCAGCCAGTACCAGTACTGGGCAAGAAACGGCTGGTTGAGGTGGTAACGCAGCTCCAGCACGTGCAGGCTGGCCGGCGGCAATGCCCGACCGCCGGACAGCGCCGTGATCGGGTTCCCTGGCGCCAGGTACAGCGCGCCGAAGATCACGAAGCTCGCGATCAGCAGGCTGGCCACCAGCATGGCCAGCCTGCGGACCAGGAATCGCCAGCGCACCGGCTAGCCCTTCCCGCCCAGGTCATCGGCCCAGGGCGCGAACATGTAGGAGAACGACGCGGTCGCGCCGGTGATGTTGCTGCTGAGCATCAGTACGTTGGTCGGCTGCACATTCGGGATCCACGGCAGCAGCTTTCCGGCTAGTTCCTCGGCCTTGGCCACGAGCTGGGCGCGCTGATCCGGGTTGGCGGTGCTGCGCGCCTGGTTGAGCAGAGTGGTCATCTGCGGGTTGCTGAACTTGTCGTAGTTCTGGTCGCCGCCAGGCAGCGCGACCGTCGCCAGCAGCGCGGCCGGGTCGGCGTAGTCGCCGTAGTTCACGGTGAGGAAGCCGTCGACGCCCTGGCGCGCCTGCGCGCTGGTGAAGAAGTTGATGAAGTCGGCGGCTGAGACGGACTTGAGTACGACCTTCAGCCCGATCGCCTCGGCGGCCTGCTGGTAGGCGCCGGTCTCGGCGGAGATGCTGGCGATCTCGCTGGACGTGCCAATAGTGATCGTCTGGCCGGCCACGCCTGCTTCCTTGGCCAGCTTCTTCGCCGCGGTCAGGTCCTGACTGAGGATCGGCGAGCTGTCGTAGGCGGCGTCGAAGGCCGACTTGCCGTAGCCGAAGGTGCCGGGGTTCGCCAGCCAGCGCGGCATCAGCGCGGCGCCGTCATAGACGTTGCTGATGATCGCCTGCCGGTCCAGCGCCAGCGAAAGCGCCTGGCGCACCTTCACGTTAGCGAGCGGCCCGCTCGTCGCGGACACGATGAACGCGTCGGTCATCTCGCCCGGGCCCTGGTAGACCTTGACGCTGCTGCTGCTTTCCAGCTGCTTCAGGTTGGACAGGCCGAAGTAGTACGAGCCCTGAATCGCGCCGGTCAGCATGCCGGAGGTGAACGAGGCTGCGCTGGGCACGCCCTTGATGACGATCTGCTTGACCAGTGGCTTGACCGAGGTGTTCCAGTAGTGCGGGTTCACAACTGCGGTGACGCCGGCGCCCGCGGTCCAGGACTTCAGCTCGTACGGCCCAGTGCACATGATGCCGCCGCCCGGGGTGCCGTAGTTCTTGCCCTGCTGTTGCGCGTAGCTCTTTTCCACGATGATGCCGGGCATCGAGGACAGCTCACCCTCCAGCCAGTAGTCGGGCTGCTTGAGCGAGATGGTGACCTGATTGGTACCGGTCGCGGTGATTGATTTCACCCGGTCGAAGACCTGACCGTAGAAGCCGCCGAACGCCGGGTTCATCTGCCGCTGCAGGCTGTAGACCACGTCGGCCGGGGTCACCGCGTGGCCATCCCAGAACGTGACGCCAGGCCGCAGCGTGAAGACCATACTGGTCGGGGTCGGAGTGGAGACGGTGGCAAGACCCGGCTGGATCGACCCGCTCGGTTCCTGCAGCAGCAGCGACTCGCACATCAGCGAGATCGCCGTGTTTTCCGGGTAATCGAAGGCGAAGATCGGGTCCAGCGAGTTGACCGGCCGGTATACGGCCCAGGTCACCGACGACATGGCCTTCGTCCCAGCTGCGGTCGACGTCACCAGGCCCTTGGTCGGCGAGATCTGGCCGGCGCTGGTGGCTGCGCTGCCGGCGGACCGGCCGCATCCAGCTGCGAGTAGCGCGCAGGCGGCCAGTACGGCCGCTGTCGCTGATGTCCGCCATCTCGGGTTCATTGCTGTCCTCCTGAGAAGCTGTGCTTACTCGGCGCTGCGGCCGGCGTCGCGGGTCGGGTCAGGCAGGCTGTCATTTCTGCCAGGCCAGCTCGCCGCGGATCCATGTCTGCTGGACGGCGGCCTGGCCGATCTCATGGCTGTCGATACGGGCGAGGTCGGCATCGACCACGGCAAAGTCGGCGTCCAGGCCGGCGCGCACCGCACCGACCGTGGACTCCAGACCATTGATCCGGGCACTTCCGGAGGTATAAGCAGAGAGGAACGTGGTCAGTTCGAGTTGCTGCCCAGGCAGGAACGGGTCGCTATTGCCGCGCCCGTGACCGTCCGGGACGACGCGGTTGACGGCCACGTGCGCGGCCCACAGCGGGTTCGGGCTGCTGACCGGCCAGTCGCTGCCACCGCAGAGCGCTGCGCCCGCGTCGTGCAGCGAGCGGAACGGGTACTGCCAGCCGGATCGGCGCTCACCGAGGAACGGGATGGTCAGCTCGTCCATCTGCGGCTCGTGCGCCGCCCACAGGGCCTGGATGTTGGCGGTGGCGCCGAGCTGGGCGAACCGGCCGACATCGTCGGGATGCACGACCTGGAGGTGGGCGAGGTGGTGCCGCTGGCCGTCGCCGTTGGCGGTGCGAGCGGCGGCGACCGCGTCGAGGGCATGGCGTACTGCGCGGTCACCGAGGGCGTGGAAGTGCACCTGGAAACCCGCGCGGTCCAGCGCGGTGACGAATCGCGGCAACTCGGCCGGGTCGATGAAGTCCAGACCGCTGACGTCGGTGTCGCAGCCGTGCCCGTCCTGGTAGGGCTCGAGCATGGCGGCAGTGTGGTTCTCGGCGACGCCGTCCAGCATCATCTTGACGCTGGTCGCGCGGAACCGGCCGGTCGGCGCGAGGTCACGCTGCTCGATCAGCTCGGCGAGCTGATCCATGCCGCGGTGCCGGTCCCACCACAGCGCGCCGACGACGCTGGCGCGCAGCCTGCCGCGGTCGGCGGCCCGGAGGTAAGCCGGGACCGGATCGCCCGACTTGTGTGACCGGCCGACGATCGCGTCCTGCCAGCCGGTGATGCCGAGCGAGAGCAGGTAATCCTGCGCGAGGTCCAGTGCGCTGTCTCGGTCGTCCTCGGTGAGCTCGGGCAGCAGCCGGGAGACGAGATTCGCGGCGCCCTCCTGCAGCATCCCGACCGGGTTGCCGTCAGCGTCGCGCTCGATCCGGCCGTCGGCCGGGTCGAGGGTGTCGCGGGTGATGCCGGCCAGTTGCAGTGCGCGTGAATTGACCCAGGCGCCGTGCCCGTCGCGGTTCGGCAGGTATACGGGCCGGTCCGGGGCGATCTCGTCAAGCGGGCCGGCAGTCGGCACGCCGCCTGGGAACGCCTCCATCGACCAGCCGCCGCCAGTGACCCAGCCGTCGCCGGGGTTGCGGCCGACGTAGTCGCGGATGATCCCGAGGTAGGCGGTCAGCGTCACGGCTCCGGACAGGTCGCACCGGCGCAGCTGGTCGCCTGCGAACACCGGGTGCATGTGCGCGTCGATGAAGCCCGGCACCAGCGTGCCGCCGGCCAGGTCCACCACGGTCGCGGAGCCTGCCTTGGCCTCCGGTCCCTCGACGCCGACGATGCGGCCGGACCGGACGCGGACGGCACTGCCGGACGGGAGGAACCGGTGGCCATCGAAGACCGTGCCATGACAGAAAAGGAGCTCCGCATCGGCGTGCACCTGGGCCTCCCTTTCTGCGGTGAGTTGCCCGGTACTCAAGCAGTTGACAAAGCCAATGTCAATGCCTTTGACTAACTCCGCCGATGTTAGGCTTCCGCTGACTGCCGGAAGGCCTTGCCAGTTGCCGGCCAGAGGGAGGCAGGAGTGACCGCTGTGCCAGCAGTGGGCGCCGAAGAGCGGCCGCCGAAGCGGGGCCTGCGGCGTGGCAGCCTCACCAAGGAGCTGATCGTCAGCGAGAGCCTGCGGTTGCTGGACGAGGGCGGCGTCGACGGGTTCAGCCTGCCAAAACTCGGGCGTGCACTCGGCGCCGACCAGACCGCGGTGTACCGGCATTTCGCGAGCAAAGACGATCTCGTGCTCGCGATCGCCGACCGGCTGATCGATGAGGGGATGACCGGGATCGAGTCGCGGGAGTGCTGGGTCGACACGCTGACCGAGATGGCCAGGGGACTGCGGCTCACCTACCTGGCGCATCCGGCTGCGGCCGCGATGTCTGCCTACCGCACGACGCAGGGGCCGGCAGAGGTCCGCGCGGTCAACATCATCATCGAGGCGATTCTCAAAGCCGGATTCGAAGGGGCGCAGGCAGCGCTGATGTACCGGGCTGTCGGCGATTTCTCGCTGTACTGGGCCGGCAGCGAGGCGGCGTTCCTCGCGCTGGACACGCGGCAGCAGCAGCGGGACCGGGCCGCCTGGAGGCAGGTCTACCTGTCAGTCAGCCGTGACGAGTACCCCGGCATCTGGCAGGTGCGGACCTTGCTGCCCGAAGTTCAGGATGACGACATCTTCGAGGCCATCCTGGCGACCATGGTGGCCGGGCTCAGGCAGCAGGCACCGCGTCCATGTGACTGCCATGCACCGGCCCGCGTGCCAGAAGCCGCTGGCTCGGCGAGCGTCGCACAGGCACCGCGTCCGAGGGCGGCGGCTACTCATGGCTTCGAGGTCACTGGCTAAGCGCTTGTCCGCGGTCAGGGAGCCACGGATAGAACGACGATAGGGGTAGTTGTCGGCCTGGCCGTGCCGCCCGCGGGCTCAACAGTCACGCCGACCCGGTCGCCTGGCTCCAAGCCCGACGCCAGCACCGGGACGGTGGTGCCGCCCGGCGCGATGGACAGCAGGCCGGCCGAGATGGCGCTGCCGTTCGATCGCAACAGCCACAGCTGGTAGACCTTCGAGCTGGGCTGCCGCGGCATCCCGCGGCTCGTGAAGACCAGCTCGTGGAGTCGGCTGGCCACGACGACCGTGGCGGATCCGCCGAGCGCAGTCCGGGCGCTGACGATCCGCGCGCCCGGCGCGTTCAGGATGGCCGCGACCTGGCGCTGCTGGGTCCGTGCGGTGTCGAGCTGGCTGCGGGCCGTGCCGAGCAGCACGCCCAGCACCACGGCGACCACGAGGCATGCCGCCGCGAGCGGGATCGCCAGGCGCCGCAGCCACAAGGCCCACGGCTCGGTCGGGCGCACGGGACTGTACTGCGCCGGCGGGAGCTGCCGGGTCGTGTCGGCCAGGCCCAAGACCCGCTCCTTAAGCCCGGCCGGGGGTCGGGCAGTGACTGCTAGGGCGAATCGGGTCGCCGTCTCCTGGAGTCCGCGTACCTCCTGCGCGCACGACGGGCAGCGGGTGAGGTGGTGCTCGAACCGGTCGCGCTCCAGCCCGTCCATGGCGTCGAGCGCGAACACGCCAGTCAGTGCGTGCAAGTTCGTTAGCGTCAGCAGCCTCATGACACCACCCCCATGCAGTCGCGCATCCGGATGAGCCCGTCCCGGATCCGGGTCTTGACGGTCCCGAGCGCGACCTGCAGAAGCCCCGCGACCTCACGGTAGCTATAACCACCGTAATAGGCGAGAGTGACCGACTCACGCTGGATGTCCGTCAGCGTCTCCAGGCACCGCGTGACCCGTTCCCGGTCCAGCAGTGCCTCCACCGCATCCGCGGTTTCATCGCCGGCAATGCTGACGGCAGCGACAGCAGACTTATGGTCGCGCTGGGCCTCGGCGGACGCGGACCGCACGCGGTCGACTGCACGCCGGTGGGCGATCACCATCGCCCAGGTCATGGCGCTCGCCCTGGCCGGGTCGAATCTGGCGGCAGTCCGCCAGATCTCTAGTAGAACCTCCTGCGCGACCTCCTCCGACTGGGCCGGATCACGCACCACTTTGCGGATCAGCCCGTAGACGGGACCCGCCAGCCGGTCGTAGACCGCTTCGAATGCTGCCTGGTCGCCGCGTGCGACGCGGACGAGCAGCAAGTCCAGGTCATGCCCAGGCCCGTCCCCCGCCGGGCTGCGAAGCTGTTCTGACGCCGGCATATCCGGTGAGCTCATAACCGCCATTCGAAGTCATGGCATGGGCGGATGGGTCGGCGGCACGCCGAGAGCGGTCATCTTCTCCTCGCAGGCCAGTCTGCTGTCGTAACTTCGCCTGCGGTAACGGTGGCGGTGACGGCGGGACTCCCGTCCTGCGCCCAGATGGTGTATTCGCCCGGTGGCAGTCCCGGGTAGACGGCGGCGTACCGGGTCCCGCTGGCGACGTGCCGGGGCCGGACCATGGAGTGCGTGCGGTGGCCGTGCTGGCCAGCGCCGCCGGGTTGGCTGATCTGGATCTCGGTGCCGTTCATGTCCGCAGGGGCATGCAAGACCAGGGCCCCGGCGCCGGGGCCCAGTTCCAGCACGACAGTGCCGGAACCGGACGGCCCGGCGTTGGGTTCGGCGGGCGTGTGCA
>DATHPF010000090.1:0-54919 GCA_035484155.1 Streptosporangiaceae bacterium
TGCGGCAGGGCGTTCAGCCTCGCCTCGCTCCGGCGTATGTCGTAGTCCGAGGCCCAGTAGCGGGCGAGTTCCTGAATCGTGTCCAGCTGGACGCCCTGGGAATGATCCGGGACGGTGTCCTTGTCCGGCCACCGAGTAGCCGCGACTCGCTGCCGGAGGGACTGGATCTCCTGCTCGGAGGTCTCGACAGTGAACGGCCGGATAGCTGACTTCTCGGACGTGACAGACATGCGAGGCTCCTTGTCTTGAACCTGCCGGTACGAAAGGCTAAGTACCTTCTGCGCCTTAAGCGCCGCGCAAATCCCAGAGTCCCCACTGAGGCGGCCGCGGCGCTTCACCCAACCTGGGTGGTATCCGCATAGCCGGACAGGACGCCGACCTCAGGCCCGCGAATTTGCTTTGCGTCGCGGGCCCAGGGGCGCCTAGCGTTGGTTGCGCTACGGGCGCAGACCGGAGGTGCGGTGCAGATGACTTGTCACCTTTTCGCGCTCTGTCTCGACACGAACGACCCGCGCCGACTCGCCCGCTTTTGGGCCGGCGTCCTGGACTGGGAGATGGCCGACGACGCCCAGGCTGGCGTCGCGCTCCTGCCAAACGATGACACCGGCTTCCGGATCCGATTCCTGCCTACCCAGGAGCTGGAAGCCGGCCAGAGCCAGCTGCACTTCCACCTGACGAGCACATCTCTCGAGGACCAGCAGCAGACGGTGGCCAGGTCGCTTCGACTCGGCGGCCGGCACATCGACATCGGACAGCGCCCGGACGAGAGCCATGTCGTGCTCGCAGACCCAGAAGGCAATGAGTTCTGCGTCATCGAGCCGGGCAACAGCTTTCTCGCCGAGTGCGGTTTCTTCGCGGAGCTGGCATGTGAAGGTTCGCAGGAGGCCGGGTACTTCTGGAGCGCAGCGCTGGGGTGGCCGCTCGTCTGGGATCAGGACCAGGAAACGTCGGTCCGCTCGCCGCGCGGCGGTCCGAAGATCAGCTGGGGCGGTCCGCCGCTGACCCCGAAGAGCAGGAAGTACCGGCAGCATTTCGACCTCGCTCCACCCGTCGACGGTGATCAGCAGGCAGAGGTCAACCGTCTCATCTCGCTCGGGGCGACGCGCGTCGACATCGGCCAGGGCGACATCAGCTGGGTCGCCATGGCAGATCCCGATGGCCATGAATTCTGCGTGCTGACCCCTGGATCAGCGGAGATCAGGAACGCGCACTTGCTGTCCGCCTAGCCATACGTAGGCTGCTGTGGCCAGCCAGGCGGGGAGTCTTCCCAGTCTTCCTGACGACCGTACGGTGCGAGGTCGAGAAGGTTGTTGACGAACAGCAACCTGTCGACGCCGCGGGCCGTGGTGGAGTACGTCTGGTAGACGTTGCTGCCGTCGCGCAGGAACATGCTCAGCAAGAAACCCTCACCGCCGCCGCAGTCCCTGGCGAACGACGTACCGTGCGACGACACGAACGGCAGCGTCCATCCCATCTGCGCTCTATACGCCTCAATCTGCGCGAGCGGCATGTCGGACACCGTCACCCAGGCGACGCCGCCGCTGGCCAGCCCCGGCAGGTGGGCGACGTTGTTGGTGAACCAGGTACACCCGGGGCAGAACTCGTCTGGGCCGCGGTCCATGAACTGGTAGACCGCAAGCTGAACCTGGTCACCGAACAGGTCGAGCAGGGTTGTCTTCCCGGCGGGCGTGTCGAAGGTGTAGTCATTGCCGAAGCTGACCATCGGCAGCCGGCGGCGCCGTGCCGCGATAGCGTCGAGCGCGCGGGTGGCTTCCTTCTCGGCTGTGAGGAGATCGTCCCTGGCTTGCTGCCATTCCTCGCGGGACGCGATCTCAGGCTTCTCCATCGTCGTCGCTCCTTGTATCTGATGTCGCTGACTGATTGGCCGCACGGAGTGTCCAGATAGTCGTGCGCTTAATATCACTGCCTTCCAGCACGAGCAAGCCGGGCACGTCGTAGGCCGCTAGCGCAACCAGCTGGTCGCGCGGCAGGTACGTCCGGCCGAAGTCGCCAGCCAGGATGGCGGCGCCGCAGCCGCGGGCGTGCTCCAGGAAGGACGTCACCTTGGCTGCCAGGTCGCGCTCGTAGAACGCGTCAGCGACCAGCACGAGATCTCCGGCTGCTGGTCGCGGGCCGTCGCCATTGAAGACATCGGTACAGACGCTGGCGACCGCGACCTGGTTTGCCCGAGCGTTGAGCTCGACCGCCGCGGCGGCCAGCGGGTCGATGTCGTAGGCGGTCACGGTTGCGGCCCCCGCCTTGGCAGCGGCGATCGCCACCAGGCCCGATCCGGACGCGATGTCGATGACCCGCCGGCCACGGACTACCACCGGGTGATCTAGGAGGTAGCGTGCCAGCGCGCGGCCGCCAGCCCAGGCGAACGCCCAGAACGGTGGATCCAGGCACGTCGCCCCCGTCGCGCGCTCCGTATGCTCCCACATGCCGATCGGCTCGCTGGCTTGGTAGATCTGGACCTCGGGAACCAACGGCACCGCACTGAGCTCGGTGTTTGCCAGGATGATCGTTAGCGGTGACGGCTCTGGCTGCGACCCGGCTTCCGATGCCATATCAGGTGAGGTTAGCCGGGATGACTGAGGCGGCGTGCCGCACCAGTCACTGTGACCGCGTTTCCTTAGCCGAAGGTGAAGTCGTAGGCCTGGACGCCGGGGGCGAAGTTGAGCTGCAGGTGCCCTAGCTGCGTCGGGCCGGCCTGGTACAGGGTGTATAGCCGTGGGATGCCGCTGACCGTGACGGTCTGGGTGTGGTGGCCGTTGATGCTGACGTTCACCGTGCCGGAGCCGCCCATGACCAGGTAGACGTCCTTGGCGAGGAAGCTGAGCTCCAGCTGGGCTCCGCTGTCGGCGGTGGCCTCCTCCGCGTGGATCGTCCACGTCCCCGACAGGCCCATATAGCCGGGCGGCAAGGTCGCCGGGAACTGGTAAGGCGCGGGCGTGTCGTCGGCGACCGCGCCGAGCGGGTCCAGGTACTGCAGTTGCTGGTAGCCGACGTAGGTCTCCGGACTCAGCTCGCCAGTCGGTGTCAGGTTCGGCACGTCCGTGGCCGCGGGCAGCGGCAGGCCCGGACGGGCGTCCTGGAGCAGCTGGCGGATCAGCTTCTCGGTAGTCGGGTAGTCGCCCTCGCCGAAGCTGACGTGGCGGACATCGCCCTTCGCGTCGATCAGGTACTCGGCGGGCCAGTACTCGTTGTCGTAAGCGTTCCAGGTGGCGTAGTCGTCGTCGACGGCGACCGGGTAGTGCACTCCGAGCGCGGCGGCCTGGGACCGGACGTTGGAAACGACGTGCTCGAACGCGAACTCCGGCGTGTGCACGCCCACGACGACAAGGCCGTCCTTGGCGTAATTCCGGTACCACGCTTCCACATGCGGGAGGCTGCGCTGGCAGTTGATGCACGAGTACGTCCAGAAGTCGACCAGGACGACCTTGCCGCGCAGGCTTGCCATGGTCAGCGGCTTGCCGCCGGGGGTGTTGAGCCAGGCGGTGATGCCCTTGAAGTTAGGTGCGGCCCCGCAGTTCACCAGCACCGTCGCCGTCGAGCTGCACTTGGTCAGCGAAGAGGCCTTGGTGCCGGTCAGGCCGTTGAGCTCGGCCCGGACCTTGGCTGAGCCCTGTAGCGCGCTTGAGTAGCTGGGCACGACCCGTTGCAGGCCCTGAAAGACGTTGAACCCGATCGCCACGGCCATGGCGAGGAGGATGACGCCGCCGACCTGCCTGACCCTGGGCGCGTGCTGACGGAGCGCGGCGATGCGCCGGGAGAGCTGGCCACCGGCCAGGGCGACGGCCAGCAGCGGCACTGCGGTGCCGATCGCGAACGCCGCGGTGACGAAGACCGCGGTCGCCCCTACCTTGTGCGTGGCTCCGACAACGGTGATGGCGGCTAGTACCGGCCCGGCGCACGGCACGTACAGCACGCCCAGCGCGAGTCCCAGGACGAACCCGCCGGACCTGCCGTCCGGTCTCCGGACGCGGACGCGGGCGAAGGGGCGCTCGAGCAGTTCCCCCAGCGGCTGGATGAGGTAGCCGAGCCCGACCACGGCTAGAAGCACGATGCCGGCGTCCCGGAGCGAGTCTTGCGGCAGGTGCAGCAGCGAGATGATCTCCGATCCGGCCAGGATCAGCAGGCTGAAGCTGATGACCAGGCCGCCGACGACGGCTAGCGGCCGGCCGAGGCCATGGCGCGGCATCGTCCCGTCGCGGGCCGCGCCCGGCCGGGAAGCACCCGCCCAGGAAGCACCCGCCCGGGAAGCACCCGGAGGGCGCGCATCCGGCGGTGTCGGACCGGCTGGGACCGAGCCAGCGGGAACTACACGACTAGGAACCGGGCGACCAGCGGCCGGGGCTCGTCGTGTCGCCGCGGCTGGAGCAGCCGGCGCCTCTGTCGCGCCCGCGACCAGCACGACAGGCAGGACCGGGAGTATGCACGGCGAGATGCCCGCGAGGAAGCCGGCCACCGCGCCGACGAGGATGAGGCCGATCATGACGCCACCTGCATATCGCTGTCGCCGGCTTGCACGCCAGGTATTCGTAGCCGGCGCCTGCCTAGTTTGGTCAGGGCGTGTGCCGGCGCGCGAGATTAGTAGCTGTCGAGGAACGACCTGACCTCAGGGCCAGCGACCTGAGCGCCATAACCTGAGCTGAGGACTAGGCACGCGACCGCGACGTCCATCGACGGCTCGAAGGCGATGAGCCAGCTGTTGGGCTGCTCCTGGCCGTCAATGTCTGCCGTACCGGTCTTAGCGTAGACATCAGAACCGAACCCGATCGGTGCGGCCGTGCCGCTCGTGACGACTGCCCGCATCATCTCCTTCAGCCAGGCGTCGGTCGTGGCGGGCAGTGGCGTCGCAGTTACCAGCGGAGCACCCGCCGCCAGGTAAGGCTGCCGGAAACTCCCGCTGGCGATCGTGGCGGCGATCGATGCCATGGCGAGCGGCGATGCGGTCAGCGCGCCCTCGCCGAACGCTTCCTGGGCCAGTTCGGAGCCAGATGCTGTCGCCGGGGCGTTGAAGTAGCTCGCGGACAGGTTGCCGATGCCGATGTCCCATTGCTGGTCCAGGCCGTAATACTCCTTAGCCGTCTGCGCTAGGCGACCGTTGGTCAGATGCTGCCACTGCGTAGTGAAGGCGTTGTTGCAGGACTGGGCGAAGTCAGTGATGAACGGCGTCGAGGCCGGCTCGGATTCGCCCTGGTCATTGTGGTAAGTGATGCCCTGAATCGTGAAACTCGGCGGGCAGGCAACGGGGCTGGACGGATTGAGCACCCCCTCGTTAAATAGCGCAGTAGAGGTAAGGGTCTTCATCGTCGAGCCAGGTGCCACTGCTGCCGTCAGCGCGAAATCGTTGTAACCGTCGTTATTGGCGACGGCGAGGATCTTGCCTGTCGATGGCTGGATGACCACCATCGAGCTGCTGTCATGCTGCTGGACGGCGGACCGGGCAGCCTGCTCCGCTGCCGCAGAGATCGTTGTGGCGAGTCCGGCGACATTCGTTGGCGCGACCACCACCGCCGCGGTATTCGCGAGTGGCGTGCCCGTCTTTGTCGCCATCTCGACGTTGAGGCCCGGTGCTCCGTGCCCCGGCGGCGCGCCCGCCTCGAGACCGGTGGCGATGTGGTCCAGCCCCGCGTCACCGTAGCTGTCGAGGTTGTTGCCGCTGGCGTCGGTGACCGAGGTGACGCGCGGGGCGACCGAGACGGTTACAAGGTGGGTGGACGTGGTGAGGTTAGGAGCCAGGTCGTCGGGTGCCCAGTCGATGTACCAGTACTTGGACTGCTTCCCCTGATAGGCGACCAGTGATGCGTGGTAGCGCCAGACTCCGCTGACCGCCGTAGCGCTGCTCGAGGTGGCCACGGTGGCGCTGGCCGCATAGCTGACCGTCGCGCGAGGAGTCGCCGAGTTCGGCGAGATCGCCGTCGCCGACCCGGCCAGGCTGGTGAGCTTCCTGAGGTTTAGGTCGGACCGGAAAGCCGTGAGCGCGGCCCTGGCGGCAGCCGGGCGATTGGTGTAGTTCGCCGCCCGCCGAAGCTCGCCAGCGTCCCAGGCCTGCAGGAAGGCTCGGGCTGTCTGCTGAGCGTCCTGACCAGCCGATGAGCCCGTCGGCAGGTAACCAGTGGTGTGGCTGGACCCGCGTCCGGGAAGCACCAGCACCGCAGTAACAACCGCTGCCGCTGCGACTACCGCGACCAGCACATAGGGGAGCTTCCGCCGCTTCCTGCCCCGTCTGCCGTGCGAGCCGCGTGGTGCCCGCTGCTCATACCGGTGCTCGACAACCGGCGGGAGCTGGGCGGCTGGGGGCTCCGGGCGGTACAAGGAGTCCCACCAGCCGCCGTCTTCCGAATTGTCGCTCACGTCAGCGACCGTACCTACTACCCGATTGCTGATCAAATCATCCGGAAGTTCTGGGCCGAAAATAATCTGGAATTCGCGAGGATGACCAGTTGCTGAGTCGCCCTGGTCATCGCGACGTAGCGGTCGACCGCTCCTTCGATTCCCGGGCCAAACGACTCCGGGTCGACGAGGACCACCAGGTCGAACTCGAGCCCCTTCGACAGCTCCGGCGTTAGTGACTGGACGCGGGACGTCGCCCGGAACGAGGGATCGCCGATGACGCACGCGATCCCGTCGGCATGGCAGGCGAGCCAGTTGTCGATCACCGAACCCAGATCGGAAGCAGGTCCGTGCCCGACGGGGACGCCGGTGCTGCGGATGGAGATCGGCACGTTGGCGTCCGGTAGCACGGCCCGGATGACCGGCTCGGCCTCCGCCATGACTTCTTCCGGCGTCCGGTAGTTGATGCTCAGGGAAGCCAGGCTGACCTGGTCGAGCCCGATACCCCCGAGCCGTTCCTGCCACGACTCGGTGAATCCGTGCCTGGCCTGGGCGCGGTCGCCGACGATCGTGAAGCTCCGGGACGGGCAGCGGACCAGCAGCATCTGCCATTCCGCGTCGGTCAGTTCCTGAGCCTCGTCCACGACGATGTGCGCGAACGGGCCGGCGAGCCGGTCCGGGGCGGGCCCGGGCAGTGCGGCTTCATTGATCAAGGCGTCCTGGAAGTCCTCCCCCCGCAGCATCGTCACCAGGCCTGTGCCGTATTCGTCGTCCGCGACCTCGATCAGGTTGTCGACCACCCTGGCCATCTGGTCGCGTTCAGCGGCGACCGCGGCCTCATGCTTGCGCTTCCGTCGTGGCGCCTCCGGGTCGCCGAGCCGCTGCCGCGCGGCGTCCAGGAGCGGCAGGTCGGACACCGTCCAGGCCTGGGCGTCGCTGCGCTGGAGTGCCTGAACGTCATCGGGGCTGAGCCAGGGAGCGCACCTGCGCAGGTAGGCAGGTACCGACCAGAGATCGCTGACGAGGTCGGCCGCTTCGATCAGCGGCCATGCCCGGTACAGGGCCGTGAGCAGCTCCCTGTTCTGCTGCAGTGACGTGCGGAGCAGGTCGGGCGGCACCTCATTGTCGTGCTTATCCGTCAGGATCGCGACTAGTTCATCGAGGATCTGATCGCGCGCCTCGTTGTGCGGAGTGCCGGGTTCTGGTGCCTCGAACGCCTCGGCCCAGTCGTCGGTGCTCAGCCAGATGTCGGACCAGTTGGTCTCGACCGTCATTCCAGTGGCAGGCGGATGCTCGTAGAACCTGACGGCCGGCTCGATTGCGCTCACCAGGTCCGCCGACGACTTCAGGCGGGCGACGTGCGGGTCGGCCTCGATCCGTGCTGTGGCTCCCTCAGCGACGAGGTCCCGCAGGGTGCAGGTCTGCACGCCCTCCTCGCCGAGGCTCGGGAGCACGTCGGAGACGTATGCCAGGTAGGGCTGATGCGGGCCGATGAACAGCACGCCTCCCCGTACCTGGACCGCCGTCGACGACCAGAGCGCCGCGGGATCCCGCGCGGATGATGGCGTCCTGGTCGGCCTGGATGGTGCCGAGCACATCGCGCATCCGGGCCGACCGGTTGCTGCCCAGGCTGGCGATGAAGGCGGACTGGTCGTCGAGGGCGGCGTTACCCTCCAGCGCGTCCGGCGTGAACACCTCGTCCCAGTAGTCGCTGATCCGGCCGCGGGTCCAGCGGTACCTGCGGCGGCTGGCCAGGCCCATCGGGTTGGCGTGGGTCGCTCCGAAGAACGGCTCAGCCGCGGGGGAGCGCCAGTCGACCAGCAGCCGGCGACCCGCTGCGTCGGTGAGGCCAAGCGGTCCGACGTACACAGGCTCGGGGTTGGCTGCCTCCGGCTTGTCTGCGCTGACCATGCGCCCGAGGCACAGGTCCAGGCCAAAGCGACGCAGCATACGCAGGCGAGCAGTCAGCCGGTGCACCGCCATGTCCCGGTCCAGCGCCTGCTGGCCGATGCCGCCGTCCGCCTGGCGCTCAGCATTGAGCCGGCCGGACAGGTCGGCGATGGACTCCTCGAGGCTCATTGCGATGGCCGCGAAGTGCTGCTCATCGCCGGCGATCAGGCTCGGGTCGGCCTTGGCCGCGAGACGGTCTGGAAGGTCAACCGCGCTGGGCTCCACGGCCAGCGATTATGCGGCATGACCTGGGTCTTGCCGCAAGCCCCCAGGTGCGCTATAGGGTGAGAGTGGAGGGGAGTGCCTGCCCTCCTCGGCCAGTCAGCGGGCCGCCAGGGACTCGAGCGACGTTCCCGGATCAGCCAGCGCGGCCTTGTCCACGGGCTGGCCGGCACGCACCAGTGCCTGGATGGCGTCATTGACATCCCAGACATTGACGTTCATGCCCGCGAGTACGCGGCCGCCGTTCCCGAGCCAGAACGCCACGAATTCACGCCGGTCCACATCGCCGCGGAACACCACCTCGTCGTACCCGTCGGGCTCGACGTAGCCGGAGTATTCCATGCCCAGGTCGTACTGGTCGCTGAAGAAATACGGCACGCGCTCGTAGCTGACCTGCTCTCCGGCCATCGCCCTGGCCGCGGCCTGCGGCTGGTTGAGCGCATTCGCCCAATGCTCGACCCGGATGTGCTTGCCCAGTATCGGGTGGAACGCGCTGGCGACATCTCCGGCCGCGTAGATGTCGGGGTCTGAGGACCGCAGCTGAGCGTCGACCCGGATGCCGTTGTCGACGTCCAGGCCCGCGGTCGCGGCGAGCTCAGTGTTGGGCGTAATGCCGACGCCGACGATCACCGCGTCTGCCGGGATGAGGGTCCCGTCCGACAGTCGCACCCCGTCGGCGCGGCCGTCGCTGCCAGTAATCTCGGCGACCTGCACGCCGAATCTCAGGTCGACGCCGTGCTCGGCGTGGAGCGCCGCGAAGACGCTGGCAACCTCGCTGCCGAGTACCCGCAGCAGCGGCAGGTCGGCGGTTTCGAGAACGGTCACCGCCACGCCTGCTTCCCGCGCAGCCGCGGTGATCTCGAGACCGATCCACCCTGCGCCGATGACCGCGATCCGGCCTGCCTGGCCGATGAGCGCCTTGATGCGATCGCTGTCGCTGGCGCTGCGCAGGTACAGCACGCCGTCCAGGTCGGCGCCCGGCACCTGCAGCTGGCGCGGCGAGGAGCCAGTGGTCAGCAGCAGCTTCGTGTAGCCGATCCGGCTGCCGTCGGCGAGCACGACCTCGTGTGCGGCGCGGTCTATTTCGGTGACCGTTTCGCCGAGGCGCAGGTCAATATCGGCGTCGGCGTACCACTCACGCGGATGGACGTAGATAGTCTCGCGCTCTGCCTTGCCCTGCAGATAACCCTTAGATAGCGGCGGCCGCTCGTAGGGCAGCTCGGTCTCCGCGCCAAGCAGCACGATGCGGCCGTCGTAGCCTGCTGCTCGCAGCGCTTCCGCGGCCTTCGCCCCGCCGAGACTGGCGCCGACAATCACGTACGTCGCATCCGTGCTCATCGTCATCCCCGCTTCTTCGACCGCTGTGCCTGCAACGTCTCGCCCAATAAGAGTTAACGGGTCGGCCGTGCGGCAGACTCGCGTCTGGTGGCCGCCGGCAGGTGAGTACTTTTCTCGCCTGGGCTCTTTCGGGAAGCCTTAAGTCTAGATCGTGCCCCTGCCGGTGGCCGGGAGAGTAGATCGCTCCTGCGATCTGCTCGCGAGTGCGCAGTCCAGGTCGCGATGGCTGACGACGCCCCGTATTCCACGCCGTCCGGGTGCGCGACCACACACAGCACCCGGCGGAAGGCCCCGTCGGGGAACGGCGCGAGCAGTTCGGCGGCCATGGCCCGAGGGTATCGGAGCATATCCCGCTGGCACGTCGGGTTGGGCGGCGCCAAGGGCGGGTAGCTGGCGTTGGTGTCCGCCCGACACAGATGTCCGCGGACACAGATGAGGAGGGACGATGGCTGACAAGGTGCTCGAGGAACTGCTGGTGTCCTCAGAGGTACAGACGGCGCGCGACCGGCTGGAAGACTACGAGGCGGCCGAGGCCGCGGCAGAACTCAACCCAGCGGGCGAGCAGGAACTCGCCGACCTGCGCGCCGCCATGGTCGACATGCCTGGCGCGGTGCGGATGCTGCTGACTGCCATCGACCGCGCGGGAGAAAGCTCCGGCGAGCCGCAATACGACGAGGGAGACGCGGCCGGCTTCGGGCCGTCTGCGGGTTAATCGAGGGGTGCCTCAGGAGTCGGCCGTTCCCGTATTCCGGACCCATACGTTTTGCTCGATCATCCGCCGGGCGCATACCTTGCCGGCGTCACGGGCCAGATAGGCCAGGAAATCGAACTCTCGGGGAGCGGCGCTAGCCCTCGGCGCCCCGGGCACGCACGAAGTCATCGAACTCAGCCCCCGGGTTCACCTGGCTGCCCCGCATCTCGTCACAACCATGAGAAACGTCGCGAGCGGCGAACCGGTTGCCATGCGCGCGTTGTTGTGTCAGCTGAGGTCTGGTGACGTGCTCGTGGCTGTCGACCCTGGGATGATCAGTGCGGTTTCGTAGGCGAGGACGACGGCCTGGACGCGGTCACGCAGGCCGAGCTTTGCCAGTATGCGCCCGACGTGGACCTTCACGGTGCCGGCGGACAGGTGCATCCGGGCGGCGATTTCGCCGTTGGACAGGCCCGCGGCGATCAGAGCGAAGACGTCCTGCTCGCGGGGCGTGAGCGCGCGGCGTATCTGCACGGCACGCTGATCGCCCGGTTGCTGAGGCTGGCGTGCGGTGAACCGGCGGATAAGGCGCCTGGTGGCGGCTGGCGCGAGGACGGAGTCACCGGCGGCGATGGTGCGGATCGCTGCCACCAGGTCGTCGGGCTGGGTGTCTTTGAGCAGGAACCCGCTGGCGCCGGCGTGCAACCCAGCGTAGACGTAGTCATCCAGATCGAACGTGGTCAGGATTAGCACCCTCGACCGCAATCCGGCGGCGGCGATATCGCGGGTCGCCTCGATACCGTCGCGTTTAGGCATCCGCACATCCATAAGTACGACGTCAGGGAGAAGCGCGGATGCCATGGACACGGCCATCACCCCGTCGCTTGCCTCGCCGGCCACCTCGATATCGGGTTCGGCGTCAAGGATCAGGCGGAACCCCTTGCGGATCAGCGGATGGTCGTCCGCCAGCAGGACGGTAATCATGACACGGCCGCGGGATCGAAGCCGAGCCTTGCGGTCACCTGCCAGCCGCGCGGTTCGCGGGGACCAAAGGCGAGATCTCCGCCGAAGGCGCTGATGCGCTCACGCATGCCGGTCAGGCCGCCGCCGCAGGTGCCCGATGCTGCGCCGGTCCCGGTGCCGTCGTCCTCGACGTCGACACGGACCTCGGCTGACGCGAGCTGCAGCCGGACCGCAGCGCTGGCGTCAGGCCCCGCGTGTTTCATCGTGTTCGTCAGCGCTTCCTGGACCAGCCGGAAAACGGCGAGCTGGATGGCCGGCGGAAGATCTGCACTGGTGCCGCTGCGTTCGTATCGTACTGGCAGGCCGGCAGCCCGGACCCGGCCGAGCAGGCCCTCCAGGTCGGCTAGGCCAGGCAGCGGCTGTCGCGCTTGCTCGCCGGAGTCGGCTCTCAGGACGCCCAGCAGTCGGCGGGTCTCGGTCAGCGCCTGACGGGCGGTGGCCGAGACGTCCCGGATCGCCTCGGCCGCGTCGCCGGGAGCGCGGGTGACCGCGCGCAGGGCGCCGTCGGATAGGGCCACTATCACGGTGAGGTGGTGGGCGACGCTGTCGTGCATCTCGCGGGCGATACGGGCGCGTTCCTCCGCCGCGGCCAGGGCGTTGCCCTGGTCCCGTTCGCGCTCGAGCCGGCTTGCCCGGTCACGCAGCGCGGCGAGATAGGCCCGGCGGGTGCCTGCGTACAGGCCCACCACCAGTACTGCGGCGGCAAATCCGGCGGCGTCAGAGACCGCGACCGCCCAGTGATGGGTGCCGTCCTGGGCGACCACCAGCAGCGTTGTGCCTGCCACCAGCACGGCCGCGGCCAGTGCCTGGACCCGGCGCAGCGTGGCGGCGACGGTGTACAGGCTGATCGCGAGCGCCACCGGGAACAGCGCGCCCCGGTCCGGCCACTGTGCCATGACGGCTGCGGCCAGCAGCGTCCATACGAACACCGGACCAGGCCACACTCTGCGCAGTGGCAGCGCCCCAGCTGTCGCGATCACGACGATCGCCCCGGTGGCGAGCGACAGGTGAGTGGCGTGTCCAGCCTGGCCGAAGGAGAAATGCGCTAGCGATGCCGCGCCGGCGACGACGGCACATCCGACGTCAAACGCCCAAGATCGCGGCTGCCGGGTTCTCGGGTTCTCGGCTGGCTCCCAGAAGGACACTCCTCCATCTTCCTCCCAGTTCACGCGCCCCAAGGCTGGCCTCTCCTCAGCAGAGAAGCCAGCCAGCGGAGCAGGGGCCCAGTCACCGGCCATAAGCCCCTGCGTCCTCAACCGGGCGTCTGGGCGTCGTGGCCTCGGCCGGCACACTGCCGACGTTGGGGGTTCGGGCTGCCGCCTGCCACGTCCGGGCCGCCAGCAGTACCATTGCCGCCGCAAACGGGAGCATGAGCAACACCACGAGAGCGGGCCCGGCCGATGACACCTGCTGGGCGATTTCCAGGCCGATCACGAACAGGACCGCCAGCCAGCGCGGCACACTCCGGCTTCGCCACAGGGCAAACCCCATCAGGACCGGCGCGGCAAAGATTCCGATGAAGTAAACGCCGGAGAACACTTGCTCGAACCCAGAGTTGAAGGATGTGACCAAGAAGCGAGCGGCCGCCGCGTGGCTGATGTGCGTGGTCGCCGCCGCGGCCAGGTTGACACCTACCAGGACGTTGACGAGAGCCCCGCAGAAGGCACCCAGCGCGCCCAGCAGCGCGGCGACGGTCGCGACGACCGAGCCGCGGTCTCGGACCAGCGAGGCGATCGCCGCGTACGACACGGCCAGCGCGCCGAGTGCGAGAAGCGAAAGCGAACCCGAGACGTAGAGCTGTGCTGGGTGCCGTGCGGCGATCGGCAGCACTTTCAGTGCGACGGCGGTGGTCGAGATAATCTGGTCCGTGCCCTTGGGGTTAAGGGCCTCGGTGCTGATGTACAGCACGGCGGTAGCGGGCAGAAACAGGGCCAGCACTCGCTGGCGCATCCGGGCAGCGTTATCCATTTGGCTTCTCCAGCCTGATAGGGGTGTGTCCGGTTCCACTGCCGAGACGGATCTCGCCACGTCCACCAGTAGCTGCCGACAACTAGAACGCTACGGCCCCCGCTACCTGCCGGAATCTGCCTCCAGGCCACTCATTCCGGGCCGACTATGCCCAGAGGCATACGCCCGCCGGCGCTGGCAGCCGCCGGAGCGCCTCGCTCTCGACCCTCGGCGTCGCCGTCACTGGGCGCGCTGTCCGGCCCGGAGGACGCTGAGATAGCGGCGTGATACTCGGTCGCCCATCGACGTCCGGATGCGCTCGGCGATCGCCGCGAGCAGGGCGTCGCGAACGTCGCTATCAAGCCTGCGGTACAGCGAGGTCGAGCGGAGGAGATCGGCGAAGCCGTCCCCATCGAACCACTGCACAGCCGGATACCACCGCACGGTCGTCGGACCGAACAAGCTACCCGGGTCCCCGACCAAGCCCCAGCCCTCGCCGGTCATCCGCACCTCATCCTCGAGCGGCGGATGACCCCATCCAGGATTACCGGGCGAAAAACGCTCGTGGAGATCGGCGGTCTCGGCGTATACCTCCGGCTCGCCTGGCCGACGGACGACAACGTTGCCGAGCAGCGCCATCCAACCTCCGGGATAGAGCACGTCATGCGCTTTACGCCAGCCGACCTGCTGGTCGACCCAGTGCCACGAGGACGCGGCGACGAGGACATCGAAGCGCCGGCCGCCGCCATCCCACTCCTCGAACGTCGAATTCTCTACCTCGACGTTGCCGGCGGCCGCGAGCCGTTCGCGAGCGAGCGCGGCCATATCCGCGCCGGGCTCGACGGCCGTCACCGAACCTGCGAGCGCAGCCAGCGAACGTGTCGCCTGACCGGTACCGCAGCCCACTTCAAGCACAGCCGACCTGCTGGCCATGCCGGTGATGGCGACGAGATCCGCGAACAGCTCGTCAGGGTAAGCCGGTCGGACGCGGTCGTAGTGCTCGGGCACCTCGTTGAACACCCGACCGAGGTCACGGCGATCCGGTCCTGCCATCGCACCATCCTCGCAGCAGCTATCCCAGGACGTGCCGACCGGTGACCGCCGGTGGATCCGCCAGGTGCGGTCATGTTGCGGATACCCGGGCGGGGCCGCCGCTGTCCATGGTTGAGGTACCGAACCGGAGAGGACACAAGATGGACAAGCAGCGAGATCTGGAAGGCCTGAGTGCACTGGTCACCGGCGCGACCTCCGGCATCGGCCGAGCTGCCGCGTGCGAGCTGGGCAGGCACGGCGCCGAAGTCATCGTGCACGGACGGGACGTCGCCCGGGGCGGTGCCGTGGTCGACGCGATCACCGCCGACGGAGGCAAGGCCCGATTCGCCGCCGCCGACCTCAGCGACCAGGGCCAGCTCGACGAGCTGATCGACCAGGCCGGCCCTGTTGACGTGCTAGTCAACAATGCAGGGATCTCCTGGTTCGGGCCGACAGCGGAACTCGCCGCGGCGACCTTCGACCGGCTCTTTGCCATCAATGTCCGGGCGCCGTACTACCTGGTAGCCGCGCTGGCCCCGACGATGGCCGCGCGGGGAAGCGGCTCCATCGTGAACGTCGGCAGCATGGCAGGCCAGATCGGCATGCCTGGTGGCGCCGCTTACGGCGCCACCAAGGGCGCTTTGGCAGCAATGACCCGTTCGTGGGCGGCCGAGTTCAGTCCTCTCGGGGTCAGGGTCAACGCCATTGCCGCCGGGCCGGTGTACACCCCAATCCAGCCAGCCGAGCAAGCCGACGCGGTCGGCGCCACGACCGTCATGGCGAGGGTCGCCCAGCCCGAGGAAATGGCCAGCGTGGTCGTCTTCCTCGCGTCACCCGACGCCAGCTATATCACCGGCGCGGTGATGGCCGCCGACGGCGGCCGCACCGCCGTGTGAAGCCCGCCAAGGCCGCCGGTAAAGGAGAGCTACCGTGACTCAGTTCACCCACGACACCGCCCCGACCCAGTACGTCGACGGCGGCAGCGTCCGCTTCGCCTACCGGCGCTTCGGACTCCCGCAGCGCACCCCGCTGGTCTTCTTCCAGCACTTCATGGGCAACCTCGACGACTTCGACCCGGCCCTGAGCGACGGATTCGCCGCCGATCGCGAGGTCATCCTGTTCAACAACGCCGGCGTGGCCTCCTCCACCGGGTTCGTGCCCGACACCATTGAGGCCATGGCCAGCGACGCGGCGACGTTCCTCGACGCCCTCGGCCTGCAGACTGTCGACGTGCTAGCGCACTCGATGGGCGGCCTGGTCGCCCAGGAAGTCGCCCTCGCCCGCCCGGAGCTGGTACGCCGCCTGGTGCTCGCGGGCACCGGACCGCGTGGCGGCGAGGGCATAGGCGCATCACCGGCCTGGGTCGCGGAACTGTTCACCAGGAAGTACCAGCGGCAGGAAGATATGTGGCTGCCGATCCTGTTCGCGCCGACCGAGACCAGCCAGGCAGCCGGTCGTGCCTTCGTCGAGCGCATCGTCGCCCGCGCGGGCCGCGATGCGCCCATCTCGGACCAGTCCATCGCCGCCCAGCGCGCCGCGCTCGTGGCCTACGGCGCCGCTAAAGACCCCAGTTACGCCCACCTGAACGGTCTCAGGCTGCCCGTCCTCGTCGTCAACGGCACTCACGACATCGTGATCCCGACGATCAACTCGTACGTCTTGCAGCAGTTCCTGCCGGGCGCCGAGCTCATCCTGTACCCGGACGCCAACCACGGCTCACATTTCCAGTACCCCGAGCTGTTCGTCCGGCACGCGCGCGTCTTCCTGGACGAGCAGGCCCTGGTGTCACCGTGAGCGTGGACTGCCATAGTCGAGAACGTTCCGTAGCTGGTTTCGGCTTGCTACACCGAGCTTCGGGAACGACCTGTGCAGGTGCGAACTGACCGTGCGCGGTGAGAGGAAGAGCCGGTCGCCGATCTCGGCATTAGTCAGCCCGTCGCTAGCTAGCCGGACGATCTGACGCTGCTGGGGGGTTAGCTCCGACAGGGCACCACGTTCGCCGAGTGCGCCGGCGACAGGCACGCCGCAGGCTCGCAGTTCTGCTTCTGCCCGCTGCGCCCATGACTCGGCACCGAGTCGGCGGAAGGTCTCCAGAGCCTCCGACAGGACGGGCTTGGCATCGTTGATCCGACGCCGACGACGCAGCCATTCGGCGTGGTCGACGCGAAGCTGTGCCCGCTCGAATGGCCACTGGCCCCCGGCCGGATCGGACAGCGCCAGGTCGAAAAAGTCTCCTGACTTGTCTGGCTCGGCGAGCAGGCCGCGCGCGCGGGCGATGAGCTGCTCGAGGCGAGGAGAGGGCGTGCCTGCCAGGCGGCTGAGCGCCTGCTCGAGGACGTCTTCCCCGTCCAGCCGCCGGTCTGCGCGCACCGCGGCGGCGGCGAGATCCGCCACACCCAGGTAGGAGACGTAGTTGTGGAGGGGGTAACCATCGTCGCTAAACAGCCCGCGGAGCTGGGTGAACGCTTGCGGGTAGGTGCCGTCGGCCAAAGCCGCGACACCGCGGGCGCGCCGGGCCCAGGCGGCTACAAGTCCGTTTTCCGCGGCATCGACACGGCCGAGCGCCCCGCTAGCATGCGTGCGCGCCGCGCCTGTGTCCCCGCGCATGGCCAGGACCGTGGCTGTCATCACGTCAGCGGACGCGGCCACGATGTCCATCTGGTTTCCCACCGCCAGATCGGCGGCTTCAGCGGCGGCGTCCAGTGCCTGGTCCCAGCGCCCGGTGTCGAAGTAGGCCCACCCGAGTGCGGTCAGACCTGGGCCGCTGGTGCCCTGCGTGCCAGGAGCCCGGAGTTGCTGCATAGCGTTCTGCAGCATTGTGATCGCGAGGTCGGATTCGTCGAGGAGCCAAGCGGCGGACCCGGCACGCCACAGGGCGGGCTCGTCCAGGCCAGCACGGGCGATGCGGTGGAGGTACGGCACGAGCTGGCTTCTGCTGCCAAACGGATCGGTGGCGGCCAGTATCCAGAGCCGCCGTGCGCCGACGTCAATCCCCGGGCCACCACCGGCCAGCAGATTATCGAGGAGCCCGAGGACGCGGTTCACGGCCAGGCGGCTTGCGGGCGTGCCTGAGTAGTAGCCGACCGTGGCGGCATCCGCGAGGGCGTCCCAGGCCAGGTCCGGCAAGTCTAGTGATGCCTCTTCGGCGACCGACAGGAGCGCGGCCAGCGCCGCGGAGCGACCGCCAGAATAGGCCAGCGCCCAGCCGGCCTCGCGGCGGGCCGTCACCTGCAGTTGCGGGTCGGCCGTGACGGCCGTGGCGCGGGTAGCCAGGTCGCGGACCCAGTCTGCCTGGCCCGTGGAGATCGCGGCGGAGGCCGCGGCTACTAGCCTGCGTGCCTGGTCTGGGGGGTTAGGGCTGAGTTCGGCCGCGCGCTCCATCGCCAGCGCGGCGGCGGCCGCACCGCCGCGTTGCTGAGCCTGGGCAGCGGTGGCCTCGAGCAGCGAGGCCACGTCTTCGTCCGGGCTAAGTGCGGCCGCGGCCAGGTGCCAGGCTCGCCGGTCTGGCTGGTCGTGCAGGGTCTCGGCAAGCTGGCGGTGCGCTGCGGCGCGCTGCGTGAAGGGCGCCGAGTGGTAGATGGCGGAACGGACGAGAGGATGGGAGAACTGCAGGCCAGACCGGAGTACTTTGACCAGGCCCAGCCGCTCAGCCGGAGCAAGGGCCGCGGCGTCTAGCCACGCACCGCGGCTGGCGGCCGGGCTCAGATCCGGGCCATCGGCCACCGCCGCCAGCAGCAGTACGGCTTGCGCCTGCTCGGGCAGGGCTGCGAACCGCGAGGTGATAACGGCCCTCAGCCGGTCAGTCGGGGGCAGCGGCTCGGCGGCCCAGCGCCGGCTGGCGGCGGGATCGTCGGCGATCACCTTCGCCAGTTCGATCAGCGCCATGGGATTACCCGCGGCCTGAGCGAGCACCTGCGTTCGGACTAGCCCGCGTGGCGGCCGAGGCTGCTCGTCCAGCAGGTGACCGGCCTCTACCGCCGAGAGCGGCTCGAGATGAAGTTCCGGGAACCCCCGGTCGAAGCCGGCCGGCGGTGCATGCCCTCGGGCGCCCACGAGCACGACGATGGGCTCGGCGTCGAGGCGGCTGCTGGCGAACGCCAGCGCGTCCAGCGAACTGCGATCAAGCCAGTGGGCGTCATCGGCGACGACGAGGACAGGAGAGCGTTCCGAGAGGTCAGCGAGCAGGGTGAGCACGGCGACGCCGGTGAGAAGCGGATCAGGAGCAACGGGTTCCGCAGCCAGGCCAAGAGCCCCGAGCAGGGCCTGGGCCTGCCGGCCGGGCAGGCCCGCCACGCCGGACAACATCGGCCGCGCCAGCTGATGCAGCCCGGCGTACGCGAGGTTCGACTCCGATTCCCGGCCGGTGACGGGCAGCACCCGCATGCCCGCCGACCGGGCCCGGTCGGCGGCGTCCGCCAGCAGCGTGGTCTTGCCCATCCCTGCGTCGCCGGTGACGAGCAGGACATGGCCGGCCTGCGGGGCCGGCTGCACCAGGCCTCGCACCTGGGTAAGCCCGGCGTCCCTGCCAGTGATCGGTGCGGGCGGCTGCGACGGAAGTTCACCGGTACCTGGCATGTGTCTGTCCTCTCAGCCAGTCCGTTCTTCACCGCCGTCTCCAGGCTAATCAGCGTGACCGTCGCGTGAGCACAGGGGCTGCCGCAGTGCAGTCATGTTGTGGATACCCCTCGGACCCGTGCCGCAGCGACGCTGGCGTCATGACTCAGTTCACCCGTGACTTTCCTCAGGAATCATCCGGCCTCAGTGCGCGGGCCGTCAGGAGCGGTGCCCGGCGGGCGGTACTGCCGCGGGCAGTCGCGTTCTGGCTGGTCGGCGGCGTGTTCTTCCTGCTGTTCGTTGCGGCGGCGGCCCCGTCGCCGCTGTATGGCGTCTACCAGACCCAGTGGCGCTTTTCGGCGACCGCCCTGACGGCCGTCTTCGCCGCCTACGCCCTGTTCCTCCTGGTCACCTTGCTGGTGTTCGGATCGTTGTCGGACTACCTGGGCCGTCGGCGGGTGATTCTGGCCGGCCTGGCGATGGCGGCGGCCGCGTGCGGGCTGTTCCTGGCGGCACACAATGTTGAGCTGCTATTCGCGGCCCGGGCGCTGCAGGGCGCCGCCGTCGGCACCGCGACGAGTGCGATCGGCGCGGCGCTGATCGACTTGCAACCTGACGGCAGCGGGCGCGCGCCGGTGGTCACTACCGCAGCCGCTCTCCTGGGCCTGGCCGCAGGCGGCCTGGGAACCAGTGCGCTGGTGCAGTACGGGCCGTCGCCCACCCATCTGGTCTGGTGGCTGCTGATTGGCGTGACCCTGGCCGCTGCCGTCGCCGTGCTGATGATGCCGGAGACTGCGCCACGGCGGGCGGGCGTCCTGGCCTCGCTGCGCCCGCGGGTGGGCGTCCCGCGGCAAGCGCGGGGAACGTTCGCGATGGCGCTGCCATGCCTCATCGCGGTGTGGATGATAAGCGGGTTCTACCTGTCCCTGGGCCCGGCGCTGGCCGCGCAGGTGCTTCACTCGGCAGACCTGCTGTGGGGTGGTCTTGTGATCTTCCTGCTGGCCGGGATCGGCGGCGCTGCCTCAGTGGCATTCCGCCGCGCCAGCGGGCCTGCGGCCATGCTCGCCGGCTGTCTGGCTTTGCCCGCCGGCGCCGTGGTGACCCTGGCGGCGATCGAGACCACATCGGCTGCCGCCTTCCTCGCGGGCACCGCAGTGGCGGGCGCCGGCTTCGGCACCGCGATGCTGGGCGCCTTCCGAACCGTGAGCGCGGTCGCGGCGCCGGGCCAGCGAGCCAGCCTGATCGCCGCTTACTTCATTGTGTCCTATGCAGCGTTCAGTATCCCTGTCGTGGCTGCCGGGGTCGCCGTCACCCATGTCGGCCTGCACCGGACTGCACTGGTCTACTGCGCGGCGATCGCCCTGCTCGCCGCGGCGGCAGCGGGCAGCCTGATCTTCCGCCAGCGCATGCGGCGTAGGCGCAACTGCGACACATCCCTGGGGGGCCGAGATGACTAACCGTAGGCTGGTTGGCGTGAATCTGGGCTTGGCGCACGCTGTCGGCGCGGCATGACCGTGATCGAGGACCTGGCGCGGGATCGGCTGGGCTTCCGCGAGCTTCGTCCCGGGCAGCTAGGTGCGGTAGAGGCGCTGGCCGGTGGTCGCGATGTGCTGGCCGTGCTGCCGACAGGCGGCGGCAAGTCGGCGATCTACGAACTGGCAGGGATGCTGCACACGGGTCCGACCGTCGTCGTCTCGCCGCTGATCGCGCTGCAGGATGATCAGCTGGCCCACTTGCAGGCGGCTGGGCTGCGCGCGATCGTGCTGAACTCGCAGCAGGCAGCTGGAGCGCGGGCGGCGGCGCTGCTGGCCTCGTGCGATTCAGGCACGTTCGTGTTCCTCGCGCCGGAGCAGCTGGCCAATGCAGAGACGCGGGATACGCTCCGGCGTGCCGGGCCGGGGCTGTTCGCCGTCGATGAAGCACACTTGATCAGCCAGTGGGGCCGCGACTTCCGCCCCGATTACCTGCTGCTCGGCGCCCAGGCCGAGTCGCTTGGCGCGCCAGTCCGGCTGGCCCTGACCGCGACCGCCGCGCCGCCGGTACGGCAGGAGATCATCGAGCGGCTCGGCCTTCGCGATCCGGTGGTGGTGATCGGCGATTTCGACCGCCCGCACCTGCAGCTATCGGCGCGGCATGTGATCACCATCCCCGACAAGGAACGCGAGATAGTCGGCGCCGCGCGCGAATTCGCGGGCCCGGGGATGGTTTACGCGGCGACGCATGCCAGCGCGCAGGCGGCTCACGATGCGCTCGCATCGGCTGGGGAACGGGTGACGCTGTATCACGCCGGGCTGTCCGGGCGTGAGCGGCACGAGGCGATGACCGCGTTCCTCGACGGCTCGGCGCGCATCATTGCGGCGACAGTCGCTTTCGGCATGGGGATCGACAAGCCAGACGTCCGCTGGGTGCTGCATGCTGACCCGCCGCCGTCGCTGGATGCGTATTACCAGGAGATCGGGCGGGCCGGCCGGGACGAGCAGCCGTCGCAGGTGCGGCTGCTGTACCGGTATGAGGACTTCGACAAGGCCCGGTACCTGACCTCGAGGGGTATCTCTGGCGGGGCCGTCGGGCGGGCCGCGGCCGCGCTCGCGGTCGGGCAGCCGACCGGGCCAGCCGGGCCAGGAGCGCGACAGCAGACGGCGGCACTGGCGCGGCTGGCCGATCTCGGCGCAGCGGCCTGGCAACCGGACGGCGACGTCCGCTGGACTGCCACGATGACGGTCCCGGCGGCGGTGCAGGCCTCGGAGGCACAGACAGAACGGGAGGACGAGGTAGAGCGCACGCGGCTGACGATGATGCGCCGCTACGCCGACCACACCGGCTGCCGTCGTTCGTTCCTGCTGACCTACTTCGGGCAGGACTACCGCGGCCCCTGCGGGAACTGCGACAACGACCTGGGCCATGCCGAGGCTGCGCCAAGCGAGGTGCCCTTCGCTGTCGGCGGTCGCGTCCTGAGCGAGCGCTGGGGCCAAGGCACGGTGCAGCGATACGACGGCGACCAGGTCACCGTGCTGTTCGACGAGCACGGCTACCGCCAGCTGTATGTGCCGGTCGTACTGGCCCGAGGCCTCCTCCGCCCCGCATAGGTTCGCCGGGCCAGGCCCGGCTATCGTGAGGTAATGGCAGCGCGATTGGTGACCGAGCGCCTGGTCCTTCGGCAGTGGACGGACGATGACGCCGGAGCGGCGCTAAGTTCCTATGGCGACGCTGACGTGGCGCGGTGGCTCGCTCCGGCGATGGACAGGATCGGCGATGAAGCGGCCATGCGCGCGGTCCTGCAGCAGTGGATAGCCGAGGACGAGCGCTTGCTGACACCAGCCGGCCGGTGGGCGATCGAGCGTCGCGAGGACGGGATCGTGATCGGCGGCGCGACTCTGCTGGGGCTGCCGCCCGATGATGAGTACGAGATCGGCTGGCAGCTCCAGCGGGATGCGTGGGGCAACGGCTACGCCACCGAGACCGGCAGAGCACTGGCCGGGCGGGCATTTGAGCAAGGCCTGGAGCAGGTCATTGCCGTTGTGCGGCCAGCCAACGTGCGCGCCTTGGCGACCGTGCGCCGGATGGGCATGGAGTGGATCGGCGAGACCGAGAAATACCACAACCTGCGATTGCAGGCATACCGCCTCCGTCCGCCCGACCTCGCCGCATCGGCGCTGTGACAGAACGTCAAGCAAGCGCTAGCGGCTTACCGTCCCGGCTCGAAGGCGGCAGAGAACAGGTAGCTAGTCGCCAGGCTGCGGTACGGTCGCCAGTTCTCCGCGATGGCGAGCACCTCCTCCGGAGCCGGCAGGTGGTCGAGCTGATACGCGACCCGGACGGCTTTGCGGAGCGCGAGGTCTCCCGGCAGGACGACGTCTTCGCGCTGGAGCGCGATGATGAGCGCGCCCTGCACGGTCCAGGGGCCTATCCCCGGGATCGCGGTGAGTTCTGCCAGGAGCTCGTCGTCTGGCCGCGTACTCAGCTCGTCCGCGTCCAGCCGACCGTCCGACAGCCGCTCGGCGAGGTCGCGGAGCGTGCTGATCTTCCGCCACGACAGACCTGCCTCGCGCAGCTTTCCGGGATCGACTCGAAGCAGCTCGGCTGGTGCGGGGAGCTGGCCGTCAAATAGCGCCTCTATCCGGTCGATAGTCCGGCGAGTCGCCGCGACGGACAGCTGCTGGCCGGTGACCTGGAATAGCAGGGCACCGTACAGATCCATCGGGGGGAGAATGGCCATCCATGCTCTGGGGTCGAAGTCCGGTCTCTCGTCGATGAGTCGGGCCAGGACCGGATCGGCGTCGCGAAGGTAGGAACGTGCTTGCACCAGCCAATTGGCGCGGCTGGAATCCTCGGTCACGGCGATCCCGCTGGCATCAGCTAGGCCAGGCGCGAGGCGAGCAGACGGTACAGGCCAGGGAAGCTGACTTTCACCCGGGCCGGCAGCGATAGCCACGGCGGTACGACCACGTCATCGCGGCCGTGCTCAATCGCGTTGACGACGGCGGCGGCAGCCGTCTCGGCACTGATCAACCTTGGGTACCGCCGTCTGTATGGCGCCTTGCGCCGCTCGAAGTAGGCGGTATCGACGACGCCCGGGCTGACCAGGCTCACTCCGATGCCGGCCGGCCGCAACTCCGCGCGCAGCGTTTCGGCCAGGCAGCCGAGGCCTGCCTTGGTGGCCGAGTACCACGTCTCGCCGGGTACGCCGACCAGCCCGGCGATGGACCCGACGAAGACGAGGCGGCCGCGTCCGCTGCGCAGGTGCGGTATGGCGGCGCGGGCGAGATGCGCGGCGGCTCGCAGGTTCACGTCGAGCACCGCGTCGATGTCCGAGTCGCTCATCGAGGCGAATGGCCCTGCCCAGCCGATGCCGGCGTTCGACACCAGGATGTCCAGGCCGCCAAGGTCATCGACGGAAGCATCGATGATGTGCTGGGCACATCCTGGCTCGCGCAAGTCTCCGAGGACGACACTGCCGTTGGTGTCGGCTGCCACTCGCTCGAGCGCCGCCGCGTTTCGGCCCGCGATCGCGACGCGGACCCCGCGGGCGGCGAGCTCCCTGGCGGTGGCGGCGCCGATCCCGCTTGATCCACCGGTGATGGCCGCTCGCAGTCCGGTCAGACGGCCGGCCATTCCTCCCGTCATGACTTAGGCCCTGGGCCGGATCGGATTGTGGATATAGAGCTCCTTGGGGTTCGGCTTAATGACCGGTGTGTCCGCCGGAGGCGGCAGCTGGTACTCGATCGGGCGCAGATGCTCTGAGTACTGCCGGTCGGCGTTGTAGACCTTGTCGAACTTCCAGAGCATCTTGGCGAAGTTGGTCTGGCCGCGGGCTAGCTGCCGGGCGACGATGCCGGCGGTATGGGCCAGCGCCGCGACGCCGAGGTGCTTGCGGGCCAGCACGGCCTGAGTTTTCACCAGTTCCTGGTAGAACCGCCGCAGTGGCAGCCGAGTTGGGAGCACCGCGTGCTGGACGTCAAACAGGCGGTAGTCCAGGGTCGTCAGGCGGCGTGCCTCGGTCAGCCACGTCTCGGTCCCCGGATACGGGGTCTGGACGGTGATGTTGACGATCTCCGGCACGCTCATCGCCCATTCCCGCACGAAGGCGAACCGCGCCTCATCCCAGTCCGGATCGGCGATGATGTTGATCGCCACCGACAGGCCGATAGACCGGGCCACCTCCAGCGCCTTGTTGTTGACCTGCGGGGTGGTGCGCTTGCGGAACGAGGTGAGACCCTCTTCGTCCAGGGCTTCCAGACCGAGGAACATGTAGTTGAGCCCGAGGCGCTGCCATCGGCGGAACACTTCCTCGTTCCGCAGCAGCACGTCGCAGCGTGTCTCGAGGTAGTAGTCCTTGCGGATATGGCGGCGTTCGAGCTGGCGCGCTATCTCGTCGCCCTGCTCGGCCTTGATGAATGCCACGTCGTCGACGATGAACACACCCCGTTCCCTGATGCGACTCATGTCCTCAACCGCAGCCTCGGGCGACAACTTGCGGTAGCTCCGCCCGTAGAACGTCCAGGCACTGCAGAATGAGCAATCCCAGGGACACCCGCGGGTGAACTCGATGGAGGCTGCGGGGTCCATGACGCCGATGAAGTACTTGCGGCGGCGCCCGCCCAGGTGCCGCGCTGGCAGGTGATCGTCGAGGCTGTGGAGCATGGCAGGCGGCCGGCCGGTTCCATCGGCGGTGACCGCGCCAGGCACCTCTGCCCAGGCCCGGTCCGGCACAGCTGCCAGCAGCGCAGGAGTACTAGTCTCGCCTTCGCCCTTGAGGACGACGTCAATGGCGCCGTCGGCGTGCGCCAGGACCTGCTCGGCGACGAACGAGACGCTGTGGCCGCCCACGAACACCACGCAGCCTGGCCGGACCGTCCTGATCCACTTGGCCAGATCCACGACCTCTGGCACGTTGGCCAGGTAGTTGAGGCTGAAGCCAATCGCATCGGGGTGGAAGCTCATCACCTCGCGCTCGAAGTCCGCGCGCGTGTAGACCTGCAGGTCAATGAGATGGACATCATGTCCGTCGGCGAGCGCCGCCGTGGCTACCCGCTCCAGGCCAAGCGGCTCGAGGCGCAGAAAGATCTCGGAATACATCAGCGCGCTTGGATGGACGAGCAGAACACGCATCACTCAGCACTCCCTCATAGGCCGCTCCGGCCGTTAGTCGATCGGGACCTCGGCCGCGGGCCGGCTGTGGTCAGTGACAGCCGCCGCGCGGCCCCGCCGACCCAGGAACCGGACGAATTCGCCGCCCTCGCGCAGCCTTCTCGCGGTAATGCTCGGCTGGCGGAGCATCTCGGCAGACATCTCGGCGAGTTTGCCGGCCCGGAAGTAGAAGCGCTTGTAGAAGGCGTCGACCGATTGCAGGATCTCGGAATGGCCCAGGTGCGGATAGGACAGCGCGGCGAGCTGGGTCCCGCCGTCGCTGACCAGTGCGGCGCCGTCGTCATCTTCAGGCAGCCACCCGTTTTCCTTAGCGCGCTGGTACAGCTCAGTGCCCGGGTACGGCGCGGCTACTGACACCTGGATCGTGTGCGGGTTGACTTCCCTGGCGAAGCGGATCGTCTCCTGGATGGTCTCCCGGGTTTCTCCAGGCAGTCCAAGGATGAAGGTGCCGTGGACGGTGATCCCGAGATCGCGGCAGTCTTGTGCAAATCGCCTGGCCCGGTCGACTCGCAGGCCCTTCTTGACGTTGTTGAGGACATTCTGGTTACCGGACTCGTAGCCGACCAGCAGCAGGCGCAGCCCGTTGTCGGCCAGGACCTGCAGGGTCTCGCGCGGCACGTTGGCCTTGGCGTTGCAGGACCAGGTGATGCCGAGCTGCGAGAGGCCTCTGGCGATGGCCTCGGCCCGCGGGCGGTCGTCGGTAAAGGTGTCGTCGTCGAAAAACAGCTCCTTCATCTGCGGGAACATCTGGTACGCCAGGGCGGCTTCGGCCAGCACGTTGGCCACGCTCCGGGTCCGGTACCGGTGACCGCCGACGGTCTGCGGCCAGAGGCAGAAGGTGCACCGGGACCGGCATCCCCGGCCGGTGTACAGCGATACGTACGGGTGCCGGAGGTACCCGATGTAGTAATCCTCAGGCCGCAGATGCTTTTTGTAGACCGGCACGACGAAGGGCAGGCTGTCCATGTCCTCCACGATGCGCCGATCAGGATTGTGCACTACGTGCCCGCTCTGATCGCGGTAGCTGATGCCGTCGACCGAGGCGAGCTGATGCTCCTGCGCGATCTCGGCGACGGTGAAATCGAATTCTTCCCTCGCCACGAAGTCGATCGCCGGGGACGCCAGCAGCGACGGCTCTGGCTCCACGGCAACCTTGGGCCCAACGAACCCCACGAGCAGTGACGGATTTTCCGCCTTCAGGGCCTCGGCGACTTTGACATCGCCCGCGAAGGTGGGGGAGCTGGTGTGCAGCACAGCCAGGTCGTGCTGGCTCGCCAGCGGGACGACATCAGCGAGAGTGAGCCCAGCGGGCGGGGCGTCGACGAGCAGGCTGTCGGGCACGATGGCCGCTGGCTGGGCTAGCCACGTCGGGTACCAGAAAGAGCGAATCTCCCGCTTGGCCTGATATCGGGCGCCCGCGCCGCCGTCGAAGCCTTCGTAGGTGGGCGGGTTGAGGAAGAGTGTGCGCATCATTCGGTCTTGCCCCCAGTGCTCGCTTTTGCGCGTCGATATCGAGGTGACATGTGGGACTGCAGGTCGAGGTCGGCGGGGCTGACGGCCGCCAGCGGCCTGAACTCTGGCTGTAGATCCAGGCCAACGCGCCGGAGCGCGGCCGCGTAGGCGGGCTCCCATGGCGGCGGAGGCTGGGTCCGCCGCGGCGGGTGAGGTGAAGTATCGAGCAGGGCCAGTGCGCTGGCGGTGAGCCCGGCAGAGCTAGGACCGCAGACCCCAGCTGCGCCGAGCTCGAGCTCATGCTGCAGGTTGTCGCGGCCGTGTCCCGGCATGACGTCGAGGAGCAGCAGCTGCCGCCCGACGGCGCGGGCCTCGTTGCACGTGTTAGCCCCTGGCAGCGCGATGACCACGTCGGCGGCGGCCATGAGCTCGGGCACGCGGTCGGTGAAGCCGAAGGGCCGGATCCGGGGCGCGTCGCGGGCCAGCTCTCGCAGTCGGCGCTCGACGGTGTGCTGACGCCCGGCCACAGCGAGGACGTGCACCCCGGCCTTGGCCATGGCGCCCGCGCTTTCCACCAGGGGACCGAAGCCCCAGCCGCTGTCAATCACCAGCACGCAGGGCTCGTCCAGCGGCACGCCCAGCGCCATCCGGGCCTCTGCCTGGGACGGCGCGCCGTAGAAGGCGGGACGCACCGGCGGTGGTACGACGGACACGGCTGCTCGCGGGAGAAAGCGCCGGACCGACGCCTCCGCAGCCGGTGAAGTGACCAGGAACAGGTCGGTCCCTTCGGAGACCCAGAGCCTGTGCAAGGTCACGTCGGTGCACAACACGACGGTCCGCCTGCCTGGTGTCTTTGCCTTGAGCCTGGCTGCTGCGGACGCTCCGGTGGCGAAGACGCTGAGCACAAGGTCAGCCGGCCTCCGCTCCAGATCCGCTTCAAGGGACGGCACGAGCCTGGCGGCTGCGCGCCGGTCCATGAATTTCGCGAGGCGGCTCCCGGTCCGAAGGTGGGCGAAGTGAAGCCCATCGTAAATACCGGGAACGGCCACCATGCTGGCAAATAGCCGCTCGCCGGCTCGGCCGCTCCTTGGCCCCAGCAGAGCCATGCTGTTCAGGACTCGGGTGCGCCAGCCGGATCGCTCCAGCAAGCCCATGCAGCAAGTGGCCATCATTTCGTGGCCTAGTCCCAGCGACCCCGACAACAGCACTGCGTCCTGCGTCACGTGCGCCTCCCCCGCGCAGGTCTCCGATTGCGGACACCGGCCGACAGAGCCAGCACCGGTCGCGCTCCCCGATCAGTCCGCCGCATCGGAGGCAGTCGGCCCAAGGGGAGCTCTCCCGCCGGGCGTTGTCGCCTTCGGTGTCAAGGTGCGAACGATGTCCTTCAGGTACCCAGGCGCGGACGGGCAACTCCTATCAGCGCCGTCGGCTTATGTCAGGTCGCGACGAACCGCAAGCCCAGACCGAGCCTGCGCAGCACCACCCGGAGCCACAGGGCTGATGCGCCAGCTCCCGCGAGGATGAGCACAACGGTCGCCGCGGTGGCCAGCAGGATGAACATGGCTGTCGACTGCGTCGCGAGCAGCGCCGCCATGAGAATCGCCAGGAGCAGGAAGATCGCTGCCCACAGCCACGTGGCGTCCTGGAAGAAGCGGTGCAGTCCCGGGCTCGGGGTGGTCGGCTGCCTGAGGGCCACCACCTCGCTGGCGAGCTGGGCCACAATCGGTTTGGGGCCACGGGCGGTACGGGCGAACACGATGCACAGGCACAGGTTCGCGACCGGGAAGTGCAGCAAGAAGATCCAGATCTGGCCAGTGGCAACTGCCAGCACGGTCTGCAGGGTCAGCACCACCACGGAGATGATGACCAAGCTCGGCACGGTACCCGTGTGGATCTTGCGGATGGCCGCGATAATCCAGACAACGACCACTCCCGCTATGAGCCCGGCATTGCGTCCCCATAGCCAGCCGGCCAGGGCCAGGGCGCCGATAGGCAGGCCAGCCGACTCGATAAGGCTCCATGCCGTAGTGCGCACCAGGCGGGCTGGCCGCGGCATCTCCAGGTCCTCAGCCACGGTTTCAGCCTAGGTGACCCGGAGTGACGGGCTTGACGGCGTTAGACCGCCCCGGGCCGACGGCCACCGAAATCTCAGTCAGCTTGGCCGCCTCCGCTCGCATTGCCTTCAGCGTGCGCCTGGCGCTCGCGCTCCTCGATCTGGCGCGTGACCATCGGGGCCCGGTGCGCCAGGATGTAGATGCCGGCGATCATCACCAGGAGCGCCACTATTTCGCCCGCTACGGCCCCGGGAGTGCTGGTGAACTTCTCGTCGAGCCAGATGTAAGCGAGCGCTATGGAGACGAGTGGGTCGCACACGGTGATGATAGCCAGCACCGGCGCGAGGAGTATGCCCTGCTGAAAGGCGTTCTGGTTGAGCAGGAAGCCGAGCGGGCCGACGATGGCCAGGGCGTAGACCGGCCAGTGGCTGAACACCTGCGCTAGGCCGCCGCTGAAATCCGAGGTCATGAGTTTGACCACGAAGGCCGCGACACCATAGGTGACGCCGCAGGCAAGTGCCAGTGCGAGCGGCCGCGCGTTGTCATTCCGCTTGGCCACCGTAAGGCATCCAGCCAGGACCACGGCCAGCGCTATCGCCAGCGGAAGTATTGAGAGAAGACCCACGGTCGCCCGGCCGCCTGACGGACGGGAGATGGCCAGGAACGCGCCGACGCCGGCGGCGGCTGCGGTGACTCCCAGCAGCAGGATTGGATCCCACCGTTTCCGCAGGGCGCTGGCGATCAGCGAGGCGATGATGAGGTCAGATATCAGGATCGGCTCAACCAGCGCGAGCGGTCCGTAGGTGAGGGCCACCACCTGCAAGACAAAGCCGATCAAAGTCGCGCCGACCCCGGTCAGCCATAGCGGCTGCCGGATGAGGTCCAGCAGCAACTCGGGTCGGAGCGCAGGACGACGCTCGACGCGCTGAGTCCCGCGCTGCTCCGCGACGGATGACACCCCGAATACCAGCGAGCCAGCCAGGGCGGCCACCACGGCGATAACTGTAGACAAGCTTCCGCCCGGCTAGCCGACGTGATCATTGGGATCGCCTCGCTGCGCTAAGAATCAGCGTGCTGCGCTGAGTGGAACGCGGCGTAGATAACTTCGGACAGCCGGTCCGCCATTTCGTCAGCCGGCAGCCGGACTCCGATGCTGATCAGGTAATTCACCCGCTCGAGCATCATCACGCACGCAAGGGCGGTGAGCTCGGCGTGCTCGCCGTCGCGGCCAGCCGTCATCATTCCGGCGGCAATGGCTTCCGCGAGGCCGAAGAGCGTCCGGAGGCCGTCGCCCCAGACCGCTTCGCTGGTGCTGTCTGCCTGGCTGAGGGCCCTGATGACCGCGGCGTGCGACGCGTAGGTGTCAGCGAACCGGTGCACCCAGTCGCGCAGCGCCGCTCGTCCCGCCTCGTTAGCAGTGATGTCCGGAAAGTCGCCGGCGAGGACCTTGATGTCCTGCAAGGTGTCCCGCATCAGAGCCCTGAACAGGTCCTCCCTGTTCGAGAAGTACAAGTAAAAGGTGCCGTGCGACGTTTGCGCGCGACGCGCCACGTCATCGACGCTGAATGCGTGGAAACCGTGCTCGGCCAGCTCAGCCAGGCCTGCGTCCAGTAGCCGCCGCGCTGTCCTGCGGCCCTGGGCGCCGAGGACGCGCTGGCGGGCCGGGACCTGCTCGCTCTGGACTGGTGATGGGCCAGCTAGCACGAGTGCTGCTCCCTGGTTCACTATCATCAAAAGACGCTGAGGCGCGATCATGATGACCGGCAGATTGGCCACTGCGGACTCTCTGCCGGCATGCAGCCGCCGGCCACCATGATCAGCGCAGTCACCTGAGGCCGCACGTGTATGTCCAGGGCGGCCTGGCAAGAACCCGAGAGGGCATGCTGGGCCAGCGGTCCGGAAGGCGGACGCGGCTCAGCAGGGCCGTCGGGAAATAGCTACTTCAGCTCCTCGACGACCCAGTCGACCATGACGGCCAGCAGGCAGCACGTGGTTGCCAGGAGTAGCCCGATGCGTGCTTCTCTTCCCATTGATGTCCCCCCCGATTTGAACGATGATCCGGGGGCATCCCCGGCAGGGCAAGCTTCAAACGGACCGTCATCGCCAGCGTTGGACCGGTGCGCCGAGCCGCAAGATCCGAAGGAGCCACAGCAGTGATAGCCAACAGCGAAGACTTCCAGGCCCTGGATCCGTTCTTCCGCGTCATCGAGGAGGGCCTGCGCGGATACGTGGACGGCGAGCATTTCTTCGACCTGCTCGCCGAGGATGTGATCTTCGACTTCGTGATCACCGTGCCCGACTACCCCCGACACGTCATCGGCCGCGAGAACATCATCGAGCTCTACCGGGGCTACGGAGCTACGTTCCGCCTGGACCGCTGCTACGACCTGCGTGCGCACTACTCGCAGCCAACCTCCACGGTCGTGCTCGAGTACTCCTCCGCCGGCCAGGTTGTCGGGACCGGTTACCCGTATAGCAACAGGTACATCTCGGTGGTGACCATCAAGGACCGCAAGGTCGCGGCCTGGCGCGACTACCTGGATCCGCTCCGCGTCTTCGCCGCCCTGGAGGGACGGCCCTTCGAGGGCGACCCTGAATGACAGAAGTCGCTATGCCATAGAGTTTTAGTAGGGTTTCTGCTGCCGTTCACCTAACGGCACCGGACCATTTCACTCACAGCTCTTAGCGTCCGCTGCATGACGTCCTCACGCATGACACCCGAGCAAGCAAGTCGTCTGAGCCTGGCCGAGCAATACGAATGGTTCCGTCGCGCTACCTCCCGCCGCGCGCTGCTGCGCGGCGGCGCGATTGGCGCAGGCGCCGCGATTGCCGGACCAGCGTTGCTGGCCGGCACCGCATCCGCCAGCACCGCGGGCTCGGCCGTGAAGGCCACGCCGGCGCTGCTGACCACCTCAAGCGGCTCCCTCGGGAGCTACCTCGCACCGTTCGGCCGGCACATTGCCTACGGCGCCGACCCGACCTCCCAGATAGCGGTGGCCTGGCAGGTGGCCGGCTCCGTGAACAATCCGTTCGTTCGCGTCGGCCCCGCACCGTCCGACCTCAGCGGGCCGATCAGGGCACAGGTCCGCAACCTCGCCACGCCACTCGCCGATATCACCTCGCCGGTCGACTCGGTGGCGCCGTCGCAGACGTACCCCATCGAGCAGTACTACCTGCACGCCACGATCAGCGGGCTGCGGCCCGGCCAGACCTACTACTACAGCGTCGGCCACGACGGCTGGGACAACGGCGCCGTTTCCGGGACCTTCACCACCGCGCCCCGAGGCCGCAGCCCGTTCCGGTTCACTGCCTTCGGAGATCAGGGCGTGAGCTACGACGCGGTGGGCACCGCCACGCAGGTGAGGTCCCAGAACCCGGCCTTCCACCTGCACGCTGGCGATGTCTCGTATGCGGAGAACGGCGGCGATGGCCTGATCACCGACGCCTACGACCCGCGGGTCTGGGACCAGTGGTTCAACGAAGTCGAGGCAGCGGCCGGCTCGATCCCATGGCAGGTCGCGGTGGGTAACCACGAGATGGAACCCTGGTATTCGCCGGACGGCTACGGCGGCCAGTACGCACGATTCGACTTCCCCGGCGAGGCGAGCAGCTCGACGCCGCCGACTTATTACTCGTTCACCTACGGAAACGTCGGCATCGTCAGCCTGGACGCCAACGACGTGTCGTACGAGATCCCGGCCAACTTTGGCTATTCGGGCGGCGCGCAGACCACCTGGCTCGCCAGCACGCTGGCGTCGCTGCGGGCCAACCCGGCGATCGACTTCATCGTCGCCTACTTCCACCACTGCGCGTACAGCACCTGCGTGGTGCACGGCTCCGAGGGCGGCGCTGAGCAGTTCTGGGTCCCGTTGTTCGACCAGTATCAGGTGGACCTGGTGATCAACGGTCACAACCACATCTACGAGCGGACCGATCCGCTGCGCGGTGGCACGGTCAGCCTGTCCGGCGGAGCGCCTATCGGCTCAACCGTGCACCCGGCTACCGACGGCACGACGTACATCACGGCTGGCGGTGCGGGCAAGAGCCTTTACAGCTTCTCTGCGCCCGACAGTTACGAAGGTGCAGTTGACAACGTTTCCCCAGTCTCCACTTATATCAACGAGGCTGGCGGTACCACCACGAACGAGAACGTCACCTGGTCGCGAGTCCGCTACACCGGTTACTGCTTGCTGGTGATCGATAGCGTGCCCGGCGCGTGGTCAGGCGCCAAGTCGACGCTGAAGGTCAGGGGTCTCAACGAGGCCGGCGTGGAGCTCGACAACGTCAGCCTGGTCCGGTAGCCGGATCCGACCGCAACACCGCCCAGCGCCAGGCCCCGGATGACCACCGGGGCCTGGCGCGGCCGTCCGAGCGGCTCACGTGTGATCCTCCTTGGCTGGGGGCCGTCCGTCGTGGTCGTGCACGACAAGCACAGGTGAATGGGAACGGGAGGCGACATCGCCGGAGATGCTGCCGGCCACCAGGCCGCCGAGCCCGGCATGACGGTGCGCGCCAAGGACGATGAGGCTCGCCGCGTGGTCGTCAGCGGCAGTGACAATTCCCTTCCAGGCAGGCGTCCCCTCGACGGCGACCGCCTGCGCGCGGAATCCGGCCGCCTCGGCCAGTGCGGCTCCGTGTTGCGCGGTTTGCTCGGCGGCTTGCCTGACGTCGTCCGCGCACGCTGCATCGAACTGGGCGCCGGGCTCAGGAACGAATCCCACGCTGAACGCTCGCCACACCGTGACGACCAGGGCTTGGCGGCGGGCGGGCAGCTGGTGGCCGGCCTCGGCTATGGCTGCGCTGGCCAAGTCGGAGCCGTCATAGGCGAGCAGGACCGGACCGAGCCGGTCATGGTGGTCGCGGTCCGCATGTGCACTGGGAGCGGGCGATGCAGCGGGCCGGCCGCGGCGGCCAGAGCGAGGAACGGTACTGACCGGCGGCAGGCCGGTGGCCGGCCCACTTGGGGCGTGGCGGACGGCGGCGAGCAGCGGCGGGGAGTCCCACGCGGGCTCCTGGCCGCCCATCCAGCGTTCGATCGCCGGAGCCGACGGCCGGACGCGGCCGAGCGCGTAGAGGCACGTGAAAGCTACTGCGCCCCCGGCCGACAGCCCGAAGCAGATCCACAGGACGGTATTCCAGGCGGGGGTAGGAAGCCCGGTCAGCGTGGTACCGAAGTGCAGCAGGATCGGCACGATCATGAACGCAGCCACGGCTCGCAGCAGCTCGAGGATGGCGAACACGCGCTGAATGGAAGCTGAGCGTAGCGAGAATCCTGCCAGGAAGAGCGCCGGGGCCACTGAGGCGCCGATGCCGACGCCGATCAGGCCCGAGCCGATGAGGGTGAGCGCGCCGGTGGGCGGAGTGGCACCGTGGAGCACGATGATCCCGGCCGCGAGGAAAGCCAGCCCGCTCAGCGCGAAGTAATGGATCAGATGCGAGCGGAACACCGCGCCGAAGGCGAACGCCGTGATCACGGCCGCGCCCAGCTCAGGCACGAACAGCAGGCCAAGATGCAGCGGCGTGTAATGCGGCGTGAGGACCGTCGCGGTGAGGCCGATGGCCGAGGTCGCCGCCGCCGCGGCGCAGACCGCGATAATGATTCCGCTCACCGGAATAGTGCTGGTCAGGCTGCGGACCGTCAGCAGCGGATTACGGGCTCGGTACTGGTAGATCCATAGCGCGACGATCAGCGCCAGCCCGCCTGCTAGCGGCACCACGGCGACGGGATCAAAGAACCGATGGGTGAGCAGCTCTGAGGCACCCCAGAAGGCCGCAACCGAGCCGGTTGCGGCCAGGCCGATAGCGAGGCCATCTCGCGGGGCGCTGGGGTCTGCGGGCGGCGCGTCCTGGAATGTGAGCAACGACATCAGCAGGCCCGCGGCGGCGATGCCGGCGACAATCCAGAACAGCGGCCGCCAGGCGTGAAAGGACGCCTGGGCGCCTCCGACCAGCGGGCCTGCCGCGATGGCCCCGAAGAGGCACAGGTTGAAGATCACTGCTGTCGACCGCAGCTTGGCGGCGGGAAAGCCCAGGAACAGCGGCGGAGCGGCGGCGATCAGCAGCATGCTGGTGCACAGGCCCTGCAGCACGTGGCCGACGATGAACATCCCGGAGTCGACCGCGGCCGCTGCCAGTACCGAGCCGATGACCAGCAGCGAAGCGTAAACGATCAGTATCCGCCGCTGTGGCAGGAGCTGAGCGAGCTGTACCGCCACCACGGTGCCGACAGCATAGCCAGCGTTCGCCAGGCCGGCGGTCAGGCTGATCGTCTGCGGGCTCATGTGCAGCTGCTGGGAGATGATCGGGGCCAATGGCTGGAACGCAGCCGACAGGCCAAGGTAGGGCACGAGGAAGAGAATGACCATCGCCGCTGCAGGCGCATAGCGCCCCGCCAGCGGGCCCTGAGGCAGCGGCTCCGCTGCCTGACTCGCTGGGCTCAGCAGCCGACCGGGAAGCATCTGAATGCGTGCCATCTCGGCATGCTCGCCGGCCGCCAGCCGAGCCGAGAGGCCGGGTCAGCCAGTAGGGCGGAGTTCGCCGGTTGCGCGGAAATGCCCCAGATGTCGGTACTGTTACGCCGCACCGTCGGGCCGGACGAAGCCCGACTCGTAGGCGATGACGACGGCCTGGACCCGATCGCGCAGGCCCAGTTTCAGCAGGATGCGGCTGACGTGGGTCTTGACCGTACTCTCCTCGACGACAAGCTCGGCGGCGATCTCGGCGTTGGAAAGCCCGCGGGCAACGAGACGCAGCACATCAAGCTCTCGCGCGGTCAGGTCTTTCAGCTGGGCGGGCTGGAGCGCAGCAGGCCGAACCGCGTGCGCGAACCGGCCGATCAGGCGCCGGGTAATCGCGGGGTCGATGAGCGCGTTCCCGGCGGCGGCGCAGCGGACCGCGCTGATCAGCTGGTCCGGCGGTGCGTCCTTGAGCAGGAAGCCGCTGGCGCCCATCCGGAGCGTCTCGTAGACGTACTCGTCGGCGTCGAAGGTTGTCAGGATCAGCACCCGGCTGGTACCGCTGGCCAGTACCTGTCGCGCGGCTGCCAGGCCGTCCATGGTCGGCATCCGGATGTCCATCAGCACGACGTCCGGGCGCAGCTCGCGCGCTAGCTCGACCGCTTCCACGCCGTCGGCTGCCTCGCCGATAACGTCGAGATCTGGCTCGCCCGCCAGGATGACCCGGAAGCCCGCGCGGACCAGCCGCTGATCGTCGGCGATGAGCACGGAGATCACATTCGGCATCGTAACGGGCGGGGCCCGGCGGCGAGGCCTCCGTCCGCAGGGGGAGGCCGGCGTGCTGATCTGGTCCGGCAGACGGACGCCAGCGTTCCCGCTCTGCTCTAGCGTCAGGGCCATCGGGCGGCGTGCCGCGAGGCTGGTCCTGAAAGGTCGCCTGGGTCACAATGAGACGCACTGGCGCGTTCGGGAGGGGAGCTTCCGTGACTGGGTCGAGCGCGGTGAGCTGGTTGTGGCGGCCGGTCGGAAAGCCAGCCGATATCGGCTGGGGCGACATCGGTCTTGCGGCGCTCCTGAGCGTCTGGGCGATTCTCCTGGTCACCGGTGCATTCCCCGGCTCAACCGACCACGCTGGCGCGCTCGCCGCCATCGGCGTCCTCGCCATGACGGTGCCCGTGGTCTGGGAGCGGCGCGCCCCAGCGACGGCCGCGGTCATTGTCGGCGTCGGCGCCGCCGCGAACGCGCTCATCATTGGCCCGCTGGTGCGCTGCGGCCCCGGTCTGCCAGCAGCCCTGGTGATCGCGTATTTCGCCGGCACCCGACTGGACCGGCGCAAGTTTGCTATCGCGGCGCTGTTCTGCGCCGGCTCGGTGATCACGCAGGCGTTCTACGATCCGCAGCTCGGCCCTGGCTTCCTGATCGCGGGCCTGCCGGCCCTGGCCGGCGCTGTGGTCGCCGGTCGTGTCGTCCGGGCACGCGGCCAGGCCGCCGCTGCCCTGCGCGTGCGCAACGCCGAGCTTCGCGAGCAACGGGAGCAAACCGCCCGGCTCGCGGTCGCGGCCGACCGGGCCCGGATTGCCGGAGACATCGGCGGCTTCCTGCGTGAGCGGATCACGGCAGTCGCCGATGCCACCGCCGCCGGTCGCGAGCTGATCAGCACGGATCCGGCCGCGGCGCATGATGCTCTGGCGGCGGTCGAGTCCAGCGGCCGGGAAACCCTGTCACAGATGCGGGAGGTGGTCGGCAACCTCCGCGCGCAGGAACGCGCGCCGCAGCCCGTGCTCGCCGAACTCGGCGCGCTGCTGGACAGCGCAACCACGGCAGATGCGCGGCTGCGGGTCACCGGGAGCCCGCGTGCACTGCCGGCGGGCCTTGAGCTGTCTGCCTACCGGATCGTGGAACACCTACTCGAGGCACTGCACGACGCGCCCGAGGCACGCATCGACGTGGTGGTCAGGTTCAGCCCGGAGGCGCTCGAACTGGATGTGACCGGTCCGGCAAGCCGGCAGGCGAGTCCCGTCGCCGCGTTCGCCAGTGCCCGAGAGCGCGCGGCCCTGCTCGGCGGGACACTGAAGATAGAGTCGGCCGGCGGCCGGTGCGTTGCGCTGGTCCGGCTGCCAGTCACGGCCGGTTATGCGCCTGCATGAGCGCGTCGCGCGAATCGTCCAGAGCTGGCGCGCTGACGCTCTGCTTGCCGCGGCTCTGATCGCCGGGGTGGTCGCCTACCCCGCCGCGCAGGGCATCTTGCATGGCTGGAACAACCTCCTCGAAGCAGGCTTTGGCATCGGCGCGATCGCGGCCTTGCCCGCGCGGCGGAAATATCCGATAGTCGCGGCGTGTGCCGCAGGCTGCTTCCTGGCGCTGGCAGGCCTGGGCAATTCCGACAGCCTTCCCGGCGCGCTCGTCATCGTGGCGGTCTTCCTGCTGAGTTACTCACTCGGCACGGTCGAATCGGTCGGCTGGTCGGCGCTCACGCTGGTGTTCATGGGCACGGGACTACAGCTGGCAAGCGGCATCGGCGTCTTCAACCCGTTCCTCGTCGTGCTCCTCATCGGACCGTGGGCGATCGGCCTGGTGGTCCGATCGCGCCGGCGCCTCGCCGATCAGCTGGCCGCACGTGGCCGCGAGCTCGACGCCGAGCGAGAGCTGTTCGCTGCCGAAGCCGTCAGGTATGAGCGGGCCCGGATCGCACGCGAACTGCACGACATCGTCGCGCACTGCATCAGCGTGATGGTGATCCAGGCCGGCGCGGGCCAGCGACTGACCCACTCCGATCCGGTGCTGGCCGGGGAGTCGTTCGACGCCATCGCGGAGTCCGTCCGGCAGGCAGAGTCCGAGATCGGGCGGCTAGTCGAGTTGCTGGACCATGAGCCGTCGGGCGGGTCCGACGGGATCCGGCTCGTGGACGAGCTCGTCGCTCGTGCCGGAGCGGCCGGGCTGTCCGTCAGCTGCCGGTTCACCGGCCGCGTTGATGTCCTGCCGAAGGCGGCATCCGATGCGGCGTATCGCGTGGTGCAAGAGAGCCTGACGAACGCACTCAAGCATGCCCCCGGCGCGTCAGTCGAGGTCAGGATCGCCAGCGCGGACAGGCACGTCGAGATCGTCGTCATCAACGGACCACCGACCGGACCGGCATCCGGGCTGGAGCAAGCCGGTAGTGGCCATGGCGCGGCCGGCATGCGGGAACGCGTGGCCGCCTGCGGTGGCGAGCTGTGGGCAGGCCCGACCGACGGCGGCGGCTGGCAAGTACAGGCCCGCCTGCCCAGTCAGATTGAGCCGGCCACCGTAAAAGCGCCAGCGTAGCGATCATTCCTCCGCCGGCAGGCGGAGGCCGTCGCCGAGTGTTCCGTCCTGCGCCGGACGCGTGCCGGGCCGTCGCTGCCGAAGACTGAGAGCACCATCTCGCAGCGGAGGAGAACACACAATGAAACTCGGACTAAGGAACCTTGCGGTACTGCTCGCGATACTCGGCGCCGGTGACCTGATCATGGTCCCGTTCATGATCGAGGCGAACCATCACGCCGCCAACGCGATCCCGCCGCCCGCCATCGTGCTAGGCGCCGTCCTTGGCATCGCCACCCTGGCCAGCATCCGCGGCGTCACCCAGGGCCGCCGGTGGGCCTTCCGGGTCATGATGATTTGCAGAATCCTCGACACGATCTCGTCCGTGCTCGGCATCGTCGGCGGCCCCAGTGGTGGCTTCGTGGTGGTCGGGGCAGTCAATACAGTGCTGTGCGTTGCCGCCATCGTGGCGATGGTCCGGCTCAACCCGCGCAGGGCGCTGCGGCGCGCCGCCAGCGGCACCTGACCTGCTGCCACGGATCCGCCGTGGGGTCATGCGAATGCCCGGCCGGCCCGGCGATGTTCGGCGGCCGCGCCGCCGGGGAATTACTGCGGCGCGGTTTGGGCGCAGCGAGAGGCCACACGGAGGCACAGAGATGGCGAAGACCGTTGCTGATGGCTTGTGGGAGATGCTGGTGTCGGCTGGCGTGCGCCGCTGCTACGGCATCGTCGGTGATGCGCTGAACCCGGTCATCGACGCGCTGCGACGCAACGGCAGTGTCGATTTCGTGCACGTGCGGCACGAAGAATACGGCGCGTTCGCGGCGGTGGCCGACGCTCACCTGACGGGACAGCCGGTCGCGGTGTGCGGTACTGCGGGCCCGGGCGTCGTCCACCTGATCAATGGCCTGCTCGATGCGCGAAAGGAACGGGCGCCGGTCATTGCCATCGCCGGGGATGTCGAATCGTCCGTGCTCGACTCCGACACTCTCGAGGAGCTCAACCCGTACGTCTTCTTCGCCGCCGCCGCGCTGTACACCGGCAGGCTTGTCAATCCCGCCCAGCTGCGGTCCGTCGTCGGAACCGCGATCACCACCGCCGTAGCGGAGCGGGGGCCCACAGTCATCTCGCTGCCCGGCGATGTCGCCGCTGCCGACGCTCCGGCCGGGTCACTGCATGTCGCGCTGCCTGCCACGGTTCCCGGCGGAGCGTCTGCCGCTGATCTGAGCGCGATGGCCGCGCTGATCAACGAGGCGCAGACGGTAGCGATCTTCGGCGGGGACGGCTGCAGCGGCGCGCAGGCAGAGGTACGCGAGCTCGCCCGGAAACTGAACGCACCGGTCGGCTACTCCTTCAAGGGCAAGCAGTGGCTGGAACACGACAACCCCAACGCAGTCGGCATGACCGGCTTGCTCGGATACGGCGGCTGCTGGGACGCGATCAATCATTGCGATGTGCTGCTGATGCTGGGGACCGACTTCCCGTTCCCTGCCTTCCTGCCGCACGCCAAGGTCAAGACCATCCAGGTCGACCGGGACGCCCGGCACCTCGGCCGCCGGGCTCCGCTGGAGCTCGCCGTAGCCGGGGATGTCCAGGAGACCGTGGCGGCCTTGCTGCCGATGGTGCAGGCAAAGCCCGGCGATGCGTTCCTCCGTGAGCACGTCCGCAAGACCGAGCGATTCGCCAGGACGCTGGAGCACTACGTCACCAAAGGGCCCGGCATCAAGCCAATCCGGCCCGAGTACCTCGCCGCGGTCCTCAGCGAGCTGGCCGACGACGACGCGATGTTCTTCGCTGACACCGGCACCGCCTGTATCTGGGCAGCCCGCCACATCACCTACGGCGCGCAGCGCCGGCTGTTCGGCTCCTTTTCCTGGGCCTCCATGGCCAACGCCGCACCGAACGCCTTCGGCGCTCAGCTCGCCTTCCCCGGCCGTCAGACGATCGCCCTGTGCGGGGACGGCGGCTTCACGATGCTTGCACTGGGCGACCTGCTCACCCAGGTGCAGCGCAAGACCCCGGTGGTCCACGTGGTGCTGAACAACAGCATGCTGGACTTCGTCAACATAGAGCAGCAGGAGGCCGGCTTCGTCCCGTTCGGCACGGACTTCGCGAATCCAGATTTCAGCCGCGTCGCCGAGGCGCTCGGCGCCAAGGGCATCCGGATCGAGGAACCCGGAGACGTGCGCGCCGGCCTGGCGGCCGCGCTCGGCCACAAGGACGGCCCGGTGGTGGTCGACGTCGTAGTCGACCGGTACGCGCTATCCCGGCCAGCTCACATACCGGCGGAAGCAGTGAAGGGCTTCACCCTCAGCCTGGCCAAGCAGGCACTGACCGGGAAGATGGACGACGTCATCGCCACCGCTGAGCACAACATCCGGCTGCTCTAAGCCTGACAGCCGCTATCAGCCCGGTAACCGGGCCGCGGTCACGAGGACGCGAGCACCTCGTCGAGGACGGTCAGGAGCAGGTCGGCGTGCTCGTACTGGAAGACCAGCGGCGGCCGGATCTTGAGCACGTTCCCCGCCGGTCCGGTTGCGCTCAGCAGTATGCCTCGCTCACGCATCGCCTCAGTGATGCTGCGGGCGGTCCCGGCCGCTGGTCCGCCCGCAGCATCGATCAGCTCGACGCCGACCATGAGGCCCTCGCCCCTGATATCCCCGATCAGGGTGTGGCGATCTGCGAGTGTCAGCAGGCCTTGCCTGAGATAGGAGCCGACCTTCGCGGCGCTGGCCACCAGGCCCTCATCCGCGATGACGGCCAGGACCGCAAGCGCGGCGGCGCAGGCCACCGGATTGCCACCGAAGGTGCTGAACAGCTCGACCTCCGCGGGGACGGCCTCGAGTAGCTCGGACCTGGCCACCAGGGCGGCAACCGGGAAGCCGTTGCCCATCGGCTTGCCCATGACCACCACGTCCGGCGTGATCCCGGCCGCCTGGAAGCTCCACAGGTGGGCGCCGGACCGGCCGTGACCGGCCTGCACTTCGTCAGCCACCATGAGGCCGCCCAGCGCCTGCGCGCGCCGGGCCGCTTCCCGCAGGTAAGCGGGCGGGGGCGACAGGATGCCGTCGGCGGTAAACGCCGGATCCAGGTACAAGGCGGCCAGCCCGCGGTCGCCGAGCGTCCGGGCAGCCTCGTCGATGTGGGCGGCGTACCGCGCCTCCCAGCCATCATCTTCCCGCCGGTACGGGCCGCGGTACCCGTCAGGTGCGGGGATCGTGGCGACGTGGGCAGGCCGCTCTGCCTTGGCCCACTCCTCCGGGGACAGGGCATGGGTCGCCTCGCTGAGCCCGTGGTAGGCGCAGGCGGTCACGACCGCGCCGCGCCGCCCGGTGGCCGCCCGTGCGATCCGCCAGGCGAGGTCGTTGGCCTCGCTGCCCGAGTTGACGAACATGACGGCGTCCAGCTCCGGCGGCAGCGTGGCCTGGAGCCGTTCGGCGAGCTCGACGACAGCCTCGTGCAGGTACCGGCTGTGCGTCGCGAGCAGCTGCTGCTGCTGGGTCACCGCCTGGACGACCCGCGGGTGGCTGTGCCCGACCACGGCCACGTTGTTGTAGCAGTCGAGGTACCGCCGGTCGTCGGGGTCGAACAGCCAGACGCCCTCGCCGCGGACCAGGTGCACCGGCTGGGCGTAGAACAGGGGCGATCGGGGCAGCGCGCGGCGGCGGCGCTCGAGTAGAGCACCGGTGGCTGACCGCTGGTAGGGGAGGCGACGGCAGGCGTCGCGGAAGCGCCGCGCCACGGTGTCCGTGCCGATGGCCTCGATGGCATCGAGGAACGCGCGGGCTCCGGGCTCGCCGCTCGCCGCGTACGCGGTGTTGTCCGGGTAGAGCCCGTGCCGCCAGGCGGTGACAGTGACCTCGGTGGCAAGCCTGACCGCCACCAGGTCAGCAAGCAGCTCGGCTTCGTCGTCTTCCAGCGGCGTCACTGAGGCGTAGCCGCCGATGATCGCGGCGGCCGCCTCGATGGCATCGTCGCGGCCGTGGAGCACATCGGCCACCTCGACGGCGAGATCGCAGATCAGCGGTGCATGCGTCATGTCCCCGAAGTCCACGATCCCGCTGACCCGAAGGTCGTCGCCGAACAGTACGTTGTCCAGGCTCATGTCGCCGTGGATCACCTGGGCGCGAAGCCCGGGCAGCGCCGGCGCGACCTGGGCCTCGAACCGGTCAAGGACCCGTTCCACCTGTGCCCGGCGCTGGCTATCGGACACATGAGTGAGGAGCGGACGGAGCTTGGGCGCGTTGGTGAGGTCCCACAAGATCTCGTAGTCGGCCGCGGGGTGGAAGAAGCCACGCAGTGCCCGCCCCAGCCGGGCCGTGATCTGCCCGTGGGACGACAGGGCATCAGCGGTGAGGACGGTGTTCGCGACTACCCGGCCGGGCAGGAACGTGAACAGGCGAGCAGAGTAGATCCGGCTCCCTGGTCCCGGTACATCGACCCAGGAGTCCCCTGCTGCCGTAGGCAGGGGTCGCATCACCGGCAAGCCCGGATCTACCAGCTCGATGTGGCGGAGCGCGGCGCACTGCATCGCCAGGATGGGCCCGTCATCGGCCGGGTTAGAAATCTTGAGCAAGAACCGCTGGCCGTCAGCCGTGTCCACCCGGAAGTTCTGGTCGCGCTCGCCCGCGAGGGGCTTGAGTGACACTGCCTCGACGCCGAAGCTTGCACGCAGGATCTGCCTGGCTGCCTCCTCGCCAACGGCGGGCGGCGTGCTCTCCAAGGGGTCAAGGCGCTGCTCCATAAGCCCGAAGGCTATCTGGCTAGGATCGGACAATGCCCATCCCAGCCGCGTTCGACCTGTCCGGGCGGGTGGCGGTGGTCACCGGGGCGGGCAGTGCCGACGGCATCGGTTTCGCCACCGCCAGGCTGCTCGCTGAGCTCGGGGCCGCCGTGATGGTCAGCGCTACCACCGCCCGGATTCTGGACCGGGCCGGCGAGCTGCGCAGCGCTGGTTTCGATGCGGCGGGCATCGTCGGCGATCTCACTGATGCCGGTGTGGCGTCCGGGATCGTGTCTGGTGCGCTGGAGCAATGGGGCCGGCTCGACATTGTCGTCAACAACGCTGGCATGATCTCCGCGGCTGACCCGGTGTTCGAGTCCGGCACCGTGGCGTCGATGGACCTGGCGACGTGGCAGGCTGCGCTCGCGCGCAACCTGACCACCGCGTTCCTGGTCACCAAGGCGGCGCTGCCGGCCATGACCAGCCGCGGGTGGGGGAGAGTCATCATGGTGGCCAGCCTGACTGGCCCGGTGATGGCGATCCGCGGGGATGTCGGCTACGCCGCCGCCAAGGCGGGGATGATCGGCCTCACGCGCGCCGCAGCCGTCGACGCCGCCGGGCACGGAATCACGGTCAACGCCGTCGCCCCGGGCTGGATAGCGACCGGCTCCCAGACCCCGGACGAGCGCGGCCAGGGACAGGCCACCCCGGCCGGCCGCAGCGGCTCGCCCGACGAGATCGCCGCCGCGATTGCCTGGCTAGCCAGCCCCGGCGCGTCCTACATCACCGGGCAATATCTGGTCGTGGACGGCGGTAACTCGATCGCCGAGCAGCGCGCCACGGCCGGGTGATCGGCGCGGTCTCAGCCGACGGCGTGACCGTTGGCGGTCAGGATCACGTCGATGTTGCCGCGGGTGGCATTGGAGTACGGGCATACCTGGTGGGCGGCGGCGACGATGCGCACTGCCTGCTCGGGATCGGCGACCTGCGGCAGTGTGACGTCGAGCTCGACCGCAAGCTTGAACCCGCGGTCTTCGGTAGGCAGCAGACTGACGCGACTGTCGATCGAGACGTCGCCTACCTCGGCACGCTCACGACGGCCCACCACGCCCAGGGCACCTTCGAAGCAGGCAGCAAAGCCAACCGCGAAGAGCTGCTCCGGGTTCGTGCCGCCGCCCTCGCCGCCCATCTCCGCCGGCGTACGAAGCTGCACATCCAGAACGCCGTCGGTGCTGCGGCCGTGGCCGTTTGCCCGACCGCCGGTCACCGTTGCCTCCGCCGTATACAGAACTCGTGCCATGTCGGCCTCCATCGCTTGCTCGAGCGACGCCCCGGCCGGGCCGGGACCACCACGCCAGTATCGTGCAGGCGCAGCGCCGGATACGTTCGGTGTTCGTAGGCGCCGCCACGACGGCCGCCGCCGACATTTCCCGCTCCGCGTGCACTTTGGTGCCCGGCCCGCCCGCTTTGCGCGCACGGTTGCCGGGAAATGACGACAGGACGCAGCGCAAACCCCGCGAATCGGGCGGCTGGCGGGCTGCAGCGCGCAGCGGCCAGCACTCGTCCGGGCCCATCCGCCTTCTCGCGGCCGTTTGGCGACGCGATCCGGCCGGGTAGGGCTAACCCGAGGCGCCGCTCCTGCGCCTAAAGGGGAGGATGCAATGCCCGCGGTTACCGTCAGTGATCTGGCCGGCCTGCCCAGAATCTCCGTCCCGGACCCGGCGGCAACGACCGAGCGTCCCGTGGTCTCGGTGACGACTGCGCCGGGCGGGTTTGAGGGCGAAGGATTCCCGGTACGCCGGGCGTTCGCCGGGATGAGCCTGCAGGCACTGGACCCGTTCGTGCACATGGACCAGATGGGCGAGGTCGACTACGCGCCGGGTGAGCCCAAGGGCACGCCGTGGCACCCGCATCGCGGGTTCGAGACGGTGACCTACATGATCGATGGGACCTTCGCCCACCAGGATTCCCACGGGGGCGGCGGCCTGATCACCAACGGGGCCACGCAGTGGATGACCGCGGGCGGCGGCATCCTGCACATCGAGACGCCGCCGGAGGACCTCGTTGTCTCTGGCGGCCTGTTCCACGGCATCCAGCTGTGGGTGAACCTGCCAGCAAAGGACAAGCTGATCCCGCCCGCGTACCAGAGCCTCGAAGCCGGCCAGGTGGCCCTGCTTGCTTCCGCCGATGCCGGCAGCCTGGTGCGAGTGATCGCCGGCCAGCTAGCTGAGCACCAAGGTCCAGGCTCGACCCACACGCCGATGGCGCTGATGCACGCCAGCGTGTCGCCGGGGGCGCTGCTGGAGCTCCCCTGGAATCCACGCTTCAACGCACTTGTCTACGTGCTGGCGGGATCCGGCCGGGCAGGCAGTGGCGGGCGCCCGGTGCAGACTGGTCAGCTCGTTGCGTTCGGGCCGGGCGACTGGATGGCGATCCGTGCCGACGACGTGCAGGGTGCCAGCACTGAGACGCTCGAGCTGCTCGTGCTCGGCGGTCAGCCTATCGGCGAGCCAGTCGCGCACTACGGGCCGTTCGTGATGAGCACGCGGGCCGAAATCATGCAGGCACTCGATGACTTCGAGGCGGGCCGGTTCGGCACGATCCCACCGGACGCCCTGATGCCGCACGTACCGGATCCCGATCCGGTCCGAGCCGAGCACACCGGGATCTGATGGTCGCGCCTTGCCAGCCGTAATCCATTGCCAGCTTTCTTGCCTCGTGATGCGTCACGCTGTTACTTGCTCGCCGGACATAGGGCGCCGCCCATGCTGTGCCACACGGACCCGCCGGGGTACTGATAGTCGCGCAGCGACTCCGCGCTAAGAGTGGCGGAGAATCCCGGCCCCGTCGGCGCGAGGTACCGGCCGCCGGTCACGCGCACCGGGTCGGTGAAGTGCTCGTGCAGGTGGTTTACGTACTCCAGGACGCGGTTGGTCATCGTGCCGGCGACCGCGATGAAGTCGAACATCGCCAGGTGCTGGACCATCTCGCACAGGCCGACGCCGCCGGCGTGCGGGCATACCGGGATGCCGAACTTCGCGGCGAGCAGCAAGATGGCCAGATTCTCGTTGACCCCCGCGACGCGGCACGCATCGATCTGCACGAAGTCCACCGCGCCAGCCTGCAGGAGCTGCTTGAAGATGACCCTGTTGGCAACGTGCTCACCGGTGGCAATCTTGACCGGCGAGACCGCCTGCCTGATCGCGGCGAGGCCGAGGATCTCGTCCGGGCTGGTCGGCTCCTCGACCCAGTACGGGTCGTAGGGCGCCAGCGCGTCGATCGCCGAGATCGCCTGCGTGACGCTCCACCGCTGGTTCGCGTCCACAGCGACTCGCATGCCGGGGCCGACAGCCTGCCGCGCTAGCGCAAGCCGCCGCGCGTCAGCCTCAACCTTCCCGCCGACCTTGAGCTTGATCTGAGTGAAACCGTCCGCGGCGGCTTGCCGCGACAGCCGAACCAGCTTCTCGTCCGAGTAGCCGATCCAGCCGGGCGTCGTGGTGTAGGCCGGGTAGCCGCAGCGCAGCAGCTCGGCGATCCGCTCGCCGCGGCTCGGCCAGGCGGCGCGGAGGATGCCGAGCGCCTCGTCCGGGCTGAGGGCATCCTCGAGGTAACGGAAGTCCACCAGAGCGACGGTCTGCTCGGGCGTCATCTCTGCCAGCAGCTGCCATAGCGGCTGGCCAGCTCGCTTTGCGGCCAGGTCCCACGCAGCGTTCACGACCGCGCCGATGGCCATGTGCATGACGCCTTTCTCGGGCCCGAGCCAGCGCAGCTGGCTGTCGCCGATGAGGCCGGCGCTGAAGCCGCCGAGGTCGCCGGTGATGTCGTTGACGCGCCGGTCAACGACATGCGGCCGTAGCGCTTCGATGGCCGCGACGACGACTTCATTGCCCCGGCCGATGGTGAAGCAGAGCGCGTGCCCGTCCGCCGCCGAATCGGTGCGCAGGATGACGTACGCGGCCGAGTAATCAGGATCCGGATTCATCGCGTCCGATCCGTGCTGCTCGAGTGAGGTGGGGAAGCGCACGTCGAAGCACTCGAGCGCGACTACGCGCGGACTAATGTGGTTCACCGAGGCCTCCTTCTTGACTCGGAGCTGGCTGAACCGCGGATCCGATATTGATGTTGGACAGGGATCCGATGCCGGGCACGTCGATCCGGTCCGGCCGGGCGGCCGGCGGCAGGCTGCGGAATGTTGGCTCGAATCCGAACAGTCCGGAGACGACTGCCTCCGCGGTTGCGACACCGGCGATGGAGTCCCGGTTCGAGACCCCATCTTCGGCAACGCGCACCCACTCGCCGCGGCTATCAGTCACGATCTCCATCGCCTGACCCCAGAGGCCGCCGGACGCGGACTCATGCACGACGCTGAGCAGCCGGGCGGCAAGATCCTTGCGGCCGAGCTTGGCGAGTCCGTACGCGGTGACCCCGGGCCACGCGCAGAACGCCCCGGCGGCGCCGTGGTCAGGCCGGTTCGACACCGGGGCGGCCGGGTCGTCCGCCGCCAGCGCCCGCATCCAGGTGGATACCAGCAGGTTGCCGGACACGAACCGGACGGCCTCGGATCGCTGCGATTCGGTGAGGTCGGCGTCCAGGTGCGCGGCCACTAGACCGAAGTCGAGGCAGTGACCGATGGACTCGGTCGAGCCGGGATGCCTGATCTGCCAGCGCCCGCCTGGCAGCGACATTCCGACCACCGCCCCAGCCAGTGTGTCCGCTTCCGCCTCGGCGGCTGCCGCGGCTCCAGCGCGTCCGAGTGTCCGCCGCAGGCCGGCCAGTGAGCGCATCATCCCGGCATACGCCGCGTTCAGCGAGGCCACCACGTTGACGTAATTGGGGACGCACTCCAGCAAGGTCCACGGGTCCGCGCCGAAGTCGGCGAGGATGCCGCCGGTCGACGTGGTCTGCCTCGCTTGCCAGCCATAAGCCAGCCGCTCGAGGTGCCCGAGCACCGTCCGAGCGCCGGCCTCTGCCGAAAGGAACGCTACGTCGCCGGTCACGCAGATGTAGTGCTCGACCAGCCTGAACAGCGCGTAGTCAGTTGAGGCGTAGTGGTTGCCGAGTGGGCCGCCGTTCCTGGTGTCGAATCCGAACGACTCGTCGTACGGGCTACTCAGCGCCCGGTGCAGCCACGAGCGCAGGCCGGCCGGCTCGAGCAGGGCGTAGAGCCGGCTCCACTCGGTGTGGTCCCAGAAATACGTGGCCGTGGGCCCGAGGCGCGGACCGCCAGTGAGGAAGATCGGCTCCGGCGAGCTGACCCGGGTGTTGCGCATATAGAGGGCCAGCAGCGCTGCCATGTAATACGACTTCGCCAGGCCGGGGTCCGGTGTCCGGAGCGTGGGCAGGTGACCGCTGAACTCGCGGTTGCCGGGCGTGAACATGGCGCGCCACAGGTCTCGGTAGCCGGTTTCGGAGCTGGCGAGCGTGCCGGAGAAGTCCTGCGCCGCGTCGGCCGCCGCGGCGGCGACGTCGAGTGCGTCGCTGCCGTAGGCGCATGCCACTCCGAGGGTGACAGTTTCGTCAGCACTGAGGCTGATCCGCCAGGTAGCGCGCGCACCCGCTCCGGCGGCCTCCAGACAGGACGGAACGGGGTCGAATCCGTAACTGGCGCGAGCAGGCGAGCAATTGTCCGCGATGGATGCCTGCGCGTCATCGGGCAGTGACTTCCACCGTGGTGAGGCCTGCCAGTGGCTCGTAGCCGCGACCTCGTCGCCATCCAGGGCCACCGCGACTCGTTCGTCCTCGAGGGTGATGGCCACGTAGTACCAGCGGCCGGCGACGACCTCGGTTGTGGAGTACTCCTTCTCCCCGGAGATTCCGAACCAGAGGCGGCCCCCGTCCACGCCGAGCTGAAGTGAGTCCGGGTGGTTGCCGTGGGTGAGCACGACGCCGCCCTGATCAACCGCGTCGACGCGCAGTTCAAGCTCGATGACCTGGCCGGGCCGGAGCTCGAACGTCCCCAGGGTCACCTCGCTGGCCTGGTGCAGCCCAATTTCGGCGGACGCAACGAGGAAGGGCTTGTCGACGCCGGCATCGCGGCACCGGATGTTGCGGACCGTCGCGGCCGCGGCCTCGCGGTAGGGATACACGGTGTCCTGGCTGACATGGCGGGGTAGCTCATAGGCCAGCGACATCGGCTCGGTGTCGGTGTCGCGCTGAATGCCGGGCAGCCGCGGCCTGCCCAGGCGGAGTCTGCGGGGGCCGGGCCCGAGCAGGTAGGGATGCCCTCGGTCGCTCGTGACCGAGGCGCGGACTCGCTCGAGCGTCATGAAGTCGTGGTAGTTGCCCGCCGTCCAAGGGACGTCGTACAGCCAGCCCCACCCGGTGTGGGTGTGCGCGACCATTGCGAACAGGTCCTGGGTGATCGTGCATCCCAGCGGCTGGCCGGAGTTGTTGGTGACTTCGATTTGCCAGAGCAGCAGGTCTTGCTCCAGCACCATCCGGGTGTCAGTCCGAACCGTCATCGTGGGGGTGGCATGTTCACGCTGGACGCCCCACGGCTTCCAGCGATAGCGCTGGGCGGGCAGGGTCACTCCGTCCACGCGGAGGACGCCGGTGTGGTAGCCGAACGAGTAGGGCGGCGCCGCCAGCCAGGACATCGAGCTCAGGTCGGCATTCACATGGCCCTGGCCCCACTGATTACGCAGGGAGGGAAGATGCGCCAGATCAGCGGCATCGACCCAGGTCCCGGCCACCTCGTCCAGGTCCGGCACCCCGGCAGGCTCCTGATTGCTCGCTGCATCGTCGCCTGATTCAGCCTGAGTCGTCATCTGGTCGATCCAGCGGTCAGGCCGGCCCGGAACTGCTTCTGGGCAAGCAGGTAACCGGCGACCGGGATCAGCGCGGCGAGGAACATGAACCCGAACTGCAGCCCGTAGTCGGGCTGCACCTGGTTGCTGACCGCGTCGTAGAGACCGACCGTGACGGTTTGGCCGGTGAGCGGGCCGATGATGAGCAACGGGTTCAGGAAGTCGTTCCAGATCCACAGGGACAGGAAGATGCCGACCGTGGCAGTGGCCGGCCGGACGAGCGGCATGACGATCTTCCACCAGATCCGCAGGCCAGTGGCGCCATCGATGCGGGCCGCCAGGATGACCTCCGCGGGGATCGACCGCATGAATCCGACGTAGACGAAGACCGCGAACGAGAGGTACCCGCCGCCGAGGTTCGACAGGATCAGGCCGGGATAGGTGTGGTCAAGCCCGATCAGCGTGAGGATCTTGATGATCGGCAACACGGTGATCTGCGGGGGAATCATCAGGCCCGCGGCGAGCGCCGCCATGACCGCGGCGCGGACCCTGGTGCGCTTGCGGGAGATGTAGAAGCTGAACGCGGAACCGAGGGGGATCAGCAGAGCGACCGAGCACACGACCACGATGAGCGAATTGCGCAGGCCAAGCTCCAGTACGTGGCCGGGCTGGCTCAGTGCGGCTGACACGTTCCGCAGCGTCGGGTGGAGTGGCACTGACTGCGGGCTGCTCGCGATGGCGGCGTTGGTCTTGAAGGCGTTGACGATCGTGAGGTAGATCGGGCTGACGAACGCGAGGATCACCAGCAGCGCGAACGCCAGCCGCGTCGAGCGGCGCAGCGCGCGTGACGTTCGCTCGGCCTGACGCAGCGGCGCGGGTGATCGCGGCGCCACCCCGGGGACAGCCGTGCGCTGCGCGATCACAGCTCAACCTCCCGGCGGCGGAGCACGGTTGTCACGGACAGGGCGATAATGGCAGTTAGCACCAGCAGGACCATGGCGATGGCCGACGCGTAGCCGTACGCGTCATTCGAGAAGCCCACGCTGATGATGTACATGGCGATCGACCTGGTGGCGTAGGCAGGACCGCCGCCAGTAAGTGCCGTGATGATGTCGTAGAGCTTGAGCACGGTGATCAGGCAGATGACCACGCTGATCGTGGTGGCCGGCGCCACCATGCGGAACGTGATCATCCGGAACTGCTGGCGGCTGCTCGCCCCGTCGATGGAGCTGGCCTCGTAGAGCTCGCGCGGGATGTTCTGCAGGGCCGCGAGGTAGACGACGGTGGTGAACCCGGACAGCACCCAGGACACCACCAGGCCGGCCGACAGCTGCGCCAGCTGAGGTGTTCCGAGCCAGTTCACCGGCTGACTGACCAGGCCGCTCCCGGTAAGGATGTGATTGACCAGGCCGGTCGGGGACAGCATCCAGCTCCAGACGAAACCAGCGATGATCCCGGAGATCACCTGCGGCAGGAACGCGAGCGTGCGCAGTACCCGGTAACTCAGGCTGGTGCGGTTCAGCAGGACCGCGAAACACAGGCCGGCGGCGTTGGCCACGATGGTCACCGCGACGGCCAGGGCCAGGGTGAACTCGATGCTCGAACGCAGCTGCATATCGTGCAGCGCAGTCCGGTAGTTGGCAAGTCCGACGAACTTGCTGGTCGGGAACAAGATGTTCTGATTGGTGAAGCTCGTCTTGAGGCTCAGCAGGACCGGCACGATGAGGAACATCAGATAGAGCACCATGGCCAGCGCGGCGATGGCGCCGAGGCCAGTGTCCAGCCTGGCGAGGCGGATGCGCAGTGGCTTCATCTGTCCCGTTATCTTCGGTGCCGGGGTGACGCCGTCACGGTGTCACCCCGGCAGGGTCGGTTAGTTACTCGGCTGGTGATCTGTGCGCTGACGTCACGAGGACGCGGTGGCGCTCGCCCAGTCCTGGTCGAGCTGCTGCATCTGTCCCAGCACATTCGAGGTACTGAACAAGGCCTGTGCGGCCGCGTCGAAGTCGCTCGTCACATTGCCGGGCAGGGCGTTGTCGTTTGTCGCCCAGCTCATGGAGCTGATCTTGGTGTTGGTGCTGGTGACGTAGGAGTAAGAGTTGTAGAACGCTGGGCTGAGGGACAGGCCGTAGCTGGCGAGCGACTTGCCCTTGAGCATCGGGAAGGCGCCGTCGCCGGAGATGAGCGACTTGAGGTTGGCGGGGTTGAGAGACCAGGACTCGGCGAACTTGAACGCGCCCGCTGCGTCTGGTGTCTTCGAGCTCACGGCCATCGAGCCGCCGAGCGAGAACGGAATAACCAGGGAGCCGTTGTTGGTCGGCCAGGGGAAGACGCCGATGTTGTTCCACTCATTCTTCGGGATGGAGCCCAGGTACCAGCTGCCCATCGGGTACATGGCAGCCTTGCCGGCGTTGAAGTTCAGGATTGACTGGGCGTAGCTGACGCTCAGGGCGTCAGGCTCGAAATAGTTGTCCGTCACCAGCGTGCGCATCTTCGTGGCCGCTGCGACCACGTTCGGGTCCGCGAACTTGACCGTGCCGGCGTAGCGCTGCTGAATCCAGTTCGGGTCCGAGCCGAGGACGTCCGCGCTCAGCGCGCCGGTCAGCGGCATGGCTGCCGCGAAGGAGTCGTGGCCGCCGAGTTCGATCGGGACGACGCCAGCCGTCTTCAGCTTCGCGCAGTCGGCTATGAACTCAGCCCAGGTCGTGGGCGGCGTGGCGCCTGCCTTGGCGAACAGCGCCTTGTTGTAGTACACCAGCGGGATGATCTGAGAGTTGGTCGGCGGGATGTAGTCGTTGCCCTTGATGTTGTTCGGCAGGATGAAATTGGCGTTGATCCAGGACGCGGGGAAAGGCGTAAGCAGGCCGGCGGAGGTGTACAGGGACGGCGTGATTGACTCAAGCAGGTCGGGGAACTGGCCGGCCTGCAGCAGTGTCTTGGCGTAGGTGTCGCGGTCGGTGGTCGGGTCCACGTCCTGCTTGATCGTCACGCCGGGCACCGACTTCGCCGCAGCGGCAATGGACTTCGCCCAGAACTGGGCCGTCAGGTCCGGAGTCAGAAACGTCAGGTAGGTCAGCGTCACTTTCTTGGCGGACGTTCCGGTCGCGGACTGCGAAGGCGAACTTGAGCATGCCGCCAGGAGCAGCAGGCTTGCAGCGGCGGCCCCAGCAAGACATCGTCTGTACATGGTCACCCTTTCTGGGCGGGAATCGGATGAAAGCGTACATGGTGGGTATTTGCCTGGCGGCTACTCTGGGATAACGTTATCTTTGGGTGTTACAGTGAGGTTCCTGTTGCAGCGTGTCAAGAGCTTTGCTCGTAACAAAAGGATCTCGGCGGAGGCGAGCAGCCTCCTGAACGATCGACCGGAAGCGGAGTGCAGTGCCTGATCCCAGCGAGTTGAGCGAACGCGCAGTGCCGCGGCCGAGGCGGCCCACGATGGTGGATGTCGCACGAGAGGCGGGCGTGGCGCTGCGCACGGTATCGCGCGTGATCAACGGCGACTCCACGGTCGGGGAGGCGCTGGCCGAGAGAATCCGCCAGGCCATCGTGAGCCTGGAGTATCAGCCGGACGAGCGCGCTCGCCAGCTGCGCAGCGGCCGGACCCGCACCGTCGGCGCTGCCGTGCGCAACATCTCCGACGCGCACCCTGTCCTCGGGGCAGCCGACGAGGCGGCCCGCGCGGCCGGGCTCACCATCGTGGCCATGTCGACCGAGGATGACGAGGAGCGCGAGCGCGACGCGATCATGTCGATGTGCCGGCGGCGCATGGACGGGATCATCATCGAGCCGATCGCCGAGAACCACGAATACCTGCAGCCCGAGATCGACGCGGGCCTGCCGGTGGTCGCGTTTGACCGGCCCGCCGCAGGCGTCGCCGTCGATGCGGTGCTCACCGACAATCGCGGCGGAATCGTTCAGGCCTTCCGGCACCTGGTTGACCACGGGCACCGGGACATCGGCTACATCGGCGACGACGAGCGGATCTACACCGGGCACGAGCGCGCGGCCGCGTTCCGCGACTGCCTGCGCGAGCAGGGCAGCCCGCTCGACGGCATGGTGCACCCAGGGCCGATCCAGCCGGCCCGGATTGCCGCCGCGCTGGCCGCGCTGGCCGCCGGACCTCGTCCGGCCACCGCCATCGTCACCGGCAACGTGTCGACGACCATCGCAGTCATTCGGCTGCTGGGGCCCGACTTTGGCGCCACCGCGCTCGTTGGGTTCGACGATTTCCCGCTGGCGGACCTGCTGCGGCCGGGCCTGACCGTCGTCGCCCAGGGCGAAGCAGAGATCGGGCGAACCACGATCGACCTGTTCAGGGCGAGGCTCGCTGACCCGGCCCGGCCCATTCAGACAGTTACCGTACCCACGACTCTGATCGCGCGCGGATCAGGTGAGCTGCCCGCCCACCGCGGATGAGCGCCGGAACCCTCCCGGCCACGCCGTGTAAGTCAGTTGCCCTA
>DATHPF010000091.1:0-2245 GCA_035484155.1 Streptosporangiaceae bacterium
GCCTGGGCACCTGGATCGAGGAAGGCGATCTCGAAGGTGCGGTCGGTAATGCGGCCGGGCTGGCGGATGAGCTGGTACACCCGCTGCTGCGTGACCGTGCCGTTGCCGTCGCCGTCGACGTCGGTTCCGTGGCCCTGACCAGGTGGCTGTCCGTCGATGAGGACGCGGCATCGCACAGGGCTTCCTGGTGCTGCCGGTCCCATGACGAGGTTGAGGTCGCGGGCGTGGAAGTGGCAGGCGATCTGCCCGTTCGCCGTGTTGAGCGTGGTGGCCTCCTCCTCCATGGTCCAGTCCCCCGCTAGAGCCCACTGGTTAAGCCCTAGCCGCTCCGGGATGGTGTAGACGTGCGGCCTGCCTGGCACGGCGCCGCCGGGGGAGGCGAAGTTCTCGGTGCGCTCGTAGCCGGTGTAGTTTTCCGGTGATCGCAGGCTGGCCCAGTTGGCCGGGACTTCCAGGCCGCGGGCGTCGACCGAGACCAGGTCGGTACCTGCGTCGGCGGATCCGGCCTCGGCCAGCAGTTGCTGGATAACCATTTCCGACTGATCGTATTCGCCTTCGCCGAAGTGATGATGCCGGATATGTCCCTGCGCGTCCACGAAGTAGAGGGCGGGCCAGTAGTTGTTGGCGAAGGCACGCCATATCGCGTAATCATTATCGGTCGCGACCGGGTAGGTGACCATCATGTCCCGAGCGGCCTGCCGGACGTTATCGGCATTGTGCTCGAACGAGAACTCGGGTGTGTGGACGCCGATCACCACCAGCCCGTGGCCGGTGTATTTCCCGGCCCAGGCGCGGAGGTAGGGAAGCTGGCGTAGCCAGTTGATGCAGGTATAGGTCCAGAAATCGACCAGGACCACCTTCCCGCGCAGGCCTGCCGGCGTCAGCGGCGCCGAATTGAGCCACCCGGTCGCGCCGCCAAACGACGGCAGCTCACCCTCCACGGGCAGCCGGGCCGAGGCCACGTGCAGCCCGGCGGGCGCGCGCCAGTGTGCGTTCATAACATTGCCCTCCTGTGGCTGGTTGCCCCGGCCTGGGGCCGACCGGTTCCTCGCGTGTGCCGCCCGTCGGCGCCCCGGTGGTGCGCGCCGCCCGTCGGTATCTGCCTAGCGCAACGTCCGGAACGCCGCCCGCATCTCGGCGGAGAACAGGTCCGGCTGTTCCCAGGCGGCGAAGTGACCGCCCCGGTCGAGCTTGTTGAAGTGGATGAGGTTGTGGGGATACGCGCGCTCGGCCCAGCTGCGCGGGGCTTCATAGAGCTCGTCAGGGAAGACGCTGATGGCATACGGGATCGTGATGTTCTTGGCGTTGAAGAAGTCCGCCTTGTTCTCCCAGTACAGACGAGCCGAGGAAACCCCGGTGTTCATCAGCCAGTACAGCGTGATGTTGTCGAGGAGGTCGTCTCGGGTGAGGTCGCTGTCCAGGTGTCCCTGCAGGACTTGCTCGACGAGCCCGGGCTGGCCGGTACCGTCGCCGTGGTCCAGCATGAACGCGGCGAGGTCGACGGGGGAGTCCGCCAGCCCGTACAACGTCTGCGGGCGCGTCGCCATGATGAGTGCGTAGGCCACGTGCTTGGCGTAGAAGTTGCTCAGCTGCTCATACGCGCGTAGCTCCTCGGCCGAGAGACCGGATGGCGGCGGGTCGCCGCGCTCAAACCCCTTGGTGATGTCGGCTGGCGCGGTCCCGGGCATGTTGGAGTGAATGCCGAGCAGCTCCGGTGCTGCCTGTTCACCCATCGCCTGCGTGACGGCCGCACCCCAGTCGCCGCCCTGCGCGACGAACCGGGTGTATCCGAGGCGCTTCATCAGCACGACCCAGGCACGTGCGATGCGGGTCGGGTCCCACCCGGTGGTAGTCGGCTTGGCGGAGAACCCGTGGCCCGGGAGAGAGGGAATCACCAGATGGAACGCGTCGTCCGCGCTCGCGCCATGCGCCGTCGGATTGGTGAGCGGGTCGATGATCTTCAGCTGCTCGATGATCGAGCCGGGCCACCCGTGCGTGACGATGAGCGGCAGCGCGTCCTGGTGCTGGGAGCGGACGTGGATGAAATGAATGTCGAGCCCGTCGATTTCGGTGATGAATTGCGGCAGGGCGTTCAGTTTCTTCTCGCACTTGCGCCAGTCGTAATCCGTCTCCCAGTAGCGCGCGAGATCCTGCATCATCGCGAGCCGCACGCCCTGCGAGTCGTCGGTGACCGTCTCGCGCTCAGGCCACCTGGTCGCGTTTACGCGTCTGCGCAGCTCCGCGA
>DATHPF010000092.1:0-13088 GCA_035484155.1 Streptosporangiaceae bacterium
GGACCGCTCACCCTGCATAGCTACAACATGCCCACACGCAGCCAAACCGCCACAAAACAAGCCAAGATCTTCAGCAGACTTCTAGATGATCAATTCCAAGGGATGCCTGCGGAGGGTGTGGTGTGGGCGGCGGTCGAAGCCACCGCGAGACGGTCAGGCGGCGGGCTGCCGACCCTGGTTGTCGAGGTGGCTGCGGGCGGTCAGGCGTCAGGGTCGACTTCGGGGTGCGTGAACCGCACGGGCTTGCCCAGCGACCGGGCGTAGGCGATTTCGGCTCGGGTGCTGTCTCCGATGTAGTCGCCGACTACGAGCACCTCATCAGCGAGCTGGATCTTCGCCCGGTGCAGATCGTCGAGTCGAACCTTCAGTGCCTCGGCCTCGACAGGATCGGACCAAAGTTCGTGCGGCGATTTCATGTCACAGCCCGGTTTGACAACAATCTTTCCTGCTTTGGTCTCGCGCAGATCGGCCTCGTTCATCTCGGTCATGAAGCGGGTGGAGCCGCAGATCACGACGATACGCGGGAGCCTCAACAGCTTCTTCGCGTCGGCGAGCTTCTCCTCAGGGGTGGGCAGTTGCGGGTACGACACTGGTTCCTCCTGGCGGAGTGGTCCAAGGGGTGCCTGCGGAGACGAGAACGAGGTAGCCGGAGCCGCGATATAGATCAGTGGCCGACGCGCACGACCGACCGCCCAAGGAAGCGGGGCTGGTCGGGGTCAAGGCCGCGAATCTGAGCCGTGGCGACCGCAACGCGCTGCGCGAGCACGAGTTCCGCTTGCGGGTCGCGGTTACTGGCCACAACTGTTGCACCCGTGCGCCTGATATCGGTCACCAGGGCGTCGTCATCAATACCGAACAGCCAGACCACGGAGCCCTCGGTGGCGGCCGCGATCGGGCCGTGCCGGTACTCCATCGCCGGATATGCCTCACTCCAGGCCGCGGCGGCCTCCTGAACCTTGAGCGCCGCTTCGCGGGCTACGCCCATCGCCCAGCCGGTGCCAAGGAAGACGTAGTGCGGCCGGTCCAGCACAGTCTCGTCGATGTCAGCGGCGAGCGCCGCTCTGGCCTGCTCGATGACGGGCCGGAGATCATGCCCAAGGTGCGCCCTTGCCGCCGTCAAAGCGGTCGTGGCGAAGCGAGTCTGGACGACGGACTGCTCATCTGCGTAGTCGAGGACCAGAAGCCGATCGACAGCCTGTGCGATCGGCGTGGACGCGTCCGCGGTGATGCCGACCTTGCGGATCGAGGCAGGTACGGTGCTCAGGGCGTCAAGTACCTCGGTCGTTGTGCCTGAGCGCGTGACCGCGATGACCGAGTCGTACGCTCTGACCGGAAACTCCGACGCGGGGAACGCGTCGGTGTCGCCGTGCCCCGCCGCCTGGCGGGCCGTTGCGATCGCGGCAGCGATGTGCCAGGACGTGCCACAGCCGATGACGGCGACTCGCTCACCGCGGGCCGGCAGAACCTCCGCTGCGCTAGCAGCGGTCTGTAGCGCCCTCGCCCAGCAATCAGGCTGAGAAGCGATCTCCGCCAGCACGTACGCGTCACGTCCCTGCACAGATGGTTCCCTTCGCAATCCAGGTCGGGCCGCGGTCGGTTCAGTTCACGGTGCTCACGACGCACGGTGCCCGCCGAAGTGAACGGTGCCCGCCGAAGTGAACGGTGCCCCGCGCCGAAGTGCGCAGACTTTACCTATAAATTCTGCACACTACAGCCTATTTATCGCCACTCTATGACACATTCGATCACTTCTCAAGCACCCTTGTGCGCATCACCCCGGCGTACGTTGACTGCGAGTCCCGGCTCTGACGGCGCAGGCTTGCAGGCGGCGGGATGGCCGTGCCATTCGGTGCAGGCGCTCGCGTCACGGTGGTCCGGAGGCTGGCGGTCCGGAGGCTACTGCCAGCCCGGCTTGATGGTCACACTCTCGGAAAGCGCCACGGCAGTAGCAAGGTCGGGCGCAGCGGCTGTCCCGCCAGCGGCACGTGTGGAGGCCGAGCCTGCTGCGCAGCCGAGCCTGGCAGCAGCAGGCAGCTCCAGGCCGCCCAGCAGACCGGTGATCAGGCCGGCGTTGAAGCAGTCGCCGGCACCGGTCGTGTCGACGACTGGTCCCAGGCCGGGGCCGGGAGGTGGCTCGATCCAATGCGATCGGCTGCCATCGACGCACAGCGCGCCACGAGCGCCTAGCTTGACGACGACCTTCGGCCCGGCAGCCGTCAGCGACGCGATCGCTCCATCGAGAGTCGGCTGGCCGCTGAGGTGCCTGGCCTCTTCCTCGTTGGGCAGCAGGACGTCGGTCTGCGTCAGGATGGCCCGCAGCTGATCGTCGGCCCAGCGTCCGGCCGGATCCCAGTTGGTGTCCAGCGAGGTCGTCGTGCCACGGGCACGGGCGGAGGCGAAGAGCTGTTGGAGGCCGGGTCCGAGCGAGTGCTGAACCATGAAATAGGAGCTCACATGCAGATGTCGGGTGCGGCGTAGCAGTTCATCGGGCACGTCAGCCGCGACCAGCGCGGTCATGGCGCCGAGCGCGGTCAGGATCGCGCGGTCACTGCCGTGCGAGAGCGCGACGGTCATGCCGGTCGCCAGGCCCGGTCGCCTGAGCACCGCCGTAGTGTCGACGCCCTCGCCGGCCAGCTGGCCCAGCATGAACTCGCCGGCCGGGTCGCTGCCGATCGCGGCTGCCAGCGCCACCCGGAGTCCGAGCCGCGCTGCGGCGACCGCAGTGATCGCAGCAGATCCGCCGACGACAAGCGAGATGCTGCCGACGAGCTTCTCCTGCTGGCCGAAGGCCGGAGCTACGTCGTCACCGAGGACCAGTACGTCAGGATTGCAATCGCCTAGCACCAGCAGGTCCAGGTCAGTGGCCGACTCGCGCTCAGTCATGCCGTGATCACTTTCACCCCGGCGTCGGTGAACCTGGCCTTCGCTGCATCGGCCATCCTGCAGTCGGTGACCAGGACATCGACTTCGCCCGCCGCGCAGATCCGGGCGAAAGCCCGGCGGCCGATCTTGGAGCTGTCTGCCACCACGACGACCTGGCTTGCCTGGCTCGCCATCAGCTGGTTGATGCTGGCCTCGCCTTCGTGCTGGGCCATGGCGCCGACTGCCGGGTCGATCGCATCGACGCCAAGGATGGCGACATCGATGCTCACCTTCTGCAGCACTCCGGTGGCCAGCGGCCCGGTGAGCTCGTAGGACTGCGGCCTGGCAACGCCGCCCGTGACGACGATCTTGATGTGCTGGCGGACCGCCAGCTCGGTGGCGATGTTCAGGGCATTGGTGACCACCGTCAGCGTCGGCACGCCCGCGCCGTTGCTCAAGTCACTGCGGATCGCGAGTGCCCTGGCGACTTCGGTAGTCGTCGTACCGCCGTTCAGGCCAACCACCTGGCCTGGCTGGACCAGTCCGGCTGCCACCACCGCGATCCGCTGTTTCTCCGACGGATGACGCTCCGACCGGTACCGCAGCGGCAGGTCGTAGGTGACGCCCTGCGCGACGGCGCCGCCCCGGATCCTGGCCAGCATTTGCTGGCTGGCCAGGTCATCGAAGTCCCGCCTGATTGTCGCGGTCGACACGCCGAGCACCCGGGCGGCGTCCTCAACCTGCAACTGGCCGTCGGCGGCCAGCAGTTCGAGCAGCTGATTCCAGCGGCTGTAGCGGCTCACTGCAGGCTGTCTGCGTCAGCGTGGAGCACACCGAGCAAGCGCGATACCTCGGTCGCGACGGCTTCCCGGCCTGCGGTGAGATAGCGCCGCGGATCTGTCATCGCGGCGTCGGCGGCGAGGCAGCCGCGGACGGCGCCGGTGAATACCTTGTTCAGCTGAGTGGCTATGTTGATCTTGGTAAGCCCGGCAGCAACGGCGGCACCGAGCATGGCATCTGGCACACCCGACGAGCCGTGCAGCACCAGTGGCACCGGTACCGCTGCGTGGATGCGCCTGACCAGGTCGAGATCGAGCACTGCGTCCCTGGTGATCATGGCGTGCGAGCTGCCGACCGCCACCGCCAGGGCATCGACGCTGGTCGCAGCCGCAAAGGCAGCTGCCTCAACGGGCTCGGTCCGGGCACCTGGATCGTGCACGCCGTCTTTGCCGCCTACCTCGCCGAGCTCGGCCTCAAGCCAGATCCCGCTGTCATGACACCAGGCGGCGATACTGGCGGTTGCGCTGACGTTCTCCTGGTAGCTGAGCCGGGATGCGTCATACATGACCGAGCCGAATCCAAGGCGGGCCGCCTCCATGATCAGTTCCGTGCTCGTCGCATGATCCAGGTGCACGGCCGTCGGCACCGACGCCGCCCTGGCAACCGCGAGTACCGCGCGGCCGATCGGCTCGAGCGCTCCGTGATAGGCAACGCAGTTCTCGCTGATCTGCAGGACCACGGGAGCGTCCGCCGACTCAGCGCCGGCCACGATGGCCTCGGCGTGCTCGATCCCGATCACGTTGAACGCTCCGACGCCGCGGCCAGACGAGCGCGCCGCGCCGATGATCTCGGCGACCGTTGCTGCGGGCATTAGAACCGCTCCCCGTAGGTAATCTGCAGGCAGGCCAGGGCCTGGTCATAGTCAGCCGGGCGGAATTCGCCGGCCACCGGGGCGGCCACCGCGGCTGCGCCAAGCGCGGCCGCATGCCCGAGCCGGTCGGGCCACGAGCGGCCCAGCACAAGGCCGTGCACGAGCCCCGCAGCTGCCGCATCACCGGCGCCCGTCGGGTTCCCGGCGACAGCGCGCGGCGTCGCAAGCCAGGTGCCGTCGGCTGTCACGCCGAGCAGTCCGTCGGCCGACAGCGTCACGACCACAGCCTCAGCGCCGCCCGCCAGGAGCTCGCTGGCTGCTCTCACTACCGCGGCCGGATCGCCGGCCGTCGTCCACGGTACGGCGTGGCCGACCGCGGTCTCCAGCTCGGCCAGGTTTGGCTTGACGATCGCCGGCCCGGCCGCAACGCCGAGCCGGAGTGCCTCGCCCGAGGTATCCAGCAAGGCCGGGACGCCGGCCGCGGCTGCCATGGTGATCAGTTCAGCGTAGGCATCGGCCGGCAGGCCGGGCGGGAGGCTGCCGGACAGCACAACCGCCGAGCTGCGCGCGAGTGCCTCGGCGTACGTGCCGACAAACCCGGCGTATTCAGCCGACGTGACCAGCGGGCCCGGCTCATTGAAAATGGCAGTCTGGGCCCGCCCGCGATCCACCACAGCGAATGTCCGCCGGGTCTCGCCGGCGACATCGGCAAAAACAGCTGGCACTTTTGCGGCCGCAAGAGCTGAGCGCACCGCGTCCCCGGTTGTACCCCCAGCCAGGCCGACCAGCAGCACGTCCTCCTCAAGGGAGCGCAGCACCCTGGCCACGTTGAGTCCTTTGCCCCCAGGCCTGGCCTGCACATCCACTGGCCTGTTGACACCGGCCCAGTCGACTGCGTCAACGTGGTGAGTGATGTCAAGGGCGGGATTGAGCGCAACGACGAGGATCACGGTTCGGCCTGCGGCTAGCGTGGCAGGAGGACAACCGAGCGGGTCAGGTTCCTCGGCCGGTCGGGATCGAGCCCACGGGCCCGGGCAATCGCTGCGGCTAGCCGCTGCGCCCGGACAAGCTCGGCGAGTGGAGCCTCTAGTGCTTCCTGCGTCTGCCAGGCCAGCCCGCCCGTCGCCGCGACCTCAGCTGCCAGTCCGTCCGGCGCCGGCCCAAATACCCAGACGACGCTGCCCGGTCCGGTGACCGCGGCAGGCCCGTGCCGGTACTCCATCGCGGGGTAGGCCTCGGTCCACAACCCCGCGGCTTCCCGCAGTTTCAGCGCCGCCTCGTTGGCCAGCCCGCAGGTCCAGCCGGTGCCCAGGAAGGTGAACTGCTGTGCGCCAGTCAGCTCAGGTGGCAGCTCGGCGCCGAGTACGCGGTCGGCCGCCGCCGCCATCGGCTCGATGTCCTGGCCGAGGTGGGCAAGCAGGAGTGCAAGCTCACTAGTGGCATACCTGGTCTGCACGACTGACTGCTCGTCGGCGAAGTCCATGGCAATGACCGCGTCCGCTGCCGTCGCCACGGGCGACGCCGAGTCACCAATGATCGCCACCGTGCGAGCGGAGCCTTTGAGCTCGTCAAGTAGCCACAGGATCTCGGTGGTGGTGCCGGAACGAGAGAGCGCGAGCACGCGGTCATAACGGCGCCCGGTCGGCATCTGCGAAGCGGCGAAGGCGTCGGTCTCACCATGACCAGCCGCCTCACGGGCAGCCGCGTAGGACTGTGCGATGAACCAGGAAGTCCCGCAGCCGGTGACCGCGACCCGTTCGCCCGGCGCCGGCAGCAAGCCAGCAACGTCCGCGGATAGCTGGGCGGCCCGCAGCCAGCATGCGGGCTGCGAAGCGATCTCCGCCTCAATGCTGCCGGGGAATTGCTCGGCCCACTCACTCACGTCCGCTCCTTCACGCAGATCCATCAGGTTCCAGCCAATCCGGTTGCCGCCACCGAGCGGATGAAATACCGCTGCGCGCCGAAGAAAATCAGCAACATCGGGACGAGGCTCATCACGTTGCCGGCCATCAGCAGCGTCCACGCGGTGCTGTGCGCGCTCTGGAACGTCGCCAGGCCCAGCGGCAGCGTCATCTGGTTGGTCGAGTTGATGGCAATCAGCGGCCAGAGGAAGCTGTTCCACGAGTCGAGGAAGGTCAGCGCCGCCAGCGTCGACAGCGCCGGCCCGGACAGCGGCAGTACGATCCGCCAGAGCACGGTCAGTCTGCTGGCCCCGTCAACCCTGGCCGCCTCCTCGTACTCGATCGGCAGCGTGCGGAAGAACTGACGAAGGAAGAACACCCCGAATGCGGTTGCCGCGTTCGGGACTATCAGCGCGCCGATGTGATTGATCCCGATGGGTGCCAGCAGGTTGACACCCAGCCACTTGGTGATGAGGAACTGCGGGATCATCGTCACCTGGAAGGGCACCATCAGCGTGGTCATGATCAGAATAAACAGCAGGGTGCGGCCAAAGAACCGGTACCTGGCGAACGCGTAGCCCGCCAGGGAGCAGAGCACGAGGTTGCTGAGGACCGTGACCACGGCGACAACCGCGCTGTTGATGAAAAACCGGCCGAACGGCGCCGCTTGCAGAGCTTGCGTGTAGTTGCCGAAGTCGAGGTGATGCGGCAGCAGGATCGGCGGGAAATGCAGTGCCTCGGCCGGCGTCTCGATCGAGGTGATGATCAGCCAGAGGAACGGGAAGAGCAGCACGATCGTGGCCGGGATCAGCACCAGGTGCCAGGGGCTGAACGGAAGTCTGCGCTGGCGGCGGCCAGACAGTGCCACTGCCGAGGTGGCGACGGCGGGAGCGGTCATGGCTAAGACCTGTAATGGACGAGCCGGCGGCCCACCCGGAACTGGATCGCGGTGACCGCCACGATGATGACGAACAGGAAGTACGCGATCGCCGACGCGTAGCCGAAGTTGAAGTTAGCGCCGCCGAAGGCCTGCTCGTACAGGTAGTAGACGAGCACGGTGGTGGAATTGAGCGGGCCGCCCTGCGTGCTCAGGTACACCTCGTCGAACAACTGCAGTGCGTTGATAGTCAGCCAGACGACGAGGAACAGGGACGCCGGGCTGAGCAGCGGCAGCGTGATGCGGCGGAACGTCACCCACCGGCCGGCGCCGTCAATCGCCGCGGCCTCGGTCAGTACCTGCGGAACCCCTTGTAGCGCGGCCAGGTAGATCACGACGGCGAAACCAGTCCAGCCCCAGATCGTCATGATCACGATGACGTAGAGGGCCTCCGATGGCGAGCTGAGGAACTGCTGCTGCGGGAGGCCGACCAGATGAAACAGGTAGTTCACGATGCCGTAGGACGGATCAAAGAGCCAGAGAAAAACGATGGCCTCGCTGATCGTGGAGATGGCCATCGTCGCGTACGCGGCCGTCCGGTACACCGAGATGAACCGGATCTTCCGGTTCATGGCAACCGCCAGGAACAGGCCGACCAGCATCGTGCCCGGCACAAACAGGGCGGTGTAGACGAGGGTGTGCTCGATGGCCTGCGCGATGACCGGGTCGTGCACCATCTGCCGGTAGTTGGCCAGGCCCACGAACGGCGTATTCGGCGAGAACAGGTTGTTGCGCTGGAACGACATGATCGCCGACCAGACAATAGGCACGACGCCGAACAGCAGGATGACGACCAGGCCTGGTGTCACGAAGGCCCAGCCGGCTGCCTGCTCGCCGGCTCGTGCTCTGGCCGGGCGGCCGGGGTCCGGCGGCCGCCGCAGCGACCGCCGGGGTGGCCGGCGCGTGAGGGTTGCTCGTGCTACCACGGTCAGGAACTCGAGCCCTGGGCCAGGGCCTGATCAACCTGCTGGGCGGCGCTGGCCAGGGCCGCCTGCGGCTCCGACTTGCCTAGCAGCACGGACACGATCATGCTGCCGAGGATGGTGGAGACCTTGGGGTAGCTCGCCAGCTGCGGCCGGGCCTGCTTGACGTTGGCCAGGTTGGTGATGAACGTGTCGACGCCCGGCAGGGCCTGGTCCATCTTCTGCGCGAATTGCGGCGAGTCCTGCACCGACTGCCGGATCGGCAGATCGCCAGTGGCCAGCGAGAAGGCGGTGGCCTGCGGCGTGGCCGTCATCCAGATCAGGAACTTCTCAGCCGCCGACACGCGCTTGGCGCCGTTGTTGAAGATCACCCAGTTGTCCGGCCCGGAGATCGTCTGGTGCCCGCCGTCGGTGCCGGGATACGAGGGCATGATCTGCACGCCGTACTTCACGTTGGGGAAGCCGGACAGATCCCACGGTCCGGTGACCAGCATCCCGATCTTCCCGGAGTTGAACAGGTTGGCGTACTCGGAGTCGGATGGGTCCAGGTACATGGACTTGTCGGTGACAGCCATGGTGCGCAGGGTGTTCAGCGACTCAAGGCCTGCCGGTGAGTCGAACGCGGCCTTGGTGTTCGTCGGGTTGAGTATCTGTCCGCCGGCTTCCCACAGCAGCGCCTCCCAGTGCCAGACGGTGTCCTCGCTGCCAGGGGTGACGTAGGCGGTACCAAACTGCTTCTTGGCTGGATTCGTCAGCTTCTGCGCATCGGCCATGAACTGGCTCCAGGTCCAGTTCGGTCCTGGCTCTGGCAGGCCGGCGGCGGTAAACAGGGTCTTGTTGTAGACGACCGCCAGGTTGTCTACCAGCGCCGGGATGCCGATGACCTTGCCCTTCACGGTCGCGACGTCACGCTCGCCGACCCAGAAGTCCGACCAGTTCACGCCGGGCTGCTGGACAACCTTCGTGAGGTTGACGACCTGCGGGATCTGCGCGATGTTCGGCGCCCAGGAGCCGTAGACGTAGGCAATGTCCGGCTGGCTGCCGCCCTTGACCGCGGTCAGCAGCTTGGGCAGCGAGTCGTCGTTGTCGACGTAGTAGCTGGTGACCTTCTCACTCGGGTGCGCCTTGTTCCATTCGGCCAGCAGGTGCTTGAACGCGGTGGCCTCCGCCCCGGTGTAGCCCTCCCAGATCTGCAATCCGCTGCTGGTGCCCGCGCTCCCCGAGCCGCAGGCGGCGAGCCCGAAGGCGACAAGTGCCGATGCCAGGGCTACGCCAAGCCAGTGAGTTCTCATGGCCGACCTCTTTGCGACGAGAAACGACGAATCTTGCACGGATTGGGCAAGTTCGAGACATCATTGCTCATCAGTAAGTGCCGTTGTCAATGCCTTGCAGTAATCAAATCCGGATTGAGATGTACGAAGTTTCGCTTAGCTTCTGCGCGCTCTTGCTCATTACGAGCCCAGATGCGACACTCTCGAGCTGTGATCAAGATTGCGTTCATCGGTGCGGGAAGCATCGAGTTCACCCGTAACGTCGTGACTGACTTGTGCAGCTATCCCGAGCTCGCCTCGGACCTGCACCTCGCGCTGTACGACATCAGTCCCGAGCGGCTGGCGTTCGCCGAGGCGCTCACCCATCGCATAGTAGTACAAACAGGAGCCAATGCTAAGGTCACTGCGACTACCGAGCGTGGACCGGCCCTCGACGGAGCGCGTTACGTTATTAATGAAGTTCAGGTCGGCGGATACGCATCGACCCGCGCCGACTTCGAGATACCGGCTCGTTATGGCGTCCGCCAGACCATCGGCGACACGCTGGGCATCGGCGGGATCTTCCGCGGACTGCGCACGATCCCGGTCGTCACGGCGCTGGCGGCCGATATGGTGCGGCGCTGTCCTGACGCCTACCTGCTCAACTACTCCAACCCGATGGCGATGCTGCCGTGGGCGGTCTATGCCGGCACGGACTTCCGCAACGTCTTCGGCCTGTGCCACTCGGTCAGGGATACGCACGCCTTCCTGGCCGGGCTCGTCGGCGCCGATCCGGCTAGCGTGCGGTTCGTCACGGCCGGCTTCAATCACCAGGCGTTCGTGCTCCGCTTCGAGCAGGACGGCAAGTCGCTGTACCCGCGGCTGGCCGAGGTCATCGACGGTTCGCCAGAGCTGCAGCGGCGGGTGCGGGTGGAGCTGTACCGGCAGTTCGGCTACTTCCCGACCGAGTCCAGCGAGCACTCGGCCGAGTACGTGCCGTGGTTCATGCGGCATGACAGCCAGATAGCGGAGTACCGGATCTTTGTCGGGGACTACCTCGCCCGGTCGGAGGAGAACCTGGCTGAGCTGGAATCGCTGCAGGCACAGCTGACAGCCGGCGCCGACCTGGACCTTGAGCCGGCTGACGAGCTCGCCTCGCAGTTCATCCACTCGCTGGAGACAGGAACCGAACGCGAGATTTACGTGAACGTGCGCAACGGCGGGCTGATCTCTAGTCTGCCGGAGGATTGCTGCGTCGAGGTGCCGTGTGACCTGACGGCGGGAGTCGCCACGCCGAAGGCGGTCGGCGCGCTGCCGCCACAGCTTGCCGCACTGAACCGCACGTTCCTTAACGTCGTCGAGCTCACTGTTGCGGCAGCGCTGGAAGGCCGTCGCGACCACGTGCGCCAGGCGGCGCTGCTTGACCCGAACACCGCAGCGACGCTCACGGTCGAGCAGACTGTGGCGATGGTCGACGAACTGCTCGCCGCGCATTCAGATCTGATGCCGCCTGGCCTGAGGTAGGAGCGCACCGCCTAGGGGAGCCCGTTGCTGCAGCTGCGGGCTGTCTTGGCGTGTAATAGACGCACCCGATGTTGTATGGAGGCAGGCTCGATGATGTACCAGGTAGTGAACCCGGCCACCGGGAAGGTCGAAAGCGAGTATCCGACGGCGACTGACGCAGAAGTCAGCGACGTGCTGGAGAGGGCCGAACGGGGCTACACCTCGTGGCGGCGAACTCCGATGGACGAGCGCGCGGCGATCCTGCGCCGGGTGTCCCAGCTGTATCGCGACCGCGCCCCCGAACTGGCCGCGATCATCACCAGGGAGATGGGCAAGGTCACCAAGGCTGCCAGGGGAGAACTGCACTTCGTTTCGGCTATCTACGAGTACTACGCCGACAACGGTGCGGCGCTCCTTGAGGACCAGCCGCTGGCCACTAACCTGCCGGGCTCGGCGTGGGTGCGCAAGTCCCCGATCGGCGCGCTGCTGGGCATCATGCCGTGGAACTACCCGTATTACCAGGTCGCCCGGTTCGCGGCCCCGAACCTGATGATCGGCAACACCATCGTGCTCAAGCATGCGCCGCAGTGCCCTGAGTCAGCCCTGGCCATGGAGAAGTTGTTCCGCGATGCGGGGCTGCCAGAAGACGCCTATATCAACATCTTCGCTAGCAACGAGCAGGTCGCCAGCATGGTCGCGGACCCCCGCATCGCCGGGGTGTCGGTGACCGGCAGCGAGCGGGCCGGCTCGGCAGTGGCCGCCGTGGCCGGGCAGAACCTGAAGAAGGTTGTGCTGGAGCTTGGCGGCTCGGATCCGTTCATCGTGCTGGATGGTGCCGACTTGCCGAAGGTGGCCAGGACGGCAGCAGCGGCCAGGATGGAGAACGGCGGCCAGGCCTGCAACGCGTCCAAGCGGATGATCGTCGCTGATGGCGTCTACGACGACTTCATGCGCGAGTTCACGGCCGCGATGTCCGGCTACGTGACCGGGGATCCGACCGACCCGTCGACGAGCTACGGGCCGCTGTCCTCGGAGCAGGCAGCGCGCAACCTGATGGCACAGATCGACGACGCGGTCAGTAAGGGCGCAACGGTCCACCTCGGCGGGCATCGCGTCGACGGGCCAGGCGCATTCGTCGAGGCGACCGTGCTGTCCGGAGTGACTCCCGAGATGCGGGCGTACCGGGAGGAGCTGTTCGGCCCGGCCGCAGTGGTCTACCGGGTGGCCGGGGCCGATGAAGCGGTGGAGCTGGCTAACAGCAGCGCGTTCGGGCTGGGCGGAGCCGTCTTCTGCAGCGACGAGAAGCTGGCCGTGGACGTCGCCGACCGGCTCGACGTCGGGATGGCCTGGGTCAACACTGCCGAACTCGGCGGCCCGGAGCTGCCTTTCGGCGGCACCAAGCGATCTGGTGTCGGCCGCGAGCTTGGCCCGCTGGGAATCGACGAGTTCGTCAACAAGAAACTCATCCACACACCGCCCGCAGCGCGGTGATCGTGCCGTGACCGCAGCCTCAGGCTGGGCTGCGGTCACGGCTACCGAAATAGTGAGGGACGCCGAATAAGTAGGGCTATGTCGGGTAGCTGGCGGCCGTGGCTAGAGCGAGAACTGTAGCCGGGTACGCAGTCCCGGGCATCATCGTCTTCTTCTTCTGGGTGGTCGTCGTCATTCTGGCCATCATCGTGCTGGCGTTCATCGTGCACTGGGCCGGTGGCGGAGTACTCAACCTCAGGCTCGGACACTTCATCCTGAACGTCGGCTTCACCTAATCGGCACGAGGGCCATCGGGCCGCTCCTGTCACTGACGAGGCCTTCGGCCCGGCACTGTTGTTGGTGTCGGTGCCGTGTGCCAGACTCCCCGGCATGACAGGAGCGGACCCCAAGGCCGACCTGCATGATTACTTGCAGGCGGCCCGTGAAGCTCTGCTGTGGAAGCTTGACGGACTATCCGAGTACGACGTCCGCCGTCCGCTGACGCCGACCGGCACCAACTTGCTCGGACTGGTCAAGCACCTGGCCGGGGTCGAGCTTTGGTACTTCGGTGACGCGTTCGGGCGGCCGCCC
>DATHPF010000093.1:0-16391 GCA_035484155.1 Streptosporangiaceae bacterium
GCCGCCCACTCGTCGACCACCGCGATCATGCCGGGTGTGTCCAGGTCGTCGGCCAGCCGACGCCGCAGCGCTGCCAGCACGGCGGAGCCATCGTCAGGGCGCTCACCGGCCCCGTTGGCCCAATAACCGGCACGATCGGCCGAGCCGCCGGCACGAGCACCAGCACCATCGGCCGAGCCGCCACCGCCGGCACCGGCACCGGCATCGCCAGAACGAGCACCAGCACCGGCACCACCGCTAGCAGCGACCGCTGCGCGCCAGATCGCCAGGCGGTCGACGGCGCCGGCAAGGGCCGCGCCAGTCCAGTCCCAGTCGGAACGGTAGTGGTGCGAGATGATGGCCAGCCGGACCGCCATCGGGTCGTGGCCCGCTGCGAGCAGCTTCGAGACAAAGACCAGGTTGCCACGCGACTTCGACATCTTCTCGCCGTCGAGTCGGACCAGGCCGGCGTGCGCATACCGGCGCGCGAACGCAGCCTCCCCCGTGCCGTCGAGGATGCCATCGATCGCGACCCGCGCGTGCGAGGCGCTCATCTCGTGGTGAGGGAAGATCAGGTCCCGTCCGCCCGCCTGGACGTCGAACGTCTTGCCCAGGTACCGCGTCGCGATCGCCGCGCACTCGACATGCCAGCCCGGCCGGCCGGGGCCGAACTCCGATGGCCAGGACGGCTCGCCCGGCCGCGCGGCTAGCCAGACCATCGGGTCGACCGGATCCTTCTTGCCGGGCCGGGCGGGGTCGCCGCCGTTCTCGGCGGCGAGCACGATCATGGTTTCGGCGTCCAGCCCGGACACCGAGCCGAAGGCGGGATCGGCAGCACGGGAGAAGTAGACGTCACCGTCGATCTCATACAGCGACCCGCGGTCCGCCAGCGTTCGGCTGAACTCCTCGATCAGTGGTATCGACTCGACCGCGCCGATATACCGGTCTGGCGGCAGCACCCGCAGCGCGGTCATGTCGGACCGGTACAGCGCAATCTCCCGCGCGGCGAGGTCACGCCAGTCTTCCCCGTCCCGGCTGGCGCGCTCGAGTAGCGGATCGTCCACGTCAGTGACGTTCTGGACGTAGGTGACCAGCTTCCCGGCGTCGCGCCAGGCACGGACCAGCAAGTCCCAGGCCAGGAACGTGGCCGCGTGACCGATGTGGGTTGCGTCGTACGGGGTGATCCCGCATGCGTACAGCGTGGCCGTATCGCCTGGCGCCGCCAGTGCCAGCGCGCCGCTAGCGGTATCCCAGATCATCGGCTGCGGGCCCGATCCAGGCAGGTCGGGTACGTCAACTGGGGCCCACGAGTCCATGGGCGCCAGGTTATCGCCCGCCGCCACCCGGTTGACCGGCACCTGGCGCGCCCGAATCGGCTCGCTGCCGCCCGGTTAGTCGCCGCCGGAGCGAGCCGCCTCGAAGGCGTGCGCCAGGGCGATCAGTCGTGGCTCGCTCCAGGCTGGCCCGATGAACGAGACGCCGACCGGCAGACCACTGACGCGCCCAGCGGGCACCGTGATCGACGGGTACCCGGACACCGCGGCCGGTCCTGACGTGCCCCAGCCGTGGTAGTCGCCGAGTATGTGGTCGGTGAGCCACGCGGGGTGGCCAGTGAGCGCGATCACGGCGTCCAGGTTGAAGTCGCTGAATACCGCGTCTAGTCCGTCGCGCGCGATCCTGGTGGCCGCCGACCGTGAGTCTAGGTAGCTGGCCTCGCTCAGATCGCCGCTGGTTGCCTCGGCTTGCTCGAACAGCTCCTGGCCGAAGTGGCTGAGGACGTCAGCCGCGTGCCGGTTGTTGAACTCGATGAGGCCAGCCAGGTCTGCCGGATGCTCGCCGCCGAGCTCCGCCAGGTAGGCATTGATGTCGTGCTTGAACTCGTGCGTGAGGGCCGTGAATTCCGGCTCGCCCATCTTGTCGATGTCGGCAAGGTCGACTGGGTCGATGAGCTGCGCGCCCTTGCGGCTCATAGCCGCAAGCGATGTCTCGAGCACAGCCAGGGTGGCCGCGTCGGCGGGCGCCGACCCGCCGCGCCAGATTCCGAGCCGGGCACCATCCAGAGCCGCCAGGTCCAGGAACGTGGCGTAGTCGGTTGCATGCCCGCCCGCGGCCGCGGTGGCAGCGTCCGCCGGGTCGGGTCCGGCCATCGCAGTGAGCAGCAACGCTGCGTCAGCGACGGTCCTGGTCATCGGGCCTGCTGTGTCCTGCATCGCGGAGATCGGGACGATCCCGGCGCGGCTGACCAGGCCGAGCGTGGGCTTGATGCCCACCACGCCGCAGGCCGCGGCTGGCGAGACGATCGAGCCGTCGGTCTCGGTGCCGACGGCGATCGGGGCCAGCCCGGCAGCTACCGCGACGGCGGACCCGGAACTTGAGCCGGACGGGCTGCGCCCGGTTCCGTGCGGGTTCACCGCCTGACCGCCCAGCGTGCTCAGCCCGCTGCTGGACGGGCGGGAGCGGAAGTTCGCCCACTCCGACAGGTTCGCCTTGCCGAGAATGACGGCGCCGGCCGCCCGCAGCCGCCCGACCAGGAACGCATCCGCCGCGGCAGCGCGGGCGAGCGCGGGCGAGCCCGCGGTCGCTGGCAGTCCGGCGGCGGCGATGTTGTCCTTGAGCAGGACACCGATCCCGTCCAGCGGTCCGCGGACCGCTCCGGCCGCCCGCCGGGCATCGCTTGCTGCGGCGTCGGCCGCCGCGTCGTCGCTCGCCGTGATGACGGCGCGCAGGCCCGGGTTCAGCCGCTCGATCCTGTCCAGGTAGAAGGCGGCCAGTTCGGTCGCGGTCACGGTGCCCGCCGCCAGCGCCTGATTAAGGTTCTGCGCGGTCGCAGTACCGGCGCTGATGCCCGATCTGCCCACCATTTGCGCCAGTGATTCGGTCAAGGACATGGTGGACAGAATAAGGGGCGTTGGGGGTTCGTCATCGGGGGGCAATCACAAATGCATTCGTTCTCAGGTTCTGGCGTGCGTGGATTGCTCAGGCCCTGGCTGGCACTGGCGGTCGTGGCGCTGATCGGGGTGCTGGCCGGCTGCTCGAGTGGCAGCACGGCAACGGCCGGCCGACTCGGCGTTAATTCCGCTGCCCTGCTTCAGGATCAGTACGAGCACGTGGTACGTAATGTGCTGCCGTCCGTCGTGCAGATTTCGACCAGTGATTCGACCGGCTCGGGAGTCGTGTACGACAGCAATGGCGACATTGTCACCAACGAGCACGTGATCGGCAGTGCCACGACCGTGGAGGTGCAGGACTCTGTCGGGAACAAGACTTTTACCGCCAAGGTAATCGGCGAGTTCGCGCCCGACGACCTGGCCGTCGTAAGAGTTGAGGGCGACGCCACCGGCTTGAAGCCGGCCAAGTTCGCGAACTCCGACGACGCGCAGATTGGCCAGATAGTGCTCGCCATGGGCAACCCGCTTGGCCTCGCTGACAGCGTCACGCAGGGCATCGTCTCCGCCACCGGCCGGACGGTCGGGTCCAGTGAGCCGGGCGGTGGCATGGCCCTGATTACGGCCGCGATCCAGACCAGCGCGGCCATCAACCCGGGCAACAGCGGTGGCGCCCTGGTCACGCTGGATGACGAAGTGATCGGAGTGCCCACGCTGGCGGCGAGGCTGCCGGACCAGGGCGGTGCAGCGCCGGGGATCGGGTTTGCGATCCCCAGCAACACCGTGAAAAACATCGCCAACCAGCTCATCACGAAGGGCAAGGTGACCAACTCCGACCGCGCGACGATCGGCATCACCGCGCAGACCGCTGCCAGCGCGGCCGGCCAGCCCGTTGGCGTCGCCGTCCTGGCCGTCGACCAGGGCGAGGCCGCGGACATGGCCGGCGTGCAGGCTGGTGACGTCATCGTCGGCATCAACGACCAGCGCGTCACGAGCCTCCAGCAACTGGAGAGCACGCTGTCGCTGCTCAAGCCCGGCACGAAGGTGACGATCAAGTACACCAGGGGTGCCGGCGCCGTGCGCCAGGGCACCGGGACGCTGGACAGCCTCAGCAGCGGGTGAGCGGCTGGCGCGATGACGCGTGGGGCCTTGCGGGGCGAGCCAGGGGCCGCCGCGCCGTCCGCCTAGACTCCTGTGGGTGACGATGCACATCGGCAGCCTGACCGCCGTTCCTGCGCTCGAACGTCCTGATCTGCTCGCTGTCCCGGTGGCGGCCGCACTCACTGAGCTGGCCGGCAAGCTCGAGGTCAACGACATAGGCGTGGCAGAGATCGATCCCGAACTGGCGGACACCGCCGCGTTCTGCGAGCGGTACGGCGTAGCGCCAGCCGAGTCCGCCAACTGCGTGGTTGTGGCCGGGCGTCGGGACGGCGCGACGCGGATGGCCGCGTGCATGGTGCTGGCCACCACGCGGGCGGACGTGAACGGCCTGGTCAAGCGGGAGCTGGAAGTGCGCAAGGCCTCGTTCGCGCCGATGGAGACCGCGGTCGAGCTGACCGGCATGGAGTACGGGGGCATCACCCCGATCGGGTTGCCGGCCGACTGGCCACTGTTCGTGGACGACGCCGTCGCATCCACCTTCCGCGTGGTCATCGGCAGCGGCGTGCGCAAGTCGAAGCTGACGCTTCCCGGCAGGCTGCTGGCCAGCCTGCCCGCCGCGCTCGTGCTGACTGGGCTGGGTAAGCAGCCGACCTAGCTACGGCAGCCAGGACACCTTGCCGACGAGGGCCGCGTAGCCGACGAACGTCACGGCATCGATCAGCGCGTGCGCGATGATCAGCGGCGTCACGCGGCCCCACCGGCGGTACAGGATGCCGAAGATGATGCCCATCACGAAGTTGCCGAGGAACGCGCCAAAGCCCTGGTAGAGGTGGTAGGACCCGCGCAGGATCGCCGCGACCACGATCGCCCGCCATGGCGTCCAGCCAAGCTGACCGAGCCGTCGGAGCAGATAGCCGATGACCAGGATCTCTTCCAGGATGCCGTCGTGTGCAGCGGACAGGAGCAGCACGGGGATCCGCCACCAGACGTTTGGCAGCGACTCGGGCACGACGTTGAGGCTGATGCCGAGGTGGAACGCGGCGATGTAAAGGCCGAGGCCGGCGCCGCCGATCACGGCGGCGACGACCGCGCCGCGCGCTAGGTCGCGGCCCGGCTGGCTGGCGTCCAGACCCAGCACCGACGGCGGCTCCCCCGACCTCGCCATCAGGTACAGCACGAGCAGGACCGGGGTCAGCGCCTCGGCGATGCCAACGAGCTGCAGCACAAGGTCGAACCAGTGATTCGGGGACAGCGAGCCGACGAGCAGGGCGTGCTGGCTGCTTAGCGACTGCCGGGCGAGCAGCGAGCCAATCAGGCTCAGCAGCGCGTTCACGCCGCTGGCGCCGAGCGAGACAGCGAAGACCGCGATGATCTCCCAGCGGAGGTACTTGGGCGGCGGGAGGCTCAGCGTCCCGCGCGCCGCCTCGGCTGGCTGTGCATCATCTGGATCGGCGCCAGGTGGCTGCGCGTTATCACCGGCGGTCACCACAGGACTGTAGCCGCTGACTGCGACTACGGAAGCAGCGCGGTCAGCCGCTGCCAGGCGAGCTCGGCCCCGGAGGCGAGGCAGCCATCCACCACGGCCTCCGTGCCGAGCGCGCTCACGCGCACCTCCGGCATCACCGGAGCGAGCTTCCGCAACTCAGTAGCGACAGCCGCGGCGAAGCCGGGCGCCTGGCCGATGCCGCCGCCGAACACCACGAGCTCGGGATCGACCACGGTGACGATCGCGCAGACGGCCCTGGCCACGAGTGCAGCCTCGTCTGCCACGACGGCGGTCGCCCGCTCGTCCCCGGCCGCCGCGGCCTCGAAAACCCGGCGGGCCGATACCGAGCCCCGCATGCCGGTCCGGCGGGCCGCGCGGACGACTGCGGCCGCCGAGCCAGCCGCCTCGAGCGTGCCGCGGCGCCTCGCGTCCTCGGGATCCGAGCCCTGGCCGGCGGAGATCGGCATGTAAGCGATCTCGCCCGCCACCCCATGCACGCCGCGGTGCAGGTTTCCCTCGATCATCAGGCCCATGCCGATGCCGGTGCCGATCCAGACGAACGCGAACGTGCGGACCTGTCGCCCGTGGCCGTGCTCGCGCTCGGCCAGGGTCGCGGCATCCACGTCGTTTTCCACCACGAGCTGCTGACCGAACGCGGCCCGCAGTTCCGCCAGCACGGCTGGCCTGCCCCAGCCCGCAAGGCCGCCTGCCAGCGCGATCGAGTTGTGCCGCGGGTCGTAGACACCGGGGCTGCCGATGACCGTCTGGCTGACCGAGGACCTGGTGATGCCCGCCTCCGCGCACAGCCCGTCGGCGAGCCTGATGAGCTCGGCGACCCGGCCGCTTGTGCTGGATGCCCTGGTCCGCACGGCTGAGCGCGCGATGACTTCGCCGGTCAGATCGGCCACGGCACCGCGCAGGTACTGGTGGCCGATGTCCAGGCCCAGCACGTAGCCAGCCTGCGGGCTGATCTCGTACAGCACAGCCGACCGGCCAGGTACGCCCGTCCGCTGGCCGGCCTCACGGACCAGTCCGGAGCGTTCCACATTCGCCAGCGCCAGCGACACCGTCGGCTTGGACAGGCCCGACAGCCGCGCCAGCTCGGCGCGGGAGCACCGGCCGAGCTGGCGGATGTGCCGGAGCAGGAGCTGCTCGTTCAGCGCCCGCAGCAGCTGGGGACGGGCGGCCTGGCCCGGACGGAGCTGACCGAGCTGCGCGGGGCCTGCGGCGTCGGCGACCTCCGCAGTGTCCGGCCCAGCCGGGACCGGCATGCCGGACGCCTCGGCGGGCTCAGACGGCTGAGCGGATGTCGTTGCGACCACTCTCTTATCCTTTCGCACCGCAGGTCACAGGGCTAGCGGCCGCCCCGTGCGACGGCCGCCAGACTGGCGGGCACGACGCTATCGAAGCGAGATCAAACCGTGCTTGTCGCCTGTACATAGTTAGGATACTGTCCTAACTAACTTTTCGGGAACCACCCTAATCGGGACGTCAATGCGCAATCCCCCAGTCGTACTCGGCATCGACTTCGGCGGCACGAAGATCGCGGCGGCAGTATGCGATCTCGCGGGCAACAAGCTCGGGTCCGCCGTCGTCGACAGCCTCGGCGAGCGCGGCGCCCGGGTCAGCTTCGACCACGGGGTGCAGACCGCCAAGGCACTGTTGGCTGAGAGCGCCGGCGGCGCCGACCTGGCAGCCGTCGGAGTCGCGACCTTCGGCATCCCGTTCGATGACCGCGTCGAACTCGCACCGGCCATCACCGACTGGGACGGGCTGGAGCTCGGCCGCGAGCTTCGCGCCGCATTCCCTGGCGCGACAGTCGAGCTGGCGACCGACGCCAAGGCTGCCGCTCAGGCCGAGGCGCGGTGGGGGGCCCTGGCGGGCGCGGACCCGGCCGTTTACCTGAATCTCGGCACTGGCCTCGCCGCCGCCATCGTGATCGGCGGGCGAGTACTCGCCGGCCGCGACGGGGCGGCGGGCGAGATCGGTTACAACCTGCGCGAGGTGTCCGACGTCGGGCAGCCTAACGGCCACCGAACGATGCTCGAGGACATGGTCAGCGGCATGGCGCTGCGCCGCCGGGCCAGCAGCCCGGACCGGCAGCTCACGGCAGCCGATGTGTTCGACAGCACTGACGACGTGGCCGGCCTGGACGACCTGATCACGGCCTTCGTCGATGAGCTGGCGTTCCATCTCGTCAACCTCGCGATCCTGGTCAACCCGGCCAAGATCGCGGTCGGCGGTGGCATGACCAGGTCCTGGGACCGGATCCAGCCTCGGCTGGCCGAGGCACTGCGGGTCGGCGTGCCGTACCCGCCCGAACTTGTCCTCGCGCACTTTCCGCACGACGCACCACTACTCGGTGCTGTCGCCCTCGCCGTCGACGCCGCTACCGGGATTCGCCGAGGGCAGCCCGGGTCCGGCCCGGACATCCCGCACCCAGACGGTCAGCCCGGATCAGTCAGATATGCAGATAAAGCACCTACGACAACTACTATTGGCAATTCGGCATGAAAACGTATAATTCGGTGCCCTATGCCAGCCCTGCGCCGCCGTACCTGCGACGGCCACCGTCATTCCCGCCGTTGCGCCGAGCGGGCCAGTCCGGCCCGGTACGGCGCGGAACTCATCCGTGAAGGGCGACAGCATGAGACCCCCCAAGACGATCGTCGCCGTGCTGGCAGCACGCCGGCAGGCGGCCGCTAGCAGCAGTTTCCCGGCGCCTACCTCGCCCAAGACGTCGGGGTCGTCCGGGGCGCTGACGTGCCCATCCACCATGCTCAAGGAAGGACTACGGTCGTGAGACGCAGTAGAACAATCGTGCTCGCCGCGGCGATCTCCGCCGCCGGGCTGATAGCGGGCTGTGGCAGCAGCGCCAGCAGCGGCGGCGGCACCACCGGCGGAGGTGCCGGCAAGCCGCTGATCATCAGCGACGTCACCGGGGCGAACTGGAACTGCCAGTTCAACCCGCTGAGTACTAACTGGCCAGAAGGAGGCCCTAGCGAGACGGGGGTCATCTACGAGCCACTGATGTTCGTGAACGCACTGCAGACGGGGACGCAGGCCAACGCCGGAATCCACCCGTGGCTGGCGACCAGCTACAGCTGGAACTCCAATCTGACGGCGCTCACCTTCACTATCCGCAAGGGCGTCAAGTTCAACGACGGCACGCCGCTGACGCCTGCGGACGTGGCGTTCTCGTTCAATGTCCTGAAGGAAAACGGCGCGCTGGACCTGCAATCGCTGTGGAAGGCCGAGGGCGGCCCGCTCACGAGCGTGACCACTTCGGGCGACACAGTGACGCTGAACTTCGACGCGCCGTCGCCGACGTACTTCTACTACGTGGCCGGCCGGCAGCCCATCCTCCCGGAGCACATCTGGTCGAAGATCCCGGCGTCCAAGATGCCGACCTATCCCGACAACCACCCGGTCGGCACCGGTGCGTACGTGGTCGGGAGTTGCAGTTCGACCAACCTCATCTACAAGGCCAACCCGGACTACTGGCAGCCCGGCAAGCCCGCCGTCAAGACAGTGGAGTGGCCGGCTTACCTGGACAACACCACCGGCAACAACTGCCTGATCAACGGCCAGTGCCAGTGGGGCGGCCAGTACATCCCCAACATCAACCAGACCTACATCGCCAAGAGCCCTAGCGCGTACCACAACTGGGCCCCGTCAGTGAGTTCAGTGACCCTCGACATCAACCTGGGGCTGACAAACAGCCCGCTGGACAACGTCAGCGTGCGGCAGGCGATGGCGCTAGCGATCAACCGGGCCCAGGTCGGCGCCATCGGTGAGACCGGCAGTGAAGGGGCCGCCTTCCAGGACGGCGTCGCGGCCTCCTTCCGGAGCGGCGGCTGGGTGGACCAGGCGCAGGCGCAGTCGTATTACAACGACTACGCGTTCAACACAACAGAAGCCGAGCACCTCCTGGACCAGGCCGGCTACTCCAAGATGGTCGGTGGCGTCCGCGAAAACGCCGCTGGCCAGAAACTCGCGTTCACCTTGGTGAATAACGGCGGCTACTCCGACTGGGTGGCCGACGGCACCGTCATCGTCCAGCAACTCGCGAAGGTCGGCATTCAGGTCACGGCCCACAACGAGAGCGGGAACGCCTGGAGTTCCGACATGAGCCTCGGCCACTTCGAGCTCGGGATCAACGACCAGACGAGCGGTCCGGGCCCCGAGTTCGAAATGCGTCAGTGGCTGTTCTCCGGGAACACCGCGCCGATCGGGAAGGCCGCATCGACCGACTTCGGGCGGTACAGCAACCCGGCGACGGACGCGCTCTTCAACGCGTATGGCATGACTAACGACCTGGCTACTCAGCAGTCCATCGTGGACAAGCTGGAGAAGGTCGTGCTGGCCGACGTGCCGTACATTCCGGTCCTGACCGCCGTCTCCTGGGACCAGTACAACTCCGCCCAGTTCACAGGCTGGCCCACCGCGGCGGACCCGTACGCGCAGGGCCAGACCGCCTATCCCGACTGGGGCTGGGACCTGCTCAACATCAAGCCCACCGCATAACAAGGGCCAGAAGGGCGTGGTGGCAGCGGCGCCGACCCGGTGCCGCTGCCACCACCGCGAGGACAGAGACCGAAAGGTAGCCGACGACTATGAGATTCATCATCCGCCGCGCCGGCTTTTTCTTGCTCACGCTGTGGGCTGCCCTGTCGCTGAATTTCTTCCTGCCGCGGATCATGCCAGGTAATCCCATCAACAACATCATCTCCAAGCTCCACAACGTGACCCAGGCCCAGGAACTGGCGATCGAACGATCACTGGGCATCAACAACAAGGCGGGCATCTGGCAGCAGTACCTGACCTATGTCAGTAACACGGCACAGGGCAAACTCGGACTCTCCATCGGGAATGGCGGCGAGCCCGTCAGCGAACTCATTAAGCAGGCGCTGCCGTGGACGCTGGGCCTCATCGGCATCACCACGATCCTCGCCTTCATTATCGGTACCGCGATCGGCGCCATCGCGGCCTGGCGCCGAGGCAGCCGCCTAGACAGCGCGTTGCCACCGCTGTTCGTCTTCACCACTGCCATCCCGTTCTTCTGGGTTGGCATGATGCTGATCCTGATCTTCTCCTCGATCCTGGGGTTCCTGCCTTCCTATGGCGCGTACGCCCTGGGCACCACACCCTCGTTCAGCCTTGCCTTCATCGGCCAGGTCCTGGAGTACGCGATCCTGCCAGCGCTGACATTGCTGATCACAAGCATCGGGGGCTGGGTCCTCACCATGCGAAATACCATGGTGACGACGCTGACCGAGGACTACGTGCGGATGGCACGCGCGAAGGGCCTCCCCTCATCGAAGATCATGGTCGGCTACGCGGCGCGTAACGCCATCCTGCCGAACCTGACCGGTTTTGCCATGTCATTGGGATTCGTCGTCAGTGGCGCGATCCTGGTCGAATATGTCTTTAACTATCCGGGACTCGGGAACATGCTGCTGAGCGCGGTGAACAACGTCGACTACCCGCTCATGCAAGGGCTGTTCCTGATCATCACGATCTGCGTCCTCATCGCGATCCTCTTGTCCGACATCGCCACGGCGATACTCGACCCACGGACCAGGACGGGAGGGTAAACATGGCCATTCCCATCACCACGACTGGGCTTCCCCAGCCGGCCGAAGGAATCAGCGGGACGCGCCGCCGAAGCACGCCGCACCGCATCACGAAGGCGATCCGGACCAACCGGAAGGCCACGATCGGTGTCTTCCTCATGGCGGTCTTCATCTTCGTGGCGCTCTTCCCCGGCCTCCTTGCACACCAGGACCCGAATGCGATCACGAACCACGTCTTCGCCCATCCCTCAGCCGCCCACTGGCTGGGCACGGACAACCTCGGCAGGGACGTCTACGCCCAGGTAATCGACGGCACCCGCAACGTGCTGATCCTCGCCCTAGCCGTCGGGCTTCTCACCACCGTCGTGGCCATGCTGATCGGCGTCGCCGCCGCCTACCTCGGCGGGGTGTGGGACAGCGTTCTCAACTTCGTCACCGACGTGCTGCTGGTCATCCCGATCTTCCCGCTACTGATCATCATCGCTGCCTATCTCCCCAATGCCGGCAACAACGTCCTCATCCTGGTGCTGGCCTTCACGGGATGGTCCTACACCGCCCGGCAGCTCCGCTCCCAGGCGCAGTCCCTGCGTAACCGGGATTACCTGCTGGCAGCGCGGGTCCGGGGTGAGCGGCCCCGGTACATCATCGTGGTGGAGATCCTTCCCGTCATGACCTCACTACTGCTGGCCAGCTTCCTGAACAACGCCCTCTACGCCGTCCTGGCAGGCTCCGGCCTGCAGTTCATTGGCATTGGCAACGGCAACAACGTGAGCTGGGGCACCACGTTGTACTGGGCACAGCAAAACAACGCGCTCGGCAGCGGGCTCTATGTGTGGGCGATCGTGCCCGGGGCGTGCATCGCCCTGATGGGTGCCGCGTTCGCCTTCATCAACTACGCCTTCGACGAGATCGGAAACCCGGCCCTGCGCCCGCTGACGGCAGCAAAGGCCCGCAAAGCCGCGCAGGCCAGCACCAAGAGGAGGCTTGGCAGCTATGGCGCACGCGCTCGCTGACGACCAGTACGGCCTCGACAGCCCGTCGCGGCTCGGCCCCGTCCTGGAGATCCGGGACCTCTCGGTCGAGTACGTCCTCGAGGGCGGCATCGTCGGCGCCGTCGACAATGTCAGCTTCGACGTGGCGCCGGGCGAGTTCCTGGCCATCGTCGGTGAGTCGGGCTGCGGGAAATCGACCCTGCTCTTCGGCATCGCCCAGTTGCTCAACCCGCCCGCCGAGATCAGCGGCGGCAGCGTGACGTTCAAGGGCCGCAATCTCGTCCAGCTCACCGAGCACGACCTGGCTGCGGTCCGGTGGAAGGACATGTCCGTTGTCATGCAGAGCGCTATGAACGCGCTCAACCCGGTGACGTCCGTCGGCGCCCAGTTCAGGGACGCCATGCGCGCTCACGGCGTGACGTCCAAGGAGGAGATCCACCGGCGCTCGGTCGAGGTCCTCAAGATGGTGGGCATCGACCCGGTCCACCTCAAGAGCTACCCGCACCAGCTCTCCGGCGGCATGCGGCAACGTTCGATGATCGCGATGGCGATGCTGTTCACCCCCGAGCTGATCATCATGGACGAGCCCACGTCGGCGCTCGACGTGGTGGCCCAGCGCTCGCTGATGGCCCAGATCAAAGACCTGCAGCGGGAGTACGACTTCGCCGTCATCTTCGTCACGCACGACATGTCGCTCGTCAGGCACTTTTCCGACCGGCTGATGGTCATGTACGCGGGTCAGGTGTCCGAGGTCGGTCCCACTCAGCAGCTCTTCGAGCAGCCACATCACCCCTATACGGTCGGCCTGATGGACGCCTTCCCGTCAATCCGGGGGCCGCGAGTGCAGCTGACCGGCATCCCCGGCAGCCCGCCCGACCTGGCCAGGCCGCCCGCGGGCTGCCGATTCGCACCCCGCTGTCCGAAGGTCATGTCGCGCTGCGAAACCGACCCGCCCCCCGACTACCAGGTGGAAGGCACGTCGGTGCGCTGCTTCCTCTATGACGCGCCGGAGGTTCTCAGTGACTGAACTGCAGACACAGCCAGGTCCACAGGACGTCAGCCCCGGCCAGGAGCCGCTGCTGCGCGTGGACCGGATGAGCCGGCACTTCAAGATCGGCAACGCCCTGTCCCGCAGCGCCCTCCACGCCGTCGACGATATGAGCTTCACCATCGGAGAGCGCGAGATCGTCGCCATAGCCGGAGAGAGCGGCAGCGGCAAAAGCACTGTGGCCCGGGTGCTCGCGAAGATCTACAAGCCCACCAGCGGAGAGGCCTACTTCCAGGGCAAGCCGCTCTCGGCGATCCGGTCACGGCGCGAGAAGCTCCGTTACAGCGGCCTGGTCCCCATGGTGTTCCAGGACCCGTTCTCCTCAATCCACCCAGTCTTCCGGGTCTCCCACGGGGTCATGCGGGCGCTGAAGCTGCACCGCCCCGAGCTGACCAGCGAGCAGCGATTCACCGAGGCGGTGCGGGTCTTCGACGCGGTCGGGCTCAATCCGGGCGCCGAGGTGCTGCAGCGCTATCCGCACGAGCTCAGTGGGGGGCAGCGGCAGCGGGTCGGGTTCGCCCAGGCACTAGCGATGCGGCCCAAGCTGATCCTCGCCGACGAGCCTGTCTCCATGCTGGACGTGTCAATCCGCATCGGGCTGCTCAATGTGATGGCCAGGCTGCGGGACGAAGAAGGCGTGTCAATCCTCTACATCACCCACGACCTGGCCAGCGCCCGGTACGTGGCGGACCGGCTCATCGTCATGTATGCCGGCCAGATCGCCGAAGCTGGGCCAATCGAGGACGTGCTCGCCTCGCCCAAGCACCCCTACACCCAGCTGCTGCTGTCCGCTGTACCCGACCCGAAGGCGGAGCTGAACGTCGGTGCGGAAACCGACCGCGGCGAGCCGCCACGGGTGATCGACCCTGTGCCGGGCTGCCGATTCCGATTCCGGTGCCCCGTCGCCATCGCCGATTGCCACACCCAGGACCCGCAACTGCTGCAGCTCTCCCCCGGTCACAGCGCCGCCTGCTTCGTCGCCCAGTCTGGTGCCGAGGTGAAGGCGTTCTAACTCCAGTGAAGGATGGCCAATGAAACTCGCAGTTGTCGGTGGCGGCTCGACCTACACCCCGGAGCTCGTCGACGGGATCGCCAGGCTCACTGGCGATATCAAGATCTCCGAGCTGGTCCTGGTCGACCCGGATGCCGAGCGGCTGGCGGTGGTCGGGCCGTTCTCGGCCCGGATCATGGCCAAGTACGGCCACCCGGCCACCGTCTCCTGGACCTCTGACCTGGACGCGGCCGTCGACGGCGCCGGGGCCGTGCTGCTGCAGCTTCGCGTCGGCGGCCAGGCAACCCGGCACCGGGACGAGACGTGGCCGCTGGAGTGCGGCTGTATCGGCCAGGAGACGACCGGGGCCGGCGGTTTCGCCAAGGCACTGCGGACCGTGCCGGTCGTGCTGGACGTGGCCGCGCGGGTGCGGGAGCGCGCGGCCGCCGACGCCTGGATCATCGACTTCACGAACCCGGTCGGCATCGTCACCAGGGCGCTGCTGGACGCCGGGCACCGGGCGATCGGCCTGTGCAACGTGGCGATCGGCTACCAGCGGCTGTTCGCCTCGCTGCTGGACGTGGCACCGTCCGCTGTCGAGCTTGACCACGTCGGCCTGAACCACCTGACCTGGGAGCGCGCCGCTTTTGTTGACGGCGTGGACCAGCTTCCTGCGTTGCTCGCTGCGCACGGCGAAGAGATCGCCGGCCACACCGGGCTGCCGCTCGCGGTGACCCAGGAGGTCCGCGCGGTGCCGTCGTACTACCTGCGGTACTTCTGGGCGCACGACGCGGTAGTCGAGGAAGAGCGTGGCCGTGAGACCAGGGCCCAGGCAGTCGCCGAGATCGAGCGCCAGCTGCTGGCGATGTACGCCGATCCCGCCCTCGACACCAAGCCGGAACTGCTGACGCACCGGGGCGGGGCGTTCTACTCCGAGGCGGCGGTGGCCCTGCTCGCGTCGCTGCTGACAGACACCGGGGACCGGCAGGTAGTAAACGTGCGCAACCACGGGACGCTGCCCTTCCTGGCTGACCAGGCAGTGATCGAGGTGACGTCGACGATCGGATCGGGCGGCGCCGTGCCCGTCCCCGTCGCGCCGGTCAGCCCGCTGATGAGCGGCCTGATCGCGCACGTATCGGCGTACGAGGAGCTGGCGGTCGACGCGGCGCTGCACGGCGGCCGGGACCGGGTCGCGACGGCGCTGCTCGCGCATCCGCTGGTCGGGCAGTACGACCTGGCGCAGAAGCTCACCGACCGGCTGCTGGCCGAAAACGCCGCCTTCCTGCCCTGGGCGGCCAGCAAGTGAGCAATGGTCCAATAAGTACCGAGCCTAGGGCTGCGGTGCTCGCGATCGACGGCGGCAACAGCAAGACGGACGTAGCCCTCGTCGCCGCCGACGGCACCCTGCTAGCTTCCGTCCGCGGCGGGCCGTCCAACCACCAGGTCATCGGCTCCGAACGGGCGACGAACGAACTGACAAACCTGGTTGCCTCGGCTGCCGGGATCGCCGGACTGCCCGCCGTCGGGCCTGTCGCCCAGCACACGTCGGCGTGCCTGGCCGGAGCGGATCTGCCGGTCGAGGAAGCGGACCTGCACCGCCTGGTGCAGTCGCTCGGCTGGTCAGTCACGAGCACCGTCGTCAACGACACGTTCGCGGTGCTGCGCGCCGGGCTGGCCGATGCGGGTCCGCACTGGGGCATCGGGATCGTCTGTGGCGCCGGGATCAACTGCGTCGGCGTGGCCCCGGATGGGCGCACGACCAGGTTCCTCTCGCTCGGCGAACTGAGCGGCGACTGGGGCGGTGGCGGCGAGCTCGGGCCGCAGGCGCTGTGGTGGGCCGTGCGCGCGGAGGACGGCCGCGGGCCGGAGACCGCACTGCGCACCGCGGTCGCGGCCCAGTTCGGGCTGGACCGCGTCGAAGACGTCGTCATCGGCATGCACCTGGGCACCATTGACTACGCGGAGCGGCACCGGCTCGTGCCGCTGCTGTTCGCGGTGGCGGACCAGGGAGACAAAGTTGCTCGCGACATCGTGCTGCGCCAGGCGACGGAGATCTGCCTCATGGTCACGGTGGCGGCCCGGCGCCTGGACTTGCTCGCGACGCGCGGCGTGCCGGTGGTGCTCGGCGGCAGCCTGATGACCGCGCGTGATCCGCTGCTCAGCCAGACAATCTCTGACCAGCTGACCGCGGAGCTTCCCGGCGCGGAAATCCGCATCGTCGACGTCCCGCCGGTCGCCGGGGCTGCCCTCCTGGGACTCGACCACGTCGGCGCAGGACCCGCCGCGGCTGCCCACCTCCGCGAGTCCGCCCGCACGACCTGGCCTACGCGGCA
>DATHPF010000094.1:0-4868 GCA_035484155.1 Streptosporangiaceae bacterium
TACAACGTCGATCTCCTGGGCGGCAGCCGGGTCAGCGACCAAGCATGGCAGAACAGCTTCTACGTGGCGATCTCCGCATCGGCCCACGCCGTCCTCGGCTGCGTCACAGCCTGCCTGGAAGACTTCCGGGGCGATCTCGCCACGATCAGCATCCCCGTCCTGGTAATCCACGGCGATCAGGATCGCGTGCTGCCCTATGAGGCCACCAGCCGGAGGCTTCCCGCGTTGCTGAAGGACGCCCGGTCCGTCATCATCGCAGGCGGGCCGCACGCGATCATCTGGACCCACGCTGACGAGGTCAACCAGGCACTGCTCGACTTCATCGGCCACCTGAGCGGGCGTGCCAACGGCGGCCACAGCCATGCCCTCGGTGAGCCGGTCTAGGTCGTGGCCGGCACGGCTTCGGCCGCCGCCTCGATGAGCTGGGCCACCTCAGTGGGATGCGAGACCATCGCGATGTGGCTGGAGGGTTCTCGACGGTGGTGGCGCCCATGCGGCTGGCGAACATGCGCTCGGCATCGGGCGGGAGCGCCTGGTCGTCGGCGGCGACCAGGTACCAGGCCGGCAGCACCTTCCAGGCCGGGACGCCCATCACATCGCCGAAGGCGGAGGTGGCCAGGGCTTGCTGCACTGCGAACATCACCTTTGCCTTGACCGGGTCGACGTCGGCGGCAAAGTGGCTGACGAAGTCGTCCTCGGACAGCCAGGCGAAGCCTCGCTTGTCGGTGAACAAGTGCGCCAGCGCCGGGGTCGGCGGTCCCTGGGATAGCAGCGCGCCAAGTGATTCGCCCTGATCAAGGCCGAACGCCGCGATGTAGACCAGGCCGGCGACGTTCGGTGCGTCCGGGCCGAGGGCGGTCATGACCTGACCGCCGTAGGAGTGTCCGGCGACGATCACGGGGCCGTCCTGGAGCTCCAGCACCTGGCGCAGTCGGGCGACGTCATCGGCCAGCGCGGTCAGCGGGAACTGTGGTGCGGTGACGTGGTAGCCGTCGGCCTGCAGGCGCTCGATGACGCCGCTCCAGCTCGAGCCGTCGGCCCATGCGCCGTGGACAAGCACGATGTTCGGTAGGGCATTCATCTCGGTGCTCCCTTCGAGGTTAGGTCTTGCTCCCATCCTGCGAAGCGAAGTCCTAGGCGCGGTATGGGTAACGCGACTGCACTTAGCGGATGCCTGCCAGGCATGACCGGAATCGTCGACATCACCGATGCGTGACACACGTTCCGCGAATCTCCCCGCGAATCCGGCGTTTCCGACATGCGCCGAGGCCGTGGCCGGGCGTCCCGCAGCATGCTCCGGCCGCCACCGGTCGGCTTCAGGCTCGGATAGCTAGTCTTCCGGTGGTTTGGCTGGCTCGAGGGCGAGCACCGGGATGTCGCGGCCGGAGCTCGCGCGGTACCGCGCATAGTTCGGGTTGAGCGCGTCGGCGATATCCCACCACCGCTGCTTCTCGGCTCCGGACAGTTCGCGGGCCCGCACGCGGCGGACCTCGGTGCCGTCTTGGAGTTCTGCCTCCGGGTGCGCCACCAGGTTGTAGTACCACTGAGGGTTATGCGAGCCGCCGGCGTAGGACGCGATCGCCGCGTAGACGCCGTCGCGCTCCACGCGCATGATCGGATTCTTGCGAATGGCGGCGGAGCGTGCGCCGGTGGTGGTGAGGATGACGACCGGCAGGCCGTCTTGTTCGCCGCCGTCGGCGCCGCCCGTGGCCTCATAGCGCGCCACCTGGTCGCGGACGCGGCCGTTCGGGCTGGGGACGTACTCGCTGCGGGCGGGACCCTGGCCGGGAACGGCCGCAACCAGGTCGAACTCATTGCCCTCAGGGTCGGCGAACGTGGTCCATCGGGCCGTCGACTTCTGGATGTCACGGATGGGCGAGGCGCCGAGCCTGATGAGGCGCGCGCTTTCGGCCTCGAACTGGTCGGTGCGCAGATCGACGTGGAGCCGATTCTTGACCGTCTTGGGCTCGGGGACTTTGTGGAAGGCGAGCCGCGGGCCGCTTGCAGCGTCGGTCGCGTCAATTGCAGCGTTGTCGGCGTCCGCGCCTGGGTTGACCGGGCGGCCGAGGACTTCCGACCAGAACCGGGCCAGGCCGACGGGATCGGCGCAGTCGATGCTGAAGCCGATGACAGATGTAGTCATGATTCCTTCCTTTCCCCTTCGCCCGGATAAGGGCGATCAGCGCGAGCACTGCCCGCGGCATCAGCGCGGCGTTGTAGTGGAAGGGTGAGCGGCGCTTCAGATGGCGGTGCGGCCGCCGTCGGCGGCGACCACCGCTCCGGTGATATAGCTGGCGTCGGGTGAGGCAAGGAAGACGATCACGTTGGCAATCTCGTCTGGCTGGGCGACTCTGGCCATGATCGTGGTGGCGCCGACGGCTTCGGCTTGCTCGGGTGACTGGATGGGGGTGTAGACAGGCCCGGCGGCGATGGTGTTGACCCGGATGCCAGCGGGGCTGAACTCGGCGGCCCAGGACCGGGTCATAGCCGCCAGCGCGGCCTTCGTGGCGCCGTAGGCGGCACCGCCGGGCATGCCGACGTGGCCGGCCATACTGCCGATGTTGATGATGCTGCCGCGTCCCCGGGCAGCCATCTTCGGGGCCAGCGCTGCGACCAGGAAGTAGGGTGCCCGCACATTGGCGGCGAGTAGCCGGTCGAAGGTCGCCACGTCGAGGTCGGCGGTCGGCCCGAACCAGGAGATGCCGGCATTGTTGACCAGCACGTCCACGGGGCTGACCTGTTCGGCGAGTTCGTCCACCTGGGCTGGGTCGCTGAGGTCGGCGGCGACGAAGCGGGCCTTGCCCCCGTCGGCCGTGATGGCTTCAACTACAGCACCGCCGCGGGCTACGTCCCGCCCGTGCACGACGACTTCGGCGCCGTGCCGGCCCAGTGCATGCGCGGCTGCCCGGCCGATACCTGAGGTCGCGCCGGTGACCAGTGCGCTGAGGCCCTCGAGGTCTCGCTGCTTGTTCATGACCGTGTCCTTTCGGCTGATACCTCAACCATGGACGGCGCCGGATCCGCCTGGGTATCGCACGCGTGACTGCATAGGGCGAGTGACCGACGCATGGACCACAGTCGCCACCCAGGCTGCCGAGGCTCGCGCCGGAAGCTAAGGACTACTCCCGCGGCCTCGTGGCAGCGCGCCCGGCGTGAGCACGGGACAGGCAGAAGGTCCCGGACGGTTAGGTTCCGACTCCGGGGTTTTCGTGTGCTGGTGTTGGTGTGCCAGTGCGGGCGATCACGTCGCGTAGCTGGTGGCGGTCGGCCACCCCCAGCTTGGGGTAGGACCGGTACAGGTGCGAGCTGACCGTGTGCGGCGAGAGGAATAGTCGGTCGCCGATCTCGCGGTTGGTCAGGCCGTCGCTGGCCAGGCGGACGATCTGGCGCTGCTGTGGGGTTAGCCGCCCGAAGGCGTCGCTCTCGGCGGGCGCGTCGACGACCGCGACCCCGCACGCTCTGAGCTCTGCCTCGGTGCGCTGTGCCCATGACCGGGCGCCCAGCCGCCGGAAAGTAGCTAGGGCCTCCGTCAGCACGGGCTTGGCGTTATTGATGCGGCGGCGTCGCCGCAGCCATTCGGCGTAATCGAGGCGAAGCTGCGCCCGCTCGAAGGGCCACTGGTCCCCTGCAGGGCCCGCGAGCGCCGCAGCGAAATGGGCCTCGGCGCCGTCGGGATCGGCAAGGAGACCGCGCGCGCGGGCGATGAGTTGCTCGAGCCGGGGAGAGATCGTTCCGTCAAGATGGCTAAGGGCCCGCTCAACAACGTCTTGTCCTTCCGTCCGCCGGTCCGCGCGGACGGCGGCAGCGGCGATATCGGCCACGCCCAGGTACGAGAAGACGTTGTGGACGGGCTCGCCTTCCTCGCTGAACAGCTGGCGGAGTTGGGTGAAGGCAAGCAGGTGGCTGCCCTCGGCGAGTGCCGCGATCCCGAGCGCTCGCCGCGCCCGAGCGGCTACTAGTCCGCTTTCTGCCGGATCGGCGCTGGCGAGCGCCCGGTCGGCATACGTTCGTGCCGCACCGGAGTCGGCCCGCAGGGCAAGAACAGTGGCTGCGATCAGGTTGGCGGCCGCGGCGACGAGTCCCATCTGGTTTGCCTCAGCCAGGTCGGCGGCTTCGGCTGCGGCTTCCTGGGCCTGATCCCAGCGCCCGGTGTCGATGTATAGCCACCCGAGGGCGGTTAGGCCCGGGCCGCTGGCGCCCTGCGTGCCGGGCGCCCGGAGCTCTTGCAAGGCATCCAGCAGCAAGGTGATCGCCTGGTCGGATTCGTCCAGCAGCCATGCTGCTGAACCGACTCGCCACAAGGCGGGCTCATCAAGGGCTGAGCGGCTGATCTGCTGCAGGTACCGGATGAGCTCGCTTCTGCTGCCGAACGGGTCGGTGCAGGCCCGTATCCAGAGCCTGTGCGAGCCGGCTTCGGCGCGTGGGCTGTGGCCGCCAGAGGGGACCGCCGCCTGTTCGAGGAGTCGGAGGACGGGGGTAACGGCCTGGCGGCTGGCAGGTGCGCCGGAGTGGTATACGACGATGGCTGCATCTGAAAGGGCATCCCAGGCGAGGGCCGGCAGGTCACGCGACGCCTCTTCGGCAACGGAGAGGAGCGCTGACAGCGCGGCGGTGCGCTGGCCCGAGTAGGCCAGCGCCCACGCGGCGTTGTGGCGGGCTGTCATCTGCAGTTCCGGGTCCGTCGTGATCGCCAGGGCGCGGGTGGCGAGATCATGGACCCAGTCCGCCTGGCCGGTGGGAACGGCGGCCGAGGCGGCGGCTACCAGTCTGCGTGCCTGGTCTGCGCGGTCGGTGCTGAGTTCGGCGGCGCGTTCCAGCGCCAGCGCCGCGGCGGCCGCGCCGCCGCGGTGTTGCGCCTGGGCCGCGGT
>DATHPF010000095.1:0-20127 GCA_035484155.1 Streptosporangiaceae bacterium
GGCTGGACACGCAGGGCCTGCTGCTGAAGGGCTTCGAGCCCAAGGTGTCCTGGGACAGCCTGGGCACACAGTCGCTGCCGAGTGACAAGAGCTACACGCCGACCGGCGTCACACTCGTTGCGGCGCTGGTCTACGACAAGACAAAGGTGACAAACCCGCCGTCGACCTGGCAGGAGCTGCTGTCGTCGCAGTGGAAGGGCGACGTCGGCATGAACGACCCGGCGCAATCGGGCCCGACGTTCCCGTTCATCGCCGGCATGATGAACTACCTCGGCGGCGTCAGCAAGGGCGAGACTTACTACTCCCAGCTGAAGGCCAACGGGCTCATCATCCATCCGACCAACGGCCCGACCCTGCAAGCACTGACCAGTGGCCAGATCAAGCTCGCCCTAGTGCAGAGCTCGGCCGGAATCGGCGCCACGTTTGGCCCCGGTAGCGACCCGAAGCTGGCGGTCAAGTACCTCAACCCGGTCACGCTGCTGCCCAGCGCGATCGGCATCGACGCCAAGGCTCCGGCCGCCGAGCAGAAGGAAGCCGAGCAGTTCATCGACTTCGTGCTCTCACCGGCGGGCCAGAAGGTCATGCAGACCGGCGATCCCTACGGCGACTCGCTGTACTACCCGGTGCTCAACGGCGTCAACCCGCTGCCTGAGCTGCCGTCGCTGGCCTCGGTCAAGACGCAGACCATCAACCCGTACACCTGGGGTCCGCAAGAGGGAACCATCAACACCTGGTTCGACGCCAACATCGTCAAGTGACAGCGATTAACCAAGTGACAGGCATGCTGCGGCGCGCAGCCGCGGAGCCCTGCTCGTGACCATCACGACCGAGGACGCCAGCGCGCCCGGCCCGGCAGCGGCCGGGCCGGGCCGTCGGCGACCCGCACTCTCCACCTGGACTACCCGGCTTGCCCCCGGCCGGATCGCCGTGCTGGCGGGCAAGCCCATCTTCTGGGTCCTGCTGATCCTCTTCATCCTCGTGCCCTGCGCAAGCTCCCTGGTCCTCACCATCTCGCCACACCTGTTCGACCAGCAGGCAGCCGGGCAGGGACCACAATGGTTCACGCTCACGTACCTGCGGCAGGCGTTTACTGGCACGACCGCGGTGGCGATAACCAACTCGCTGTGGGTCAGCGGCGCCGCGGCGGCGCTCGGGCTGGCGGTCGGCTTCCCCATCGCCTGGCTGGCCAACCGGACCACGCTGCCCGGTCATCGCTTCGTCGCCGGCAGCATGTGGCTAGTCCTGCTGCTGCCGTCCTGGCTGCCCGCGCTCGGCTGGGAGCGGATCGTGCAGGCCGACGGGGTCATGTACCGGCTCGGCCTGGACTGGCCCTGGGTCACGCACCTGATCATGGGTCCCTTCGGCGTCGTCATGCTGCTCGGGCTCCGGTCGGTGCCGTTCACCTACCTGGCCGTGACCGCGGGGCTGGCCGGCCTCGGTCAGGAATTCGAGGACGCGGCCCGTGTCCACGGCGCCGGCCGCGCCGCGACCTTGCGGCTGATCTGGCCGATGCTCGCGCCGGCCATCTGGTCAGCACTAGCGATCAACTTCGCCGAGTCGATCAGTGACTTCGGAGTGGCTGCCACGCTGGCGTACAACTCGAACTTCTCGCTCGCCACCTACCAGCTGTACGCCGCCATCAACAACTTCCCGCCGAGCTTCCCGGCCGCGTCGGCCATGGGCGTGCTGCTGGTGGCGGCCGTGGCTATCCCGCTGGCACTGCAGGCGCGGGCGCTGCGCGGTCGCTCCTACCAGATGCTCTCCGGGCGCACCCGGCAGGCAGTGCGCCGGCGGCTGGGCAGCCGGGGCAAGGCGGCGGCGTTGAGCGGACTGGCACTGTTCTACCTCGTGGCGCTCGGAGTGCCGGGCTTCGGCGCGGTAAGCGCCTCGCTGCTCGGCGACTACGGCGGCTCGTTCTCCATCACGTGGGCCAACTACCAGGCGCTGTTCCACCAGGCCGACCAGCTCGGCCCGCTGGAGCGGTCGATCGGCTACGGGGTTGTCTCGGCGTCGGTGACCGTGGTCGGCGGCTTCATCGCCGCGTGGCTGCTCGCGCAGCGGCGGCAGAAGTCGTCCAGGGCGCTCGACTTCATGCTGCTCGCCGCAGTGGCGCTGCCCAGCGTCGTATTCGGAGCGGGGTACATCTTCGCGTTCAACCTGCCGCTGTGGTCCAGGCTCGGCATCAACCTGTACCAGACGGCCACCTTGCTGGTCATCGCGTACACGGCGTCGAGTTTGCCGACCAATGCCAGGGTGCTGGTCGGAGCCGTGTCGCAGCTCCAGCCCTCGCTGCGGGACGCGGCCAGGACACACGGCGCGGGCGAGATGATGGCGTGGGCCCGCGGCGTGCTTCCGATCGTCTCCAGGCCGCTCACCATGGCCTGGCTGCTCACATTCTGCGGCGTTTTCCTCGAGCTGCCGCTGTCGCAGCTGCTGTACGCCCCGAGCAATCCCCCGGCGTCAGTGGCCATCCAGGACAATCTCAGCAATTACCACTTTGGAGAGGGCATGGCTCAGTCAGTGCTCGCGGTCGCCATCGCGTTCGCCGCCGTCGGCCTCGTGCTCGGCGGGTACCGGCTGCTGGCGCCGGCTGGCTGGCGACGGATCGGGGCTGCGAGCCGTGGCTGAGAGCATCGCGGTTGCCAACGTCAGCAAGGAGTACGTGCGCGGCAGCCTCGCCTTGCGCGAGGTGAGCCTCACTGTCGAGCCGGGGACCTTCGTGGTGCTACTCGGGCCGTCGGGCTCGGGCAAGACCACGCTCCTGCGCTGCCTGGCCGGGATCGAGCGAGTCACCTCGGGCCAGATCAGCATCGGTGGCACCCCGGTCGCCAGCGACCGGGTCCACGTGCCGCCGGACCGGCGCAATCTGTCGATGGTGTTCCAGGACTACGCCCTCTGGCCGCACCTGCGGGTCAGGGAGAACGTGGCGTTCGCGCTGCGCCGGCTGCACCTGGGCAAGGCGGAAGCGCAAGCACGGACGCTGGCCATGCTGGAGCGCGTCGGCCTCGGCGCGCTCGCCGATCGTTATCCCAACGAGCTGTCTGGCGGCGAGCAGCAGCGCGTCGCGCTGGCCAGGGCACTCGTCGGCGGCACCGGCCTGATCTTGTGCGACGAGCCGCTGTCCAACCTCGACGCCGACCTGCGCGAGCGGATGCGGGTGGAGATCTCCTCGCTGGTCAGAGAGTCGGGTGCGACGGCGGTCTACATCACCCACGATCAGGCTGAGGCGTTCGCGCTCGCCGATCAGATCGGCCTGCTCCAGCGCGGCAGCCTCGTGCAGTTCGGCAGGCCCGAGCAGATCTACACCGAGCCGTCCACGCCGTTCGTGGCCAGGTTCACCGGCCTATCCGGGGAGCTCCGGGTCCGGGTGAGCGGGCGTCCAGCCGATGATGACGGCACCGTCGAGCTCGAGCCGTCCGGACCGCTGCTGCGCACCTGCCGGGCCAGAATGACGGGTGGTCACGTCCCCGCCGGCGAAGCGGCCTTGCTGATGAGGCCCACGGCGCTGGCCCTGTGCGGCACGTACGACGGCGAGCATCATCTCGCCGGGACGGTCGCCGACGTGGCGTTCCGCGGGCGCGGCTACGAGCACGCTATCGACATCCCCGGCCACGGCCGTCTGACCGGCATCTTCGCCCCGGCCCGATCCGAGCGCGGCGAGACGGTCGGCCTCCGCCTGGATCCCGTCGGCTGCTACGTCTTCCCCGCAACCGAGGCTGTCCTCGCCAGTGAGGACGCGACTGACGCGGCCCCGAACGACGAAGTGTCGAGTCCGAGACTGCTGGCCGATTTGCCCGGCCCGCCGCCGCTTCGCTGACGGGTCCGATTTATTCTGCCCAGTACGCTTTGCCTGGCATCTGTCCGACTCGAACGGCCGCGAGCGCAGGGCTGCTGGTGCGCGGCCGGACCGTTTCGTGTGGTCAGGCCGCGACCCAGCAGCCCTGCGCGCCCGAACCAAGGGGGATCTGGCGACCGAGGGCATGGTCCTGCCAGGATCAGGGATGCTAACCACGATCCGAAGGAGCAGCAGGATGGCACACGAGGTCAAGGGCGTCATCGCGAGCGCCAAGGGCGCGCCGGTGAGCGTCACCACGGTGATCGTTCCCGACCCCGGGCCGGGCGAGGCGCTGGTGGCCATCCAGGCGTGCGGCGTTTGCCACACCGACCTGCACTACCGCGAGGGCGGCATCGGCGAGGACTTCCCGTACCTGCTGGGCCACGAAGCCGCCGGGATAGTCGAGGCCGTCGGCCCAGACGTGACCGGCCTGTCGGCCGGTGATTTCGTGATCCTGAACTGGCGGGCGGTCTGCGGCGAGTGCCGGTCCTGCCTGCGAGGCCGCCCGTGGTACTGCTTCAACACCCACAACGCGATCCAGAAGATGACCCTGGCGGACGGCACGCCGCTGTCGCCAGCCCTCGGCATCGGCGCGTTCGCGGAGAAGACGCTGGTCGCGGCCGGGCAGTGCACCAAGGTCAATCCCGCGATCAAGCCCGAGGTCGCCGGCCTGCTTGGCTGCGGCGTCATGGCCGGGCTCGGCGCTGCGCTGAACACCGCGGGCGTGACGAGGGGCGACTCGGTCGCGGTGATCGGCTGCGGCGGCGTCGGCGACGGCGCAATCCTCGGCGCCCGCCTGGCCGGCGCGCGCACGATCATCGCCGTCGACCCTGACTCTCGCAAGCGAGCCTGGGCCAGGGAACTGGGTGCCACGCACTCGGTGGACCCGAGCCGCACCGACGCAGTCGACCAGATCCGCGAGCTGACCGAGGGGAACGGGGCCGACGTGGTAATCGAGGCCGTCGGCCGGCCAGAGACGTACAAGCAGGCTTTCTATGCCCGCGACTTGGCCGGCACCGTCGTGCTGGTCGGCGTCCCCACCCCGGACATGCAACTCGAGTTGCCGCTGCTCGACGTCTTCGGCCGCGGCGGCACGCTGAAATCGTCGTGGTACGGCGACTGCCTGCCGACCCGCGACTTCCCCATGTTGGTCGACCTGCACTTGCAGGGGCGGCTGCCACTCGAGAAGTTCGTGTCCGAGACGATCGCGCTCGACGACATCGAGGAGGCGTTCGCGAAGATGCAACGCGGGGAGGTGCTCCGCTCGGTCGTGGTGTTGTGACCGGCCCGCCCCAGACCGGCCCGCCCCAGACCGGCCCGCCCCAGACCGGCCAGCCCGAGAACGGCGACGCGGCGGCGGCGCCAGGCCCGGTCCGGATCGCCATGTGGTCCGGGCCGCGCACTGTCTCCACCGCGCTCATGCGCTCGTTCGAGAACAGGCCCGACACCGTGGTCGTCGACGAGCCGCTGTATGCCTACTACCTGGCCCGGACCGGAGTAGATCATCCCGGCCGGGACGAGATCATCGCGAGCATGCCGACGGACTGGCGGGTGGTCCTGACGCAGCTCGCGACGGCGCCCCTGCCCGACGGCGCGTCGGTCTATTACCAGAAGCACATGACCCATCACCTGCTCGAGGACGTTGACCGCGGCGCGCTCGCCGGGCTGAGGCACGCGTTTTTGATCCGGGATCCGCGCCGTCTGCTGACCTCGTACGCCAGAGTCAGGTCGCGCCCGGTCCTGGCCGACCTCGGCCTGGAGCAGCAAGTCGAGATCTTCCGCACGTTCGGCGGCCCGGTCATCGACTCCGCTGACATCCTGCACGCACCAGGGCCGGCGCTGGCTGCGCTCTGCGATGCGCTCGGCATCGCCTTCCACCCGGCCATGCTGTCCTGGCCCGCTGGGTCACGGCCCACCGATGGCATCTGGGCACGGCACTGGTACGACAGCGTGTGGCGGTCAACGGGATTCGGCGCTGGCGGCCAGGCGGCAGCTGTCGACCTGCCGCCGGACCTGGCGCCGCTGGCGGCACAGTGCCAGCCGTTCTACGACGAGCTGGCCGCTCATAAGCTGCGGCCATGACACGAGGAGCACGCCTTGCTGCAGACTTTTGACGAGCGCAACCGGGACCTGATCGTCAGCGTCGCCGGCCGGCTGACCCACCGCGACCAGGCGGCCGTCAGCCCGTTCGACTCGGTCGTGCAAGGCGGCGACGCCGTGTGGGAGGGCTTGCGCCTCTACCACGGGCGTATCTTCCACCTCGATGAGCACCTGGCCAGGCTCCGCCGCTCGGCGCAAGCGCTTGCGTTCGAGCAAATCCCCGCGGACGAGGAGATCATCGCCGAGATCCGGCGCACGCTAGCGGCCAACAACATGACCGACAACGTGCACATCCGGCTGACCCTGACCCGCGGCGTCAAGATCACCAGCGGGATGGACCCGCGGCTCAACCAGTCCGGGCCTACGCTCATCGTGCTGCCCGAGCACAAGGCCCCGGTCTACGACGCCGGCGGCATCACGCTGGTCACGTCCAGTGTGCGGCGCACTACCCCGGACAGCCTCGATCCGAAGATCCACCACAACAACCTGCTGACCTCGATCCTGGCCAAGATCGAGGCGAACGTGGCGGGCGCGGACGACGCGGTCATGCTGGACCACCGTGGCTTTGTCGCGGAGACCAACGCGACGCACATCTTCCTCATCACCGGCGGCGTGGTGCGCACCCCGACCACCGCCGCGTGCCCGGAAGGCATCACCCGGCAGGCGGTGCTCGACCTCGCGGCCAGCGCCGGCCTGGCGACCGAGACCGGCGACTTCAGCCTGACTCAGCTCTACTGTGCCGACGAGATGTTCGTCACCGGCACCATGGGCGGCCTGACGCCAGTGCTGGCAGTGGACGGCAGGCCGATCGGCGACGGCAAGCCGGGACCGGTGACCGCGCGCCTCGCGGAGGAGTTTGCGCAGCTCACCGCGACCAGCGGGACGCAGGTTTGCTGACCAGGTCAAAACCCATCAGGACCGGAACGGGGCCGCCCACCTCCATCCCCCGCCCTGGCCGCGCGGCCGCCCGCGGGCATAATGACCGCGTGAGCACGCCACGTGAGGTCCCGGCAGTCACGCTGCCCGGCGGCGGTCGCATGCCCCTGATCGGCTTCGGAACCTGGAAGCTGCGCCACGACCGGGCCCGCGACGCGGTGCTCAGCGCGCTTGCCGTCGGCTACCGGCACATCGACACGGCGACCATGTACGCCAACGAGGCGGAGATAGGCCAGGCGCTGGCCGACAGCGCCGTGGATCGCGCTCACGTGTTCCTGACGACGAAGATCCGACCAACTGATGCGGGCAAGGCGCGCGCGATCATCCGGCAGTCGCTCAAGGCGCTGGGCACGGACTACCTCGATCTCTGGCTCGTCCACTGGCCCCCGTCGCGGCGCGGCGATAGCCACCAGCTGTGGAACGAGCTTCTCGAGATCCAGGCCGACGGACTTGCCCGCGACGTCGGCGTCAGCAACTACAGCCTGACCGAGATCGACGACCTGGCCAGATCATCCGGGCACGCGCCAGCGGTCAACCAGATCGACTGGGGCCCGACTCTGTACGACGAGCGCGTGCTCGCCGGGCACGCCGCGCATGGCATCGCGGTCGAGGGTTACAGCGCGCTCAAGAACACCAACCTGGACGACCCGGCACTGGCGAAGATCGCGGCAGCGCATGGCGTGACGCCAGCGCAGGTGGTGCTGCGCTGGCATCTCGAGCGCAATGTCACCGTCATCCCGAAGTCGGCGCAGCCCGACCGCATCGCCGCGAACTTCGACATCCTCAGCTTCACCCTGACGCCGGACGAAATCACCAGCATCGACGCGCTGGCGGGTGGCTAGGGGTCGTCGCCGTCGCGCCGCCGCCAGTGTCTCCGGCCATAACGCTTTCCGGCCATAATGTCGGCATGGGCGGGCAGGCGCGCACAAGCTTCCTGCCGTCACGCGATGGCTTCGCCTTCACCAACTCCTGGCCGAGCGAGCCTGCCATCGGCCTGCCGACGCCGTTCGGCCGCATCGGCGTCGGGAACGCGGCGCGCGGCCTGTGCGGCGGCATGGTTTTCGGTGCGCTCGACTACTGGCACGCAGGCACGCAGCCACCTGCGGACCGGCCGGCGCCGCGTTCGGCGGCGTTCCGGTTCATCGTCTGGCGGCTGATCCGGTCCTGGCACATCCCGGTCGGCGTCGCCAGGTACTACCACTGGATGACCCTGCCCGACGCGGATACCTCACGCCGCGTTGCCGGACTCGTCTGGCGTCGCCGGCGCGGGCTGCGGACTCGCAGCATCACGCGCCAGTGGCCGCGGATCAGGGCGAAGCTCGAGGCCGGGCAGCCGGCCGCGCTCGGCATCGTGACCGTCGCCTCGGCGAATCCGCTCCTGCTCGGGCACAACCATCAGGTGCTGGCCTACGCCTGTCTGGTCGAGGGCACACAGGTGACGCTGCACGTCTACGACCCAAATTCGGGACCAGCAGACGACGTCTGCATCCGGTTCGATGCCGCGGCCCCGGCCGCCGCGCATTTCACGCACACCATCGACATCAGCGGGCCCGTGCGGGGCTTCTTCCTGACTGACTACTCGCCTGCGCTGCCGCCCGGAGTTGTCAGGGCCGCAGGCTCGAGCGAAGCGTCAGGATCTGCGCGACCGTAGCGCGGAACGCTGCGCTGGGCAGCTCGCCATCCCGGAAGCCCGCCCCGAGCGCATTCATGCACTCCGTCCCCTGGCTCACCGAGTCCGACGCGAGGATCAGCTGCATCCCCGCCTCGGCGGCCATCAGCGCACGGGCCCGCGTCGACCCGTACGCGGCCAGCGCACCTGCGCCGATAGCGTCGGTGATGGTCACGCCATGGAAGCCGAGCCGGGTACGCAGCTGACCTTGCACGATGGTCGGAGACAGTCCGGCCGGCAGGGTCGAGCCAAGCTGCGGATACGCGGCCCACGAGACCATTACCAGGTCGACGTCCGCGCCGATTGCCGCCTGGTACGGGTACTCGTCGTCACTCTGGAGCGTCGCCTTCGACACGCGGATGGTGACAGGCCCCAAATCGGTATTCTGGCTCGCCGTGGCGGCACCGAGACCAGGGAAGTGCTTGGCCGTCGCCGCCACGCCGGCACGCTGCTGTGCCCGGATGAAGTCGGCGCCGAGCGTGGATACCACCTGCGGGCTCATGCTGTAGGAGCGCTGGTACTGGTCGTCGAAGTCACCCGGCGTGCGGTAGACATCGAGGACCGGGGCGAGGTTGACGTTCAGGCCGTAGCTCAGGAGGCTGGCGGCAGCGCCCGAGCCGGCCTGGCGAGCCTGGTACGCGCGGCCGGAGGCGGTGCTGCCTGAGCCGATCCACTGCTCCGACTGGACAGGCGCACCTGGCAGCCGTCTGACGCTGCCGCCTTCCTGATCGGTCATCAGCAGCAGCGGATAGTCACGCGCCGGGTTCGTCGCGGCCTGGTTCGCAGCCTCGAGCTGGCTGACCGCAGCGGTGAACTGCGAACTGCTCTGGTAATTGGCGGCGAAGAAGATGACGCCGCCGACGTCACCCTGGCGAATCAGGGACAGCAGGCGCGAGGGCGGCGTGAGGCCCGAGTACGCGTAGATGACGCGCTGGCCGGCCAGCTGGCGCGGCGACATTGCCGACGCGACAGCAACCTCTGGGGCCTGGTTCGCCGCGCGAGCGACGGCGGCATTGCTGACCTCGGCGCTGACTGCCAGCCGACGGCCGACTACCCGCGCTGTCGCAGCAGCCGGACCCGCCTCAGCGCTGCCGCCGCTGAGCGCTGCCGTCAGCCCCGCCACGGCAACGGCCGCCACGGCAACGGCCGCCACAGCCACGCCGGAGCATCTGAACCACAGCTGCTTGCCCAAGGCGGGGGTTGCCTCTCCGCGGAACCGGGCGCAAGCCCCGCTCGCACGCAATCGCTAGCCGAACGGACATCTCCTACCACTCGCACGCTACTGGCTGAGTAGGGGGCCTGTACGGCAGACGCAAACCCCCGGCACGCCGGGGCCCAGGCCAGGCAGGTGGTCAGGTCGGCAGGCTGGCCCGCAGTTGCAGCAGCTGAGCGAGCTGCGCCTGGAACGCGGTCTGCGGCAGCGCGCCGTCGAGGTAGCCGTTCTCGAGTCCGTCGACGCACTTCAAACCGGGCAGGGGCTTGGTGGCGGTGCAGAGCAGCGCGTCCATGCCGGCCCGGCCGGCGAGCATGGTCTTGTTTTCCAGCGAGCCATAGGACGCGAGCGCGCCTGCGCCAAGCGCGTCGGTGATCGTCACGCCACTGAAGCCCAGCCGACCTTCAAGTTCGCCCTGGACGATCGCGGGCGACAGCGCGGCCGGCAGTCCCGGCGCTAGCGCCGGGTACTGCGCCCACGAGACCATGGCGAGCTTGGCACCAGCCTGGAAGGCCGCCGCGTAGGGGGACTCATCGACCGCGCGCAAGGTGCTCAGCGGCAGATTGATCGTGACTGGCACGTTGTCGGTATTCTGCGTCGCGGTCGCGGCGCCGAGTCCGGGGAAGTGCTTCACCGTCGAGGCGACGTTGCCAGCTTGCTGAGCTCCGACGAAGGCGGCCCCGGCGGCACCGACGACGCTGGGGTTCATGCTGTACGAGCGCTGGAACTGATCGTCGAAGTCGCCAGCGGCACGGTACACATCAAGCACCGGCGCGAGGTTGACGTTGATGCCGACACTGCGTAGCCCGGCCGCGGCCTGGGCACCAGCGGTGGCGGCGGCAGCAGCCGGATTGCCCGCGGCGCCGATCTGCGCTTCGGACTCGCTCGGTCCGGCCCAGGGCAGCCGGCGGACCTCGCCCCCTTCCTGGTCGGTCATCAGCAGCAGCGGATACTGCCGGGCGGGGTTCGAGCTGGCAGCGTTCGCCGCGACGAGCTGGCTGACGACACTCTGCAGCTGCGCCTGACTGGCGATGTTGAAGCTGAAGAAGATCACGCCGCCGACGTCGCCGGCCCGGATCAGCTTCAGCAGCCCGGCGGGCGGGGTGAGGCCGTTGTAGCTATAGATGACTCGCTGGCCCGCTAGCTGCTCAGGTGACAGCCTCGCGATCTCGCCGGCCTGCGCTCTGAGCGCGGCGAGCTGAGCTGCGGTGGGCACCGCGGCCGGGCCCTGCACGGCCTGCGCGGACGCGGCCGCGGACGCCTCCGGCGACGGCGCGCTCGACCCGCTGGCGCCTGGCCCGGCAGAGGTCGACGGCGTGCCGCTCGATGGCTGGCCGGTCGAATGCCCGGCGGCCGGGCTGCTCGCCGGCCCCCCCGACGTGCAGCCGGCCGCAGTCGCGAGGCCGCCGACGGCGGCGATTGCGCCTGCCGCGCGCCACAGCCGTTGAGTTCGCATGAGCGAATACCTCCATGGGCGCCTGGGATAGGTCGCCTTCTCGCCGGACGCTAGCCACCATGCCCGGCCGACATGCTGTGATCTCCCCCTCGGCGCACTCTATGCGACGAGGCGGACTGCCCCCTATGACGCAGATTCGCCGGTTTCCGTTGATGTTCTCCAGCTGGATTACTCGCATTGACACCGGCGCCGGCGTGCGCCCAGACTCCTGAGCATGCTTACCCGCACGCCCGCGCTCGTTGCCCGGCTGCACATCGACCTCGGGCGCGCGCAGAGCGCCCAGTGTCAGGCTTAATCCAGGTCCGCTTGCAGGCCTGCCTCTGGGCAGGAGACACTGGCGAGAGCGTTTCCTAGTTTAAGAGTCTGTTAAGGCGATAACAGCACGAAGGACGCGAACTATGACGACTGAGCACGACGCCCCGGCCGGACACGACCACGATCACGCCGGCCATCACATCGATCCAACGTTCTACCGCTCACCACGGGACGCCGCTGCGGCCCCAGCGGAAAAGCTCGCCTACGTCGCAACGTTCGCCCGGCCCGCGGACAAACCGGACGGCATGGCTGTCGTCGATGTCGACCCTGACTCGGCCGCGTACGGCACGGTGGTCGGCTACACCGAGCTCCCCAACCTCGGCGACGAGCTCCACCACTTTGGCTGGAACGCCTGCTCAAGCGCCCTGTGCCCGGGCGGCGGCCACGACCACGGTGACCGCCGCTACCTGATCGTGCCCGGCTTGCGCTCGTCCCGGCTGTATGTCCTGGACACGATGGACACGCCAGCCGCTCCGCAGCTCGTCAAGGTGCTCGGGCCCGAAGAGCTCGCCAAGCGCGCAAACTATTCGCGCCCGCATACCGTGCATTGCGGCCCGGGCGGGCTGTTCGTGTCGTGCCTTGGCGGCGGCAGCGAAGAAGGCCCGGGCGGCGTCGCCCTGCTGGATCACAACACCTTCGAGGTGACGGGCCAGTGGGAGGCCGATCGCGGCGATCAGTACCTGGCCTACGACGTGTGGTGGCACATCAACCACGACGTCGCGATCACCTCCGAGTGGGGCACCCCGTCGATGATCGAGGACGGCATCGTGCCTGAGCTGCTGCTCGGCCGCAAATATGGCCACCGGCTGCATTTCTGGGACATGAAGACGAGGACGAACATCCAGACCATCGATCTGGGTGATCAGCACCAGATGGCGCTGGAACTTCGCCCGGCGCACAACCCGACGCAGACGTACGGCTTCGTCGGCGTCGTGGTGAGCGTCGAGGATCTGTCCGCCTCGATCTGGCTGTGGCATCAGCAGGACGACGGGATCTGGGCCGCGCAGAAGGTGATCTCCATCCCGGCCGAGCCCGCGGACGCGGCCGATCTGCCGCCCGCGCTCCAGCCGTTCGGCGCGGTGCCGCCGCTCGTCACCGACCTGGCTCTGTCGGTAGACGATCAGCGGCTGTACGTGTCGTGCTGGGGCACCGGCGAGCTGAAGCAGTACGACGTGTCAGACCCCTTCCACCCGCGCGAGACGGGATCGGTGCGAATCGGCGGCATCGTCGGCCGCCAGGCGCACCCGGCCCGGCCAGACCAGCGGCTCGCTGGCGGTCCCCAGATGGTCGAGGTCAGCCGGGATTCCAAGCGCGTCTACTTCACCAATTCGCTGTACGGATCCTGGGACGACCAGTTCTATCCCGACGGCGTCGGCGCCTGGATGGCCAAGCTCGACGTCGCCGAGGATGGCGGGATCTCCTTCGATAAGCGGTTCTTCGTGGAAGGCGATGCGTTCCGCGGCCGCAGACCGCATCAGGTCAGGCTTCAGGGCGGCGACGCGTCGAGCGACTCCTACTGCTACCCGTCCGACTAACAGCGGCGAGTGGCGGACGCCGATAACTCCAGATGATCTTCATGGGTGGGGAATTACTGTTGCTATAGCCACAGCAATTCTCCACTCATGATGCCCGGCAGCGCGTAACGGCGCGGACGGCTTCGTACTGCTGGGCTGGGAGGACGGGGACGGCCCCGTTCCTGGTCTTACCAGTGACCGCGGTGCACGACCTCATCGAGCGGTCGCCGGTCTGGGTTCTTGATGGGGGCCAGCGGGCGGACTGCCGGATAGCCGAGCGAGATCAGGAACTCGCACGACTTGCCGGCGGGCAGCCGGAGCAGTTGCCGCGCCAGGTCCTTCTCGCCCACGGACGAGTGGCCGCTGCCGATGCCGAGGTCGGCCGCTGCGAGCATGATGCTCATCGCGACCTGGCCGAGGTCGAACTGGACCCGCTGGGCAGAGTCGTCGGCCACGATGAGTGCGATGGTGGCGGCTGACCCAGCCACGTGGCCGGCCCCGATCCAGACCTTCGAGAGCTGCTCGAGCTGACCCCGGTCGGTGACCAGCACGAAGTCCCAGGGCTGGGTATTGCGGGAGGACGGCGCCCGGCGGGCCGCCTCGAGGATCTGGTCCAGGCTGGCCGCGGCGATCGGCTGGTCGCCGAAGGACCTGACATCCCGGCGCGAGGTGATGGCGTCCCAAGTCTGCATAGACCCAAGTCTGACCGCCATCTGCCGACGCCGGCGATCCGGGCCAGGCGCTAGAACATCCACGCCGGTAGTAAGTGTCGTTCCAGCGCCCGTTGTCAGAGGCTGGCAGTACGCTTCCCTCGCCCGTTCAGTATCCAAGAGCTCGCGCCGCCTGATCGCGGCGGCGCTTGGAGGACCGATGGTCACACGTGACACCGCCTGGGCGCCCGGCACGCCGTGCTGGATCGACCTCGGCGTAGCTGACATTCCCAAGGCTGCGGCGTTCTACCAGGGCCTGTTCGGCTGGGACGTCTACGACACCGGCCCGGACGGCGGCGGCTACCGCATGTGCTCGATCGGCGGCCAGCCGGTCGCTGGCATCGGGGCTCAGGCCGCGCCAGACAGCGGCACGTTCTGGACGACCTATCTGGCATCCGACAATGCCGACCTCACGGCCGCGGAGATCAAGGCGGCCGGCGGTCAGGTGTTGGCGGAGCCGTTCGACGTCATGGACGTCGGCCGCATGTTCATCGCCGTCGACCCTGGCGGTGCGATGTTCGGCGTCTGGGAGGCCCGTACGCACACGGGCATCCGGCTGGCCAACGAGCCTGGCTCGCTGATCTGGAGTGAAAACATGTCTCGCCATTTCGAGGCCAATGAGGCGTTCTACGGCGCGGTGTTCGGCTACCAGTTCGGCGACATCGGGGCCGAGGGCATGCAATACGCCACCCTCGACCTCGATGGCAGGCCGGTGGGCGGCATCGGCGCGATCGGCGCCGACCAGCCGGCTGACCTGCCCGCGAGCTGGAGCACGTACTTCGGTGTGGCGGACACCGACGCGGCCGTGGCGAGAGTGACCGAGCTCGGCGGCAGCGTCGTCGCCCCTGCCTGGGACAGCCCCTACGGGCGGATGGCCGTCGTCAGCGACGATCAGGGTGCGGTGTTCTCCGTCATGTCGGTGTCGGCGCAGCAGGACTAGCGTGCCCTGGGCGGCCGGCCTGAACTGCGCCATGCCCTTGGCTGCTCTGGGTCGGCCGCGCTGTGCCATGCCTGCCTGCCCGGCCCGGCCGGGCTGGGCCATGGCTAACTGCGAGGTGTCTGCCCGGCCGGAACCTGATCCTGGCCGACGTCGGCGCTGGCGGGCATCAGGCGGCTCGCGGTCTGCTGGGCGGTCTTGCGTGCCCAGCTGCCGCTGACCAGCAGACCAAGGCCGAGGATGGCGACGCCGCAGCCAGTCACGATCCACCAGCCCACGTGGCTGGCACTGGCCAGGCCGAGCCTGAACGGCCCGTGCAGCGCCGAGATCGTGGCCGATCCGATGATCGCGACGCCGAGCGATGAGCCGACCTGCCGGCTGGTGGATGCGACGCCAGCGGCGACGCCGGCCTGGGTTCGCGGCATGCCCGACACGGTGCTGTTGGTGATCGGCGCATTGACCATGCCGAAGCCGATGCCGAACAGCACATAGCTGGCGATCAGCACGATCGACGCGGTGTCTGTCGTGACCTGGGTCAGGATCAGGCCAGCCGCCGCAATCCCGAGCCCGGCCACGACCAGCGAGGGTCGGGTGCCCCTGGAGGCGACAAGCCGACCCGACAGCGGGGAGCACACCACCGTCATGGCGGCCAGCGGCAGTGTGTAGACGCCTGCTAGCAGCGGCGAGTACCCGCGCACGTCCTGCAGGTACAGCGTGTTCACGAGCAGGAATCCGCCGAGGGTGGCAAAAGCGCAGATCGCGATCACCACCGCGCCCGAGAACGGCGCGCTGCGGAAGAACCGCAGATCGATCAGCGGCTCCGCACGGCGTGGTTCATAGCGCGCCAGCGCGATCAGGGCCAGCACTGCGATACCGAAGCAGGCCAGGATCTTGCCCGAGGTCCAGCCTGAGCTAGGACCTTCGATCAGCCCGTAGACCAGGCTGGCCAGCAAGATAATGATCAAGAGCTGGCCGACTGGGTCGAGCTTGCGGGCGTGCGGGGCCTTGGATTCTGGCACGAACAGCGCCGTGAGCACGATGGCCGCGATCCCGACCGGAACGTTGACCCAGAAGATGCCGCGCCAGCCCACGGTCTCCACCAGCAGGCCGCCGACAAGCGGCCCTAGCGCCAGGCTCAGCCCGACGACGGCGCCCCAGACCCCGATCGCCTTGGCCCGGGCCTTCGGCTCGATGAACGTGTTGGTGATGATGGACATCGCTACGGGGTTCAGCATCGAGCCGCCCACGGCCTGGACCATCCGGAACGCCACCAGCCAGCCGAGGCCCGGTGCCACGCTGCACAGCAGTGAGCCCAGCGAGAAGACCGCGAGGCCAGTCTGGAAGGTCCGGCGCCGGCCGATCCGGTCGGCCGTCGAGCCGGCCAGCATGAGCAAGCTAGCGAGCACGAGCGTGTAGGCGTCGATCGTCCACTGCAGTCCTGACACGCCTGCGTGCAGTTCACGCCCGATCGACGGCAGGGCCACGTTGACGATGGTGACGTCCAGCCCGACGATGAACAGGCTCATGCAGCAGATCGCCAGTACCAGCAGCTGCCGTGAGTGGCTCAGTTCGTTCGGACCCATTTCTCTAGTATGCCTCCTAATCATTTCGTCAACGAAAAGTTGACGTACTTCGTCAACCGACGGTTGACGCGAGCCAGCGAGTCAACCTAAGGTTGACGCATGACGCCTCCACCCACTCTTCAGGAGCTCATCGCAACCGTCCGCGAGGACGCCGGCTCCGATCAGCCTCTCGACCAGCTCGTCGCGGCCGCCGCGACCGCGGCAGATCTGGAAGACACCACCGATGCCCTGCTCGGGTACTTCGTCGACCGGTGTCGTCGTGATGGCCGGTCCTGGTCCGAGATCAGCAACGCGCTCGGCGTGACCAAGCAGGCCGTGCACAAGCGATTCGCCCCGGCGCTGGCGGCGCACATTATCGCCGCGACCCCGGCGCCGACATTCGAGCGCTTCACCGACCGGGCCCGCCACGTGGTCGCCGCGTCCCGCCAGGCCGCGCTGTCGCTCGGCGCCGATGCCGTCGGCACCGAGCACGTGCTGCTGGCCCTGTTCGCAGAGCCGGAGGGGATAGCGGGCCGGACACTGACGGCCATGAACGTCACCGAAGACGGCGTGCGGGCCGCGCTGCTGACTGCACGTGGCCACGGGCACGCTCAGGACGGCGAGCAGCACTCGGCCCCGGACGAGCAGGCGGGGGACCAGGCCGCGGCAGAGCCCGCCAGCCAGGCTGCGGACTCAGTACCGCCGTACGCCGATGACGCCAAGCGCCTGCTGCGCGACGCGCTCACCGTCGCGCTGGAGTTCGGCCACAACTACATCGGGACCGAGCACCTGCTGCTCGGCCTCTACCGGAACCCCGACAGTACGGCGGCCTGGATCCTCGGCGAGGCCGGCGCTCTCGAATCCACGGCCAGGACGCACGTCACCGATCTGCTGCGCCAGCTCAGGTTGTCGTAGGGCGTGCGCCGCAGCCGCAAGGATCCCTGCGGCTGCGGCGCATTGTCACAGGTGAGTGGTTCACTAGCCACGTGAGCGAGCAGGCTGGCCCGGTGCGGGCGTTCGACTCCGCGGCCGACTGGCATGCGTGTCTCGAGTCGGAGCACGCTACCTCGGCGGGCATCTGGCTGAAGCTTGCTAAAAAGGGCGCGCCAGAAGCAACGCTCTCGTACGTCGAGGCACTGGATGTGGCGCTGTGCTTTGGCTGGATCGATGCGCAGACTCGCGGCCTCGATGAGAGCTACTGGCTGAAGCGGTTCACGCCGCGCAGGCCAGGCAGCCGGTGGTCGAAGATCAACACCGAGAAGGCGGACGCCCTCATCGCCGCGGGGCTGATGCAGCCAGCCGGGCTGCGCGAAGTCGATGGCGCCAAGGCCGACGGCCGGTGGGCTGCCGCCTACGCTGGCCAGCGAACGATAGCTGTGCCGGACGACCTTCGGGTCGCGCTCGACGCCAACCCCGCCGCAGCAGCGTTCTTCGCCACGATCAGCAGCATCAACAGGTACGCCATCCTGTACCGGCTCACTACGGTGAAGCGCGCCGAAACCCGGGCCAGGAAGATCTCTCAGTACGTCCAGATGCTGGCCGAGCACAAGACCATCCACCCGTAACGGAGCGGCGCGTCCACCGGCGAGCCCCCGACCACGGCCGGCTGGCGCTGTGCCGTGACGCCAGCACCGCCCTCAGCCGATGTCGCGGCGGCGCAGCCCGAGCAGGCCAACCCCGGCCAGTACCACGGCGACCCCGCTCAGCCAGGCCAGCGGCACGATGCTGAAGGCCCCGCCAGGCAGCTTCGGCACGTGCGTGAACGGCGAGATGTCCAGCACCGCCTGCGACAGGCTCAGCGCCGGCCCAAAGACGCCGATGAATCCGCACACTGCCAGCGCCGCCCAGCCGACTGGCCCGCTCCACTTCGGCACCAGGCCCGCGAACGCGGCTCCGACGGCAGCGACTGCCAGCGCGGCGGGCAACTGCGCCAAAGCGGCGCCAATGAGCCTTGGCACCTGCGTGCTCACATCCGAGCCGGCGATGCCGAACGCGAGCCCCACGCCAAGCCCGCCGGCCACGAGCACCACCACGGTGCCGACCGTCACGATCAGCAGGTTGCTACCGCCCCAGCGGGACCGGCTTACTGCCGCCGCCAGCAGCGGCTCGGCCCGCCCCGCCACCTCATCCGACCGCAGTCGCGCCACGGCGGAGACCGCGTACGCGGCCGCGACCAGGCCGATCAGGCTCATGCATGCCGCCAGGTACGCGTTGGTCAGTGCTGCCTGCCCGCCGATCCTGTCGATCGCCTTCGTGACCGACGCGCTCGTTCCGATTAGCTTGCCGATGCTCGTGGTCACGACCCCGATCGCCAGCCCGCCAGCCAGGAAGCCCGCTGTCCAGCCCGCTACGGAGCCACGCTGGAGGCGCCAGCTCAGCCCCGCCGGGCCGGACAACAGCCGTCCCGCCCTCGCCGAACCTGGCCGAGGCTGCATCAGGCCGGCACCCTGATCGCGCCGCGCCGCCAGCGCGAAGGCTGCCACGAGCCCGGCCACGGCCGCCAGCACCGGCAGCCCAAGCACCCACCACCGCTCGGCCGCAAATGGCCTCACCAGCTCCGCCCAGCCGATGGGCGAGAGCCAGGTGAGCCACGTCAGGCCGCGGCTGCCGCCCGAGTCCCCGACGCCCCGAAGCAGGAAGCTGAGTCCCAGAACGGCGATGGCCATGCCCCTCGCGGCCCGAGCCGTACCGCTGACCTGAGCGGTCACCGCGGCCACGCCAGCGAAGGCGACACCGCAGCCCGCTTCCGCCAGACCGAACGCGATCGCCCCGGTGACCGGCAGGCCGCTAAACGTCAGGACCAGCGCGCTGAGCACGCAGAGGATCAGGTTCGCCGCACACGCCACGGCCATGGCGACCGCCAGGGCCGCGTGCCGGCCGACGACGGTCGAGCCGATGAGCTCCAGCCGACCGGTTTCCTCGTCTGCCCGGGTATGCCGCACAACCAGGAAGATGCTCAGCAGCGCCGCGCCGAGCGCCGCGTATGCCAGGTAGCGCCAGGCGATGAGGGCGCCGAGCGAGTCACCGCGCAGCTGGCCGTAGAGGAACGCTAGGGCCGGGGTGGAATGGACGCTCGCTGCCAGTGAGGCGCGGCTCTGCGCGGTCTTGTAGATGTGCTTGATGCCGTAACCGCCGGACGCGGCGATGGCGGTGAGAGCGTAAATCCAGACCGCCAGCATGATGCGATCCCGGCGCACCGCCAGCCTGGTCAGCTCCCGGGCTCCGGTCAGCGACCCCGGCGCCGGCCCGTTGCGCCCGATCCGCGGCGGCCGCGCGACCGCCGTGACCGGGGCCGGCGCAGGGGCCGGAGCCGGCGCCGGTGTCGCGCTCACGCTCCCGCCTGCCCGGCTGGAGCTGCCCCCGCCGGTGCGGGCACACCCGCTGCAGGCACACCCTCGGCATACTCGCCGCCGGAGTAGTGCCGCAAGAACAGTTCCTCGAGCGTCGGCGGCTGGCTCACCAGGGTGCGGACTCCGGCCGCGACGAGCAGTCGCAGCAGGCTGTCGAGCTGATCCGAGTCGACCTCGCAGCGCACCCGGCTGCCGCCGTCCTGGCCCTGGTCCACGACGAGGTCGTGGACGCCCGCCAGCTGGTCGAGACCGGCGGGCAGGGCGGCGAGCTCCGCCGCGATCGAGGTCCTGGTGAGATGGCGTAGCTCGGTCAGGGTGCCGGTCTCGACGGTCCGGCCGGCCCGGATGATCGTCACCCGGTCACACAGGGCCTCGACCTCGGACAGGATGTGGCTCGACAGCAGCATCGTGCGGCCGCGGGACCGCTCCTCTTCGGCGCACTGCCGGAACACCGCCTCCATCAGCGGGTCCAGCCCCGACGTCGGCTCGTCCAGCAGGAGCAACTCGGCATCGGACGCGAGAGCCGCGAC
>DATHPF010000096.1:0-13556 GCA_035484155.1 Streptosporangiaceae bacterium
TCTGACCCGGCTATCGGGAGGCGCGTCCAAGGAGACCTGGTCGTTCGACGCGGTCGGGACCGACGGCACGCGCACCGAGCTCATCCTGCGGCGCGATCCTCCCGGCCGGCCCAGGGAGCCGGGCGGGATCGACCGGGAGGCCGCGGCGATCGGGCTGGCCCACGCCGCGGGCCTGCCCGTACCCGAGGTGCTTCTCGGCGACCGGGGCATCGTGATGCGGCGCATACCGGGCGAGACGATCGCGCGCCGGATCCTGCGGGATGCCGAGTACGAGCAGGGCCGCGGCCAGCTGGCCGGCCAGCTCGGCCGGTTCGCGGCCGGTCTGCACGCGATCGCCGTGCCCGCCGGGTTCCCGCAGCCGGACCCGCTCGCGGGGCTGCGGGAGCAGCTCGATTCGTTCGGTCGGCCCAGTGAGGTGTTCGAGCTGGCGCTGGACTGGCTGGCCGGGAGCCCGCCGGCCGCGCGCGAGCCGGTGCTCCTGCACGGCGACTTCCGCCTCGGCAACCTGATCGTCGGCCCCGAGGGCCTGCGGGCGGTCCTGGACTGGGAGCTCACCCATCTCGGGAATCCGGCCGAGGACCTGGGCTGGCTGTGCGTGAAGGCCTGGCGGTTCGGCGCGGGCCCGCCCGTCGCGGGCGTCGGCAGCCGGGAGGAACTCCTCGCCGCCTACCGCGAGGCCGGGGGCGCCGAGATCGGACTGGCCGAGCTGCGCTGGTGGGAGGTGCTGGGCACGCTGCGGTGGGGCGTGATCTGTCTCAGCCAGGCCTTTGCGCACCTGTCGGGCGCGTACCGCTCGGTGGAGCTGGCCGCGATCGGACGGCGGGTGGCCGAGCAAGAGTGGGACCTGCTGCTCCTGCTGCAGCCCGCCGAGGCGGACGCGGCCGCCGCCCGCCGGCCGCAGCTGTCGGGCGAGCCGGTGGCGCAGCCGGATCCGTACGGCCGGCCCACGGCGAGCGAGCTGCTCGACGCGGTGCGCGAGTACCTGACGACTCAGGTCATGCCGGCGACGACCGGCCAGCTTTCCTTCCACGCGCGGGTCGCCGCGAACGCGCTGGCGATCGTGTCCCGGGAGCTCGAGGCGGGCCCGCTCCCGCCCGACGCGAGCCTGGCCGACGCGGTCGCCACCCGGCTGGCGATCGCCAATCCCAGGTACTTCTAGCCCGCTGTGGTACAGGCCGGCGGCCAGGGGCTTTCTCAGGTGATGGACACGACGCCGAAAACACTAGACGCCGCCCCGGTGGCGGCGGGCAGTCCGCCGGGCCCGGAAGACTTCGAGGCCTTCGTGCGCGAGGCCGAGCCGCGCCTGCGGCGGGCCCTGGTCGCGGCCTTCGGGCCGGAGCAGGGCCGCGACGCGGCGGCCGAGGCCCTCGCCTACGCCTGGGAGCACTGGGACCGGCTGTCCGGCCTGGCTAACCTGCCCGGCTACCTGTTCCGGGTCGGGCAGACCCGCGGCCGCCGGCATAAGCGGCAGCCGGTGCTGCACGAGGCGCCCAGCGCGGGCGAGTACCGGTTCGAGCCGGGACTGCCAGCCGCGCTGGCGGCTCTCACCCAGCGGCAGCGGCTGGCCGTCGTGCTCGTGCACGGCTACGGCTACACGCTGCGCGAGGTCGCCGAGCTGACCGGCCTGCGGCGGACATCGGTCCAGAACCATGCGGAACGAGGGCTAGCGCGGCTGCGGGCCGCGCTCGGAACGGGGAGTGACGACCATGACGAATGAGCTGACCGAACAGATCCGGGAGTACGTCGAGGCCAGCGCCCGGCCTATCTCTCTGGCCGAGCTGGCCGAGCGGCGGGCCACGGTGGCGCCCGCCGGCCGCCCGCTTGGCTCGCGGCCGCTGGTGCTGCGGCGCCCGGTCGTGGCCGCCGCCGCGGCGGTTGCCGTGGTCGCGGCGGGCAGTGCGGCCGCTGTCACCGCCGCCTCGGCGGGTGGCGGCCATCCCCGTCCGGTGGCGGCCCGGCCGCATGCCCCGGCCGTGCATCCGCATGCTGTGCACGCTAAGCCCGGGGCCGCCCGGCTCACGGCGGCGGTCGTGCAGCACATCGCGCAGGTCTCGAAGGCGGCGATCGAGTCGGCCGGTCACGTCGGCGTGAGCTACGCCGAGACCGACGAGGGGATCGCGGACGGCTCAGGGACGCTCGACATCACGTTCTCCGGCCAGAACTTCAACTCGGTGTCGTCGCAGCCGGGTGCCACCAGCACGTTCACCGAGCGCGTCGTCGACGGCCAGATCTACACCTACGGCAACCCGCCGCCCGGCCAGCCGCTGCAGTGGTACCACTCCACGAACCAGACGCAGACCGGGGGCACGACGGTGCCCGATCCCCGCGCGCTCCTGGCCGCGCTGCGCCCGGCCGCGGGCTTCGAGAACCTCGGCTACCAGGTCGTGGGCGGCGTCCGGTGCGAGCATCTGCGCGCAACGGAGGTGGCCTACCTGCCGGGGAAGCTGCTCTCGCTGGGCATCGCCTGGCCCACCACGCTGACTGGGCTGGACGTCTGGGTCGACGAGCACGGGGTGGTCCAGCAGATGAGCACGACGTTCTCCGGCCTGGACAATCAGGGCCACCTGAACGTCGAGAAGCAGACCGTGCGGTTCCTCGACATCGGCCAGCCCGAGACGATCGTCGCCCCGAGCCAGTACGCGAACCAGCAGACCTTCGGCTGACGCCGCCGTCGGCCGGCCGCTCAGGCCCGGCGGCCAGACCTCTAGTGCACTGCTATGTCGGAGGCCACGGCGCGTATCCCAGGTCCGCGTGAAGCCCGCTCGCCTTGGCCAGCAGATGAGCTGGGATTTTCCCGACGGGAATCGCCGTGGCCCGAGTGACATCACCCGCCTCGGCCGGACTCAGGGTGGCATGCGGTTCGCGCAAGACTGCAAGATCACGAGCGTCCAGCCCGAGGAAGTCGAAGATTTCCTTAGCCTGCTGAAATAGGTCGACAGAAAGATCTTCAGCCCTGAGTCGTCGGCACGACTGCGGATACTTGGCCTCGAAGGCCAGCAGAGGTTCGGTGTGGGCAATCCAGTAGGCAGCCGCAATGGCCGCCGTATTGCCCGGATGCGTACCGGAGTAGGACCAGAGCGGACTGCCGCCGAGGCCCCAGGGGTACGCGGTGACCGCCTCATCCAGGACGCCTTCGAGGCTACGGTGAAGGCAAAGACATGTGGCCGTTGGGAACAGCTGCATGAAAGTCTCTGCTTGCTCCATCCCAGCAAACGCGACCTCGCACCACCGCGATGCGCCCGCGTCGGCGAGGATAACAGCGTTCATGACGCCGGCTAGCGAGCGAATGGACTTGATTGCCAGCGCGGACAGGCTTAGGTCCTGTTTCTCCACGACTTTCCATGTGGCGGCCGCAGAGTGACAGAGGGGCAGCAAGCCGCTGCCGAAGGTACATGCCAGCGACGAGCTCGCCCCAAGCACCGGCATAAGCAGCTCCACACCCGCGTGCGCATAGGTGAGCACTATGACAGGGCCAGATACTGGCCGGGCGTCTCGTGATGCCGGTTCGCCGCTCACGGGAACGTCCTGGGTCTCGGTCATCGACTGCCCGTTACCAGTTAGTCAGCGCTAGGAGGTCGGCCAGTATGCGGATCCGATCCTCAGAGGCCACCGGCCCGGCCTCGTCTTCGTCGCAGTATCGGAGCCTGCAGGTCCTGAAGGCAACGTTGAGGTTCAGTTTGCCCGTCACTACCTGGTCCCACGCATCGGAGTATCCGACTATGTCCCAGTCGGATCTCTCTTGCGCGGCGCGCGTGGCGAAGGTCACCGTGCGCGCCCGGAGATCCACGAGCCAGTGTTCGGAGCTCAGACCACTATCCCTGGATACTGCGACCGCGACGAAAGTCTCCTCGCCGTGCTGCTTCCAGCGCGATGCCGCGTTCTCGCCCGCGGCCGAAACGCCAGCGTTCAAGCGACTGCCTAGCAGTTGTGAGTGCGCGGGGCCGCACTTCGACTCCTCGTCGGCTCCGATCCCGCCGGCCACCTCTCCAGCCGACGGATCTGGGGCTGAGGCGGTCGAACTGCTGTCTGCATCGCTGACTGGTACTCGCAGGTCCGCAGGTGGCTCCGAGGTGCCCCAGCCCTCATCGATCGGCACGTAGTTGAGTTTGGCGGCCATTTCGTTGATCGCGCCCAGCACTGGCGGGGCGATCATCCCAGCGGGGATGGACCATCCGCGGCCCACTGAGTCGGATGAGATGTTGGACGTGTACCAGATCTTGTAGTCCGCAGGCCCGCTTCGCTCGCGCTCGCCTGAGAAACAGGATTCCGAGATGCCCGGCGCCGGCGGTGCCTCGAGGAACCGGAAGACCTCTGCGGCGACGGTCTCGGCGTCGGTTACGAGATCCTCATATCGGACCCTGAACGTCCGGTCCGGGAATTCCTCCTCCGCCGCCAGGGTGGTCCCGGCGTTATCGGCCCAGAACCTGGCCAGCGCATGCACGGCGTTGCCCGGATTCGCGGCGATATATGGGTCGAAGCCATATCCGCTCAGACCCCAGGGGCAAGCCTCCAGGCCGGACGCGATGACGTCCATGGGATGCCTATAGAGGCAAATGAAACGGGCCTCGGGATAGACTCGCAGCAACAGCTCGGCGAAGCGTGCGGTGCCCAGACTCTTATCGCAGTACCTGGTTTTTCCCCGCCTTTGCAAGTACGACCCGATCATCCGGTCCATCGTGTATCGGATGCCCGCGATCGCGGCATCCGGTATATGCGGCGGTTCATCGCCTCGGTTGGCTGACAGGGGAGCGCCTTCGATCAGCGACCAGACCGTGGCGAGCTGCGCGCACAGCGACGGCAGATTGGTCTCGGGCGGGCACGCGAGCTGAGGGTGCGCGTCCAACAGGAACCGTAGCAGCGTGGAACCCGATCGTCCGTTACACAACACGAACACGGGATCAGAGAACGAGTATCCGGGGTCAGCTGAATTGAGGCTAGTGCTGGGGGTCGATTGCTGCACGTGAGGGCCCGTTCTCTGAAAGGGTTAGGATGTCTGAGTAGGCTTGCCACAGCTGATTGCAAGGCGCTATTCCCAGTTCACGGTCAAGACGCCCCCTTAGCTGTTCGAAAGTATTGATCGCCTCCGCCCGCCTCCCTGCGGCGGCTAGTGCGACGATCAGCCGGGCATGAATGAGCTCGCTAAATGGATCTGCCGAGCACGCATGCCGCAGATAAGGCAGAGCTTCGGCATGCGTACTCGCCGATGCCGCGGCGTCTGCGTAGCGGATGATGACCTCGGATCGCCGCGCGTTCAAGTTGACTACTGATGGGTGCTCTTGGAGCAGGTCGAGGTCGGCTAGCGTCTTGTCTCGCCATAGGTCGAGGGCGTGCCGGTAGAAGTGACACGCGCGGTCAGGCCGGCTGGCTGCGAGTGCGGTGTCACCTCGCTGTACGTTTGTAAAGAACTCGGCGCTATCCAGTTGGCAGAGGGGATCGGTCTGCAGGACGTACGACTGACCAGTCCGGATGACCGGCGACTGGCTCGTCTCGGTCGCAAGCAACTGCCTTACCCGGCTGACGTAGCCCTGCACGATGGTGGGTGCGCTGAGAGGTTCCTCGTCGGGCCAGAAGATTTCAAGCAACTCGTCAATTCGGATTCCGTGGTCACCTCCAAGAGCGAGGAGCCCAAGAACAACCCGCTCGCGTCGCGATCCGAGTTCGATGCGCTCGCCCGAGCGCTCGGCTGAGAGCGGACCAAGAATGCCGATCCGAACTGGATCGGCCGGAGTCGGAAGTGGCACGGGTTGCGACCGGAACGTCGAACTCCTACGCGCCCCCTGGCACCACGTGCGAACGAGCGACTTTTGCTCATGAAGATCGAGCCTTAGGACGACGGTCAGCGCTTCCAGCGAAGCCCACTGCGGGGAACGTGTCCGCCCTTGCTCGAGGTCACGCAGAAATCCAAGGCTGACGCCGGCTGCTTGAGCGAGTTGCTGCTGGCTCAGCCCCAAGGCTGCCCGGTAATTGCGGATCGTCCGCCCAATCGTTGCTGGCTCGTCAAGGTCCAAGTTCTGTCGCACCCTCCCCCTCGTGTTGCAGCGCAATCGGCAGGTCAGCGGTGCCCGCAGTCGCAAGTGTCGGGACGATGTCTGATGTCTCACTCACGGTGGGGCCTCCTCGTTTCCTGCCCCTCGGCTTGCCGGCGTCCGCCCAGGGACCCTGGTACTCCTGTAATCCGCCTCCACTCGATATGCCTGGGCCGGCTCGATCGGCGCGTAATTCCGTTTCGCCATTCATCGGACGCCTGACGATGTGAATATCGTGTATGCGCCGCGTTGCGTTTTTGTTGCGTCGACGGACCGGGGCGTTGAGCCGTGTTTGCGGGGATGGCGTGTGGAGGCAGGATGCGGTTCGGGGTCCTCGGCCCGGTGCTCGTCCATGACGGGGAAGCGTTCGTCCACATCGGGCCGCCCCGCCAGCGGACATTGCTAGCAGCGCTGACGATGCAGGCCGGCCGGGCTGTTCCAGCCGAGAAACTTGCTCAAGCCCTGTGGGATGGCGGGCCATCAGCCGCTGCGGCAGTGACGCTGCGTACGCACGTGATGCGGCTGCGTCAGGTTCTCGGTCCGAAGGCCGGCGCCAGGGTATTGACGCGGTCGGGCAGCTACCAGCTGGAGGTCGGCGAGGACGAGGTAGATCACCTGACGTTCGCAGCCTTGTGCAGCCGGGGCGGCGTGGCGGTTGAGGGAGGCGACTGGCGGCTGGCTGATTCGACGCTGTCGGAAGCGCTCAGGCTGTGGCGCGGGGCGCCGCTCGCCGACGTCGCCAGCGAGAGCCTGCGCGGCGAGGGGGCACCGTATCTCGAGCAGCTCCACCTGCAGGCCCTGGAATGGCGGAACGAGGCCCAGCTCTCGCTCGCGCGACATGCCGAGCTGCTGACCGAGCTGCAGGCGCTGGCGGCAGAGAATCCGCTGAGGGAACGATTTCAGTCCCAGCTCATGCTGGTGTTGTACCGCTGCGGTCGGCAGGCCGACGCGCTTGCCGTGTTTCAGCGTGTGCGGCGGCTCCTCGCGGAGGAGCTTGGCATCGAGCCCGGGCCCGAGTTGCAAGAATTGCATCAGCGAGTGCTCTGCGCGGACCGGTCGCTGGATCTCCGCCATCCGGCCATCGCAGCGTCAGCGAGCCCGGAGGTCGTGCCCCATCAGCTGCCGCCTATGGCGACGAACTTCGCTGGCCGGGAGCGTGAGCTGGAAGCGCTCACGTGCGCGCTGGATCAGCCTGATACTCGGGTGGGTGCGCGGACGCCGGTCATCTCGGCTATTAGCGGAACTGCGGGCGTCGGCAAGACGGCCCTTGCGGTGCAGTGGGCGCACCGGCTCGCTGAGCGCTTCCCCGACGGGCAGCTCTACCTGAACCTGCGTGGCTATGACCCTGGCCTGCCGATGACTGCCGCGGATGCGCTGGCCAGGTTCCTGCGCGACCTCGGCGTGGCCGCAGCCGAAGTCCCGGCGGATGAGGAAGAGCGCTCAGCTCGCTACCGGAGCCTCCTCTCCGGGCGGCAGATGCTGATCCTGCTGGACAACGCCAGCGAGGCTGGCCAGGTACGGCCGCTGCTGCCCGCCTCGCCTGGCTGCGCGGCGATAGTGACGAGCCGGGACACGCTCGCCGGCCTCGTCGCCCGCGATGGCGCCCGGCGAATCGATCTCGACGTACTCGCCGACGCCGATGCCGTGAATTTGCTGCGCACGCTAGTCGGGGACCGGGTGAATGCGGAGCCCTACGCAGCAGCAGCGCTGGTGGAGTATTGCTGCCGCCTGCCGCTGGCCCTCCGGGTGGCCGCTGAGCTGGCGGCCGCCCGGCCCACAGCCTCGCTGGCGAGTCTCGCCAGTGAACTGGCTGACCAGCAGCAGCGGCTTGACCTGCTTGACGCCGGCGGCGACCCCAGCACGGCCGTGCGGGCCGTGTTCTCCGGGTCGATCCGGAATCTGGATGACGGCGCCGCTCGCGCCTTCCGGCTCCTGGGCCTGCACCCCGGCCCCGAGGTGGATGCGTACGCGGTCGCGGCGCTCATTGCCGCCAGCCTGAAACAGGCCAGGCAGTTGCTCAACCAGCTGCTCCGCGCACATCTGATTCAGGCGGCCCGGCCGGGCCGCTACGCCATGCATGACCTGCTGCGCGACTACGCCCGCGAAAGAGCAGCCACCGAGGACGGGCGCGAGGCGCAGCTGGCGCTGACCCGACTGTTCGACTACTACCTCAGCGCCACGGTCGCCGCGACGGAGACGCTGTATCCCGCCGAACAGCATCAGTCGGGACTTCCAGCGGCGGCAGCCATCACGCCGTTCCTGGCCCAGCCGGCCGCGGCCAGGACATGGCTGGCTGCCGAGCTACCGTGCCTGGCCGCCGTCACCGTGCATGCCGCCGCCGCGGGCTGGCCTCGGCATGCCATGGGTTTCTCCGCAGCGCTCTTCCGCTACCTGGATGCCGGTGGTCACGGCGCCGAGGCTGTCACCATCCATGACCAGGCCAGCCGTGCCGCCCGGATTGTCGGCGACCTCGCCGCTGAAGCCAGAGGCATGACCAGCCTCGGCATAACCAGGCTCGCGCAGGGCTGCTACCAGGATGCAGCTCGTCACCTCGAGCAGGCCCTGCCGCTCAGCCGGCGGGCCGGCGACCGCGACGGCGAGGCCCGCGCACTGGCAAATCTCGGCAGCGCTGCTCTCTGGCGAGGGCGTTATAGCCAGGCGGCCGATTCCTATCGGATCGCCCTGGGCCTTTATCGCGAAACGGGCAACGGCACCGGCGAGGCGATCGCGCTCAACAATCTCGGCATCGCCGAACTGCGGCTGGGCAGCTACGAGCAGGCCGGTGACCACCTCCACCAGGCCCTGAATCTGGCCCGCGACATCGGTGACCAGGCCGGCGAAGCTTACGGTCTGCTGAGTCTCGCGGAAGTCAGCGTTCAGCTGGGCAGTCACGAGCAGGCCGGCGGCTACCTCCGGCAGGCCCTGAACCTGTGCCGTGAGATCTGCGACCTCGTGGGCGAAGCCCACGCGCTGGCTAACCTCGGCGAACTCGACCTGCGTCAGGGCCACGTCCAGCAGGCGGCGAGCCATCTGGAGAAGGCGCTCAAGCTTTCCCGAGACATCGGTGAGCGCTCGGTCGAGGGCGCCGCGCTCAATAGCCTCGGGGAAGTCTCGCTGGCGAGCGGGGATTATCAGCAGGCCCGCATCCACCACACTGGGGCGCTCGCCCTGGCCAGCGATACCGGTCACAAGCGTGAGATGGCCCGCGCCCATGCGGGCCTCGCCCATGCCCATCACGCCGGCAGGGATCTGGACCAGGCTCGTTACCACTGGCAGCGAGCACTGGTCCTCTACACCGAGATGAGCTCGCCCGAGGCTGAGCAAGTCCGCGACCGGCTCGCGGGCACCGGCGAGGTTTTGCCGCGGGGGCTGGTCTTCGACGGGCCGCCGCCGGATTGAGTGCGGGCGCTCCCGTACCAGCTAGGCCCGTGGCCGGGTCTGCGCCCGCCGCGCCACGTGGGCCTGATGTCGGCTGAGCTGCGGATGTCATGCGAGTCGGGCGTTACTACTCGCTCGTCAAGGGTCGCCCAGTCGCATAGAAGAGCCTGTTAGGCCCGCCGGTCATCATGACGGAGACGCGCAACTCGCGCCGAACGTGATCGGCCCATCAGGCGCGCTAGTAGACGAGTACTAGCAATAGGAGGATCGTGTGAAAAAAGTGAGATACCTGGTCGGCGCAGCGGCCCTGTCTCCTGTGGCCATAGTGGCGCTCCCCGGCGCCGCCCACGCGGCCACAACGGCTCCGCACGCTTCCACGCATGGCAGCAAGAAGACAGTACGCCCGATCGCGCAGGGCGCCCAGACACTAGCGCTGGCGACCACCCCGTCGACGAGCGCGGGGAACAGCACGGGGGCCAGCACGGGGGCGGCCAGCTCAGCGGCAAAGGCAAATACCGCCTGCGCTTCTCATACCTTCAACATCCCTGCCAACGGCAACCTCAAGGGCCATGGCTGGTACACCATAGTTACCAACGGCAGCGACTCAAACAAATCCATTCAAGCGTGTGCCGTGGATATCAGCGTGAAGTTCCACGCGGGGACTAAGGCCGATCCCTCGTGTAAGTACATATGGGCCTCAGACCACTACTCCGGGCTCTTCTTCAACACGAGCTACCTGCGACCGCCGCATGTCAGGGTCTGCGGTTACGACGGTCAGACTCAGCATCACCAGATCCGCCTCGGCAACTGGGTCGGGCTATCGCCCTTTGCCACGGATCGGGTCAACATATTTTCAACTCATAACACCGGCGGGGTTGGTTACGGCATTAGTTAGCACGAGAATGCCGGTAGCCATCCGCATGCATTGCCCGGCGGCGAGGAGGTTGCTCGCGAAGGAAGCCTCCTCGCCACTCGTGGCCGGCGTGTCGCACCTGGCTCGCGGCGGCACCGCAGAGCCGCCGCGGGCGCCCGGCCAGGTCAGGCCCCGGCGACGGTGCCTTCGCCGGCCGGGGCGGTGTCGGACGGGACTGTGGGGGCCGCGACCGGGTCGGCCGCGGCGGCCACGTAGCGGTCGCCCTGCGCGACCGGGGAAAACGCGAACGCCAGCGCGATGAGAGCCGTCAGGATCCCGGAGGCGGCGTAGACGTCGGCGACGCTGCCGGACAGCTGGATCGCGGCCGCACCGGCAAGCGCGCCGAGGGGAATGGCTGACCAGGCCAGCACCTGGCCGATGCTGACCACGCGGCCGTACATCTCCTCGGGCACGATGGCCTGACGCAGCGCGGCCGTGTTGATGTTCAGCAGCAGCCCGAACCCGCACGACGCCGCCCACAGGACCAGGGCGGCCGGGTAAGAGCCGATCAGCGCCATGGCGGTGACTGTCAGTCCGGAAATGACCAGCGCGCCGAGCGCCGTGACAGCGAAGCTCAACCGCCTGCGAATCGGCGCCGCCGCCATGCTGACAACAACGACGCCCGCTGCGCCGGCAGCGAAGAGCACGGCGACTTCGCTGTCGCTGGCGTGCAGGACGCGCTCGGCGAAGAGGACCAGTTGGCCGTACTGCGAGCTCGCCACGAAGTTGATCAGGGCCATCATCAGGGAGATGTTGCGCAGTACCGGGTGTGACCAGACGTAGCGCAGGCCGGCCCGGACGTCCCCGAGCAGGCCGCTGACTCCGGCGGGGGCCGCACCGGGCCGGTCGGTGGCGTTGAAGCTGCGGCGGATGAGGGCCAGCGCGGCGGCCGACACGAGGAAGCTGGCCGCGTCGAAGAACAGCAGGTCGGCCGGCGACATGAGCGTCACGAGCACCCCGGCGAGAATCGGCCCGAGGATCTGGCCGGCCGAGTTCGTGGCCATGATCCGCCCGTTGGCGGCCACTAGGTCGTCGCGGCCGACCAGGCTCGGGATCGCGGCGAACTCGCCGCAGTTGAACAGGATTCCCAGCGTGGACTGGACGAAGGCGACGGCGTAGATGTCGTCCACGCGAAGCGCTCCGGACAGGGCTAGCACCGGCAGCACGGCTATTACGGCGGCCCGGCCTACGTCCGTGAGGAGCATCATCCGCCGGCGGTCGAGCCGGTCCACAAGCGCTCCCAGCACTAGCCCGAAGAGCAAATAGGGCACGAAGTTCGACGCGGTGGTCAGTGCCAGGCTGGTGGCCGAGTGGGTGAGCTTGAAGACGAGCAGCGGCAGCGCGAACAGGGTGAAGGAGCTGCCCACCTGGGAGATCAGCTGACCGCCGAAATAGAACCAGAAGTCGCGGCCCAGGGTTCGGTGGCGCGCTGTCTCGGTCATCCTGGTCAGTCGGCGGTGCCTGGAGCCAGCAGCTCGTACGCGGGGTTGATCATCACGGGCTTGCCCTCCCGGATGCCGACCTGGCCGCGCAGCCGCACCTTGGTGCCCGGCCGCAGCCCCGGAATGTTGGACCGGCCATAGAACAGCGCGGTCAGCTGGCCGGTCGAGTCCTCGATGTCGCAGGCGAGGACCGTGTTCTGCTCGACCGGCCGGATTTCGACCGTGTGCACGCGGCCAGCAACGACGGCCCGGCCAGGCTTGGTGAGCGTGCCGATCGGAGTGACCCCCCGCTTGGGTCCTGGCCGGTAGTACTCACCGCTGTCGGCCGGGGTCGTGACCGGCACCGGCTCGCCCGCCGCCTTATCCTCTTGCCGCGCCTCGCGGCGGCTGGCGGCGCTGTCCGGCTTGGGCATCGCGGCCTCGGCTTCGGCCTTCGCGATCGGCCCGCGGCCGGCGAGGCTCTCGACGCGGCTCTGCACGTCGAACGGGACGATCGTCGCTACCGCGTGCGGGATGCGGCTGATGACCGCGGCCATCCGGTCCGCGGTGCGGTCGTGAAGGAGCCGGCCGACGATGGGGGTGTAGCTGCGCCGGGGGAGCACCGCCGTGACGCCGATGCCGGGCTGGCACGCGTCGGCTGCGACCAGCGCGGCGGCGGCCGTAGCTAGCCGCCTGTCAGGACAGTCGACGAAGTCGATTGGGATGCTCGGGTTGGCCCGGACCCAGTCCTGGCGGAGCTTGTCGGCCACGATGTTGTCGATGACGAAGTGCACGGCGCGCAGCGAGGTCGGGCGCAGGCTCCGGGCATAGCGGAGCGCGGCGATCGTGGCTAGGTCGAACTGATCGACGAAGATGTATACGTTCCGGCGTGAGTAGGTAGGCGGCTCGGGCGGCTTGCCCCGGCTGCCGATGCCCTCCAGCACGGTGGCTTCAGTTCGATACTGCCGGTTCAGCCGGATCAGGGCTGGCACGCCGACGACGAACAGGACGACGACCAGCCAGGCACCCTCGGTGAACTTCACCACCGCGAAGATGATGACCACGGCGAGCGAGGTCACGCCCGCCGAGAAGTTGATCACGAGCTTGTGCCGCCAGCCGGGCTCCTTGTGCGTGTGGTGGTACTTGGCCATGCCGAACCCGGCCATCGTGAAGGCGGTGAAGACACCGAGCGCGTAGTACACCACGAGGGAGTTGACGTTCGACCCCACGACGGCAAGCAGCGTGATGGACACCGTGGCGAGCACGATGATGCCGCTGGAGAAGACGAGCCGGTGTCCGCGCTTGGTCAGCCATCGGGGCAGGAACGCGTCCTCGGCCACGAAGTTGGCCAGGAACGGGAAGCCGTTAAAGCTGGTGTTGCCACCCGTATAGAGGATCAGTGCGGTTGCGGCCTGGACAATCCCGTACATGATCGAGCCGAAGAGCGACGTGCCGAAGACCACCCTGGCTTCCTGCGAGATCACCGTGGGCACGCCCGAGAGGTAGGGCTGCGCGTGCGTCGCGTGTGCCAGCCACGAGATGCCGGCCACCAGGATGCCGAGGATCAGGCCCTCGTAGACCAGCACCCGGCGGGCGTTCCGTCCCTCGGGTGGCTTGAACGCGCTGACCGCGTTGGACACAGCCTCGATGCCGGTCAGCGACGAGCCGCCGTTGGCGAACGCCCGCAGGAGCACGAAGATCAGCCCCAGCGTGATCAGGCTGTTGTGGTCCGGGCTGGCCTGCTGCATGTACGTGCAGACGCGAGGGCCGGGCGTCGGGCACGTGACGTGCCACTGCGGCAGCGACGAAAAGATCTCG